>NZ_FMHZ01000002.1:1938333-2240277 GCF_900090315.1 Micromonospora citrea | reverse complement strand
GCAGCCGGTCCACCCGGCGCTCGGCGATCGCGCCCACCTCGGCGGCGGCGATGGCGAGGAAGTCCGCGGCGAAGCCGAGCGGCGCGCCGTGGAAGTTTCCGGTCGACTCGACCCGGCCGTCCGGCAGCACCACCGGGTTGTCCACCACCGAGACCAGCTCCCGGTCGGCCACGGTGCGGACGAAGTCGAGCGTGTCCCGGGCCGCCCCGGCGACCTGCGGCGCGCAGCGCATCGAGTACGCGTCCTGCACCGCGTGCGCCAGGTCGTCGCGGTGCGAGTCCATCACCCGGGAGTCCTGGAGCAGCCGGTGGATGTTCGCCGCCGAGGTCGACTGGCCGGGGTGCGGCCGGATGGCGTGCAGCTCCGGCAGGAACGGCCGCTCCGAGCCGAGCATCGCCTCGATGGCGAGGGCGGCGGTGACGTCGGCCATCGTGAACAGGTGCGCGGCGTCGTGGATCGCCAGCAGCAGCATGCCGAGCATGCCGTCGGTGCCGTTGATCAGCGCCAGCCCCTCCTTCGCGGCCAGCTCGACGGGCGTCAGCCCCGCCTGGCGCAGCGCGTCGGCGGCGGGCACCCGCTCGCCGGCCGGGCCGAGCACCCACCCCTCGCCGAGCAGCACCAGCGCGCAGTGCGCCAGCGGCGCCAGGTCGCCGGAGGCGCCCAGCGAGCCGTGCTCGGGCACCCACGGCGTCACGTCGTGGTTGAGCAGGTCGACCAGCGCCTCGGCGACCAGCGGCCGGACCCCGGAGCGGCCGAGCGCCAGCGAGCGGGCCCGCAGCAGCATCATCGCCCGCACCACCTCGCGCGGCATCGGCGCGCCGACCCCGGCGGCGTGCGAGCGGATCAGCGCGTGCTGCAGCTCGGCGCGCCGCTCCGGCGCGACGAAGGTGTTCGCCAGCGCGCCGAAGCCGGTGGAGACGCCGTAGACCGGCCGGCCGGCGGCCTCGATGCCGTCCACGATGGACCGGCTGGTGGTCATCGCGTCCACGGCGGCCGGGTCGAGCACGACCTTGGCGGTGCCGCGCGCCACGGCGAGCACGTCCGCGGGGGAGATGCCGGTGGGCAGGATGGAGACAGGCGTCATTGGGGGACTCCGTTGCGCAGGACCTGGCGGATCAGTGGCACACCCGGCCGGTAGGCCAGGTGCAGGTGGGACGGGGCGTCGAGGATCACGAGGTCGGCCCGGGCCCCGGGCCGGAGCACCCCGACGTCGTCGCGGCGCAGCGCCCGCGCGCCGCCGGCGGTCGCCGCCCAGACGGCCTCCGCCGGGGTCATCCGCATCTCGCGTACGGCGAGCGCCACGCAGAACGGCATCGACGAGGTGTACGACGAGCCGGGGTTGCAGTCGGTCGCCAGTGCCACGGTGACCCCGGCGTCGAGCAGCCGGCGGGCGTCCGGGTAGGGCGAGCGGGTCGAGAACTCGGCGCCGGGCAGCAGGGTCGCCACGGTGGCGGTGTGCCCGCCCCCGTCGGACGTGTCGCCGACCCGGGTCGAGGCCAGCGCGTCGACGTCGGCGTCGGTCAGATGGGTGCAGTGGTCGACGCTCGCCGCGCCCAGTTCCACGCCGAGCCGGACGCCCGGGCCGGGGCCGAGCTGGTTGGCGTGCACCCGCACGCCCAGCCCGGCGGCCTGCCCGCAGGTCAGGATCGCCCGGGTATGGTCGGCGTCGAAGGCGCCCCGCTCGCAGAAGACGTCGACCCAGCGCGCGTGCGGCGCGGCGGCGGCCAGCATCGGCCCGCACACCAGACCCACGTAGTCGTCGGGGCGGTCGGCGTACTCGGCGGGGACCACGTGGGCGCCGAGGAAGGTGGTCTCCTCGCTGACCTCGGCGGCGATCCGCAGCGAGCGGGCCTCGTCGGCGACGGTGAGGCCGTACCCGCTCTTGATCTCGATCGTGGTGGTGCCCTGCCGCAGCGCCTCGTCGCGCAGCCGGCGCACGGTGGCCCGCAGCTCGTCGTCGTTGGCGGCCCGGGTGGCGCCGACCGTGGTCCGGATGCCGCCGCCGGTGTACGGCTGCCCGGCCATCCGGGCGGCGAACTCGGCGGCCCGGTCCCCGGCGAAGACCAGGTGGGCGTGGCTGTCGACGAAGCCGGGCAGCACGGCGGCGCCCCGCGCGTCCAGGCGCCGGTCGGCGGCTGGCGCGTCGCGGGCCGGTCCGACCCAGGCCACCCGCCCGTCCTCGACCAGCAGGGCGACGTCGCGCCGGATGCCCAGCGGGCCGCCCTCGCCCCCGAGGTCGTTGGTCACCAGCTCGCCGATGTCGTCGACCAGCAGGCTGCTCATGACGTCACCTCCTCGATCGCCGCTGTCAGCTCAGTCGGCACGTCGACGGTCAGGTGCCGGCCCTCGCGCACCACCGGCCGGCCGTCCACCACGACGTGCGTGACGTCGGCCGCGCCCGCCGCGAAGAACACCCCCACCGGGGGTACGCCGGCCGTGCGCGGGCTGTCCAGCCGTACGGTCACCAGGTCGGCGCGGGCACCGACGGCGAGCCGCCCGGCGTCGCGCCAGCCCAGCGCGGCGTGGCCGCCCACGGTGGCCGCGTCGCGCAGCTCGGCGGCGCCGAAGTGGCCGCGGCGGCGGGTGCGCAGTCGCTCGTCCAGTTCGACGGCGCGCGCCTCCTCGAAGAGGTCGACCACGGCGTGGCTGTCGCTGCCCAGGCTGAGCGGCAGGCCGACGTCGGCCATGCGCCGGGCCGGGCCGATCCCGTCGGCCAGGTCCCGCTCGGTGGTGGGGCAGAGGCAGACGCCCGTGCCGGCGTCGGCGAGCAGGGTGAGGTCGCCGCCGGTCAGGTGGGTGGCGTGCACGGCCGTGGTGTCCGGGCCGAGCGCCCCGTGGTCGGCGAGCAGCCGGGTGGGGGTGCGGCCGTGGGCGGCCCGGCAGGCGTCGTTCTCGGCGGGCTGCTCGGACAGGTGCACGTGCAGGGGCGCGCCCCTGCTGTCCGCCCAGTTGGCCACCGTGGCGAGCTGCCCGGCCGGCACCGCGCGCACCGAGTGGATCGCGGCGCCCACGCGGGCGTGGTCGTCGGTGGGCGCGAACGCGGCGGCCCGTTCCGCCCAGCGCAGCGCGTCGCCGTCGCCGAAGCGCCGCTGCGGCCCGGCGAGCGGCTGCCCGTCGACGGTGGCGGTGAGATAGCAGGTGTCCAGCAGGGTGATCCGGATCCCGGCGTGCGCGGCGGCCTCGACCAGCGCCTCGCTCATCGCGTTCGGGTCGGCGTACGGGGTGCCGTCCGGGTCGTGGTGCAGGTAGTGGAACTCGCCGACGCAGGTGATCCCGGCCAGCGCCATCTCGGCGTAGACGGCCCGGGCCAGGGCCAGGTACGAGTCCGGGTCGAGTCGGGCGGCGACCGCGTACATCCGGTCGCGCCACGTCCAGAAGTCGCCGCGTCCGCCGTGGGTGCGCCCGCGCAGCGCCCGGTGGAAGGCGTGCGAGTGCGCGTTGGCGAGCCCCGGCAGGGTCAGCCCGGGCAGCCGGACGGCGTCGCCGAGCACCTCCACGCCGGTGGTGACGCCGGGCCCGCCGGTCAGCGGCGTGACCCCGGTGATCCGCCCGTCGGCCGTCTCGATCAGCACGTCGGCGGTCGGCTCGGCGTGCTCGGGCAGCCAGGCGTACTCGGCCAGCCAGCGGGTCGCGGTCATGTCGTCCGCCCCCTTTCGAGCTGAATCGTCTGCGACATCAGTCGATCACGGTGGGGCCGGATCGGCTGTGGTGCCGGCGGATCGCCGCCGGGCTGGTGGGCGTGCGGCGTCGGTCGGCCGCCGCCGGGCTGAATCGTCTGCGACGTCAGTCGATCACGGTGGGGCCGGATCGGCTGTGGTGCCGGCGGATCGCCGCCGGGCTGGTGGGCGTGCGGCGTCGGTCGGCCGCCGCCGGGCTGAATCGTCTGCGACATCAGCTCGAAAGGGCCGCAACAGCTACCCCGGCCCCGCCGACGGGAAGGAGCACGTCGCCCGACCGCGGTCAGCGGCATGTCAGCTCCTTCAGGACCCGGGCCAGGGCGGTGACCCCGGCGGCGCAGTCGTCGTCGCTGGCCGACTCGGCCGGGGAGTGCGACACCCCGGTCGGGTTGCGCACGAAGAGCATCGCCGTGGGCACGTGCGCGGCGAGCACCCCGGCGTCGTGCCCGGCCCCGGTCGGCAGCACCGGCGCGTCGAGCAGGGCCGCGAGCCGGCCGGCCAGGCCACCGTCGAAGGCGACCAGCGGGGTGGCCGACTCCTCGGTCAGCGCCACCTCCGTACCGTCGCGGCGGGCCCGCTCGGCGGCCTTCGCGCGGACCGCGTCGACAAGCCCCGTCAGCGTCTCCGGCTCGGCGGCCCGGGCGTCCAGCCACCCGGTCACCCTCGACGGGATCGCGTTGGTGGCGTTCGGCTCCACCGCCACCCGGCCGACGGTGGCGTGGGCGCCGCGCAGCCGGGCCTCCTTGTTCGCCGCCAGCACGGTGAAGGCGTACGTCAGCATGGGGTCGCGGCGGTCGGACATCCGGGTCGTGCCGGCGTGGTTGCCCTCGCCGGTGAACTCGAAGCGCCAGCGGCCGTGCGGCCAGATCGCGCTGGCGACCGCGACGGGCGCGTCGGCCTCGACCAGCGCGCGGCCCTGCTCCACGTGCAGCTCGACGAAGGCGACGAAGCGGCCGACCAGCTCCGGCCGGGCGCCCGCCGGCCGGGCGCCCAGCGCCTCGGCGAAGCTCACCCCGTCGGCGTCGCGCAGCCCGGCCGCGCGGTCCACCGCGATCTCCCCGGCCAGCAGCCGGGACCCGAGGCAGGGTACGCCGAACCGGGCCCCCTCCTCCTCGACGAACGCGCCGACCGCCACGGGCCGGGCCGGCGCGACGCCGGCCGCGCGCAGCTCGTCGACCGCGAGGAACGCGCTGACGATGCCGAGCGGCCCGTCGTAGGCCCCGCCGTGCGGCACGGAGTCGAAGTGGCTGCCGGTCAGCACCGCGCCGCCCGCCTCCGGCTCACCCCACCAGGCGAAGAGGTTGCCGTTGCCGTCCTCGGTGACCGGCATGGCCCGGCGGTCGGCCTGCCCGCGGAACCACTCCCGCAGCCGCAGCTCCGGCCCGGTCAGCGCGTACCGCAGGTAGCCGCCGCTGCGCTCGTCCCGCCCGACCGGAGCGAGCTCGTCCCACAGCGCCCGGAACCGGGCGGCGAGGCCGCTCACGGGTTGCCGCCCTCCGCCATCGGCACCCGTACGCCGGTGGCCTCCGCGACCTCGCGGGCGGCGTCGTAGCCGGCGTCCACGTGCCGGATTACGCCCATCGCCGGGTCGTTGGTGAGCACCCGCTCGATCTTCTGCCCGGCCAGGGTGGTGCCGTCGGCCACGCAGACCTGACCGGCGTGGATCGACCGGCCGATGCCCACCCCGCCGCCGTGGTGGATCGACACCCAGGACGCCCCGCTGGCGGTGTTGACGAGCGCGTTGAGCAGCGGCCAGTCGGCGATCGCGTCGGAGCCGTCGGCCATCGCCTCGGTCTCCCGGTAGGGGCTCGCCACGCTGCCGCAGTCGAGGTGGTCCCGGCCGATCACCACGGGCGCGGAGAGCTCGCCGGAGGCCACCATCTCGTTGAACCGCACCCCCGCCCTGTCGCGCTCGCCGTAGCCGAGCCAGCAGATCCGCGCCGGCAGGCCCTGGAAGGCGACCCGCTCGCCGGCCATCCGGATCCACCGGGCCAGGGACTCGTTCTCGGGGAACAGGTCCAGGATCGCCCGGTCGGTGGCGGCGATGTCGGCCGGGTCGCCGGAGAGCGCCGCCCACCGGAACGGGCCCTTGCCCTCGCAGAACAACGGCCGGATGTACGCTGGCACGAAGCCGGGGAAGTCGAAGGCCCGCTCGTACCCGCCGAGCCTGGCCTCGCCCCGGATCGAGTTGCCGTAGTCGAAGACCTCCGCCCCGGCGTCGAGGAACCCGACCATCGCCTCGACGTGCCGCGCCATCGACGCCCGCGCCCGGTCGGTGAACTCGGCCGGCTTCGCCGCCGCGTAGTCGCGGGCGTCGGCCAGCTCCACCCCCTCCGGCAGGTACGACAGCGGGTCGTGCGCGCTGGTCTGATCGGTCACGACGTCGACGTCGACGCCCCGGCGCAGCAGCTCCGGGAAGACCGTGGCCGCGTTGCCGACCACGCCGACGCTCAGCGCGCGGCGGTCCCGCTTCGCGGCGAGGACCCGCTCGACGGCGTCGTCGAGGGAGTCGGCCACCTCGTCGAGGTAGCGGTCGTGCACGCGGCGGTCCAGCCGGCTGCGGTCCACGTCGACGATCAGGCAGGCGCCGCCGTTCATGGTGACCGCGAGGGGCTGCGCCCCGCCCATGCCGCCGCAGCCGGCGGTCAACGTCAGCGTGCCGGCGAGCGTGCCACCGCTGAGCTCCTGCCCGTCGCCACGGGCGCCGGCGATCTTGGCGGCGACGGCGGCGAACGTCTCGTAGGTGCCCTGGAGGATGCCCTGGGTGCCGATGTAGATCCAGGAACCGGCGGTCATCTGCCCGTACATGGTGAGGCCGAGCTGCTCCAGGCGGCGGAACTCCGGCCAGGTCGCCCAGTCGCCGACCAGGTTGGAGTTGGCCAGCAGCACCCGGGGCGCCCACTCGTGCGTACGCATGACGCCAACCGGCCGGCCGGACTGCACCAGCATGGTCTCGTCGTCGCGCAGGTCGGTCAGGGTGCGCACCAGCGCGTGGTACGACGGCCAGTCCCGCGCGGCCTTCCCGGTGCCGCCGTAGACCACCAGGTCCTCGGGGCGCTCGGCCACCTCCGGGTCGAGGTTGTTCATCAGCATCCGCAGCGCGGCCTCCTGGGGCCAGCCTCGGGCGGTGCGTTCGGTGCCGCGTGCGGCGCGGACGGGCTGGGACATCTCGGGTCTCCTCTCAGCCGAGGAACAACTGGCGGCGGGCGGCGGACGCCTCGAAGGCCTCCAGCCGGCGTTGGGTGTCGGCGGGGTCGGCGTCACAGATGGCCTGGAGCAGCACCATGGCCAGGGTCATCGGGGCGGTGTGCAGGTCGAAGACGAGCTGCGCGCCCACCGCGGCGGGCAGCACCACGTCGGCGTGCTCGGTGGCCGGGCTGACCGGCGAGTCGGTGATGGCCACCACCCGCAGTCCGGCGGCCCGCGCCTCGCGCAGCGCGTCGAGGGTCTCCCGGGGGTAGCGGGGCAGCACGAAGGCGAGCAGGGCGCCGGCTCCGGCCTCGGCGGCCTGTTCGAGGCGGTCGGTGAGCAGGCTGCCGCCGTCGTCGAGGACCCGCACGTCGGGGTGCACCTTGGCGGCGAAGTAGGCGAAGTACGCGGCCAGCGGCGCGGCGGCCCGCAGGCCGAGCACCGGCAGGGGACGGCTGGCGGCCAGCAGCCGCCCCGTCTCGGCGATGCGCTCCCGGTCGGCGAGCTGCCCGGCGAGCCGGTCGAGGTTGCCGATCTCGGCGCGTACCGCCTGCTGGAGTTCGTTGCCGGCGTCGGCGGGACCGTCCGGCGCGCCGGCGGTCAGCTCGCGGAGCCGGCGGCGCAGCGCGGGGTAGCCGTCGTGGCCGAGCGCCACCGCGAACCGGGTGACCGACGGCTGACTGACGCCCGCCAGCTCGGCCACCTCGGCGGCCGACAGGTACGCCACGGTCGGCGCGTGCTGCACCAGGCAGTGCGCGATGCGGCGCTGGGTGGGGGTGAGCCGGACCCCCTGGAACAGGCCCGACACCTGGTCGGTGGGCGCCGCGACAGCTCCGTCATTCACACGCTGACTCTATGCATGAAAACTTTCACCGAGCAAGCCTCCTCACCGAGCCACGTTGCGCGGTCGGCCGGTGACTCCCGGAGGCACGTCAGACGTCTCCGGAATCCCGGCAAGTGTCAGGCGCACGACGGGCAGGCGAAGGCGCTGGCACCACCTCTGTAGGATCCGCACGGCGGTTGAACAGAGGAGTTGGCATGCAGCCGGGAGGTCCCTACAGGTTCACCCACGTGCTGGGCAGTTCGCCGGTCGGCAAGGCATGGGCGGCCATCGACGAGCAGGGTCGCCTGGTCACCGTTGCCGTCCTGGACGCCGCCGTCGCCGCCGCCCCAGGCTGGCGGGAGGCGTTCGCCGGGATGACGAACTCCCTGGCGCAGGCGGCGGATCCCCTGCCTTACGCGTACGCCGACTTCTCGGCCGCCGCGCCCTGGGTCGCGTACTCGGCGGAGGTCGGGCCGGGGGCGGAGAAGCTGTTCCGCGCGCTCGGTGTGGAGTACACCCCGGATCCGACGGCCGACCGTCCGGTCTCGGGGATGCCCCAGCAGGTCAGTGGGGTGCCGCATCCCGTCTCCGGTGTTCCGCAGCCGGTCTCAGGAGTTCCGCAGCCCGTGTCGGGGATGCCCCACGCGCCCTGGGCGGTGCAGGCGACCCCGGTCTCCGGCCAGCCGGTGTCGGCGTCCCCAACGCCGGTGTCGGCCGCTCCGGCCTCGCCCGCCGCGTCTCCGGATGACCTGGTGCCGGCGGACGGTGCCACGGCCCAGATGCCGTTCGTGCGGCCCAACCCGTCCACCGTCCCGGCCCCGGCCGACCCGTTCGCCCCGCAGGACCGTCGCATCACACCCTCGAAGCCCCGTCGGCGGACCGGGCTCCTGGTCGGGATCGCTGCGTTGGTCCTGGTGCTGCTCGCCGGCGCCGGTGGCGTGTATTTCTGGGTGGGGGCGGATGACGAGGCGCCGCCGCAGGTGGCGGCGTCGCCGAGCAGCAGTGGCAGCAGCACGGCCGGACCGCCGGCGTTGCCAACCTCGCCGCCGCAGTCGCCCGGTATCGAGCCGCCGAAGTCCGGAGCGTGGCCGAGCCAGTGGCCGAAGTTCGGTACCCGCGACAACGTTCGCACGGTGACCGGCCTGGAGGGTCTCCCCTTCCCGGTCAAGGTCCCAGTGGACTGGGAGTGCACGCTCGCCGGCCGGGGCGAGGAGTTCGTCAAGTACAACTGCGGCACGCCCGCGACCGGGGCCGACGCGATCGGCGGCGAGCTGATCGTGCGGGACTGCCTGCAGCCCTGCGACGCGAAGCGGCAGACCGCCATGCGCCAGGCAGAGGAAGCCTGGAACCTGCAGTGGACGCGTGGTGGAGACAACGTCGCCTTCGCCGAGTCCAGCCAGCTGCAGATCGACGGTGAACAGCGGTACGGCCTGGTGATCGTCGCCTACTGGCGAGGAGGCGACAGCGGCCGCGTCGACAGTCAACTCGTGTTCCGGATGACGGCGCCGGTCGACGGCGCCAACCGGTTGCGCCGGGTCGCCAACTACCTCCGCGACGTCGCCCTCTTCTGACGCGCCAGCCGGCGTCTCTGCCACTTCCCGGCCGGGCTTGCTCCGCCCGGCCGGTCCGGCCCTTCTGAGCACAGCGACACCCGCTCGCGGCCCGCCCGGCCAGCCTGTTTCGGGTGGCACGAGAGCAGCACCGTTCACAGAGGCGCCAGGGCAGGACCGCCTACTGCTCGGCGGTCGTGGGCATCGGCACCGACAAGCGTCCTCGGACGACCGTCGGCTGCTCCGGCGACCGCGGTGCGGTGGGCACGCTCGCATCCGGGGGGAGCGGTGCCGTAGGCCGGGTGGCCAGCGCGATCGCCAGTATCGGCAGCCAGGTCACGTAGCCGGTCAGCGTCGTCGATACGTGAGACGCCTCCAGCCACGACACCTGCGCGAGTGCGACGAGGAAAAGCAGCGGGGCCGGCTGACCACCGGCGGTGAGCGCGGCGGCTCGCTTCCAGGCCAGGGCGCACAGCAGCACGAACGGCACGAGGGCCACCAGGCCGCCGACGACGAGCAACTGCACCATGACGTTGTGGCCGTGGTTGAACTGGCCGCCGATCAGGGCGGTGACGGCCGGATCCTGGAAGACCTCCGGACCCCAACCGACCAACGGGCTCTCGCTCCACCGCTCGAGCAGGCCGCCCCAGATCTGGCCTCTCTCGCTGAAGCTCGCCGGGTCGCTGGTGACCAGCGGCACCACACCCACCAGCAGCGCTCCGGCGGCGAACAGAACAGAGGCCGGCCAGCTCTGCCCCCGGAGCAGCCGGATCGCGAGGTACGACCCGACCACCGCGGCCGCGGCGAGCTGGCTCGTTCGCGAACCGGTCCAGTACAGGGCGACGAGGATCAGGGCGAGGCAGGTCCAGCGGAGCGCGGGATGGCGCAGGTAGAAGACGAAGGCGACACCGAGCGCCAGTGCGAGACCGAGCACGTTCGAGTGCAGGTATGGCCCCGTGAGCAGGCCGCCGAGCAGGACCGTCTTGTCTCCCGCCGCCGCTCCTGTGAGGAGCGCCAGGTCGGGCCGCACGACGGCGAAGATCATCGAACCGAGAGCGGTGAGCCCCGCCAGGGCGCCGATGACGCCCAGTACCGCTGTCCGAGGTCGCTGCGCCCAGATCGCGATCGCCGTCAGCGGAAAGGCCGCCGCGACGGCGCCGGGCGTCTGCCCGTGCAGCAGAGCAGCGCACTCGATCGCCAGCAGCGCGGCAAGGGCGACGGCCAGCCACCGGTACCCGGTCGGCCGGTGGCGCCAGAGTCCGTGCGCGGCGAGGCCGGCGGCCAGGAGGAGGTACAGCAGCGTGAGACCGTCGCCGATCAGGTCGGCCACAGGCGATCCGCCCACCTCGCGGGAGTTGAACGTCGGCCGTCCGGCGGTGAGGAGCTGCATCGTCTGCGCGGAGACGATCCGCAGCCAGGCCACGACGATCAGCGCGGCTGCCCCGACGGTGCCCGGGCCGAGCCGGTGGCCCGCGGCCACGGCACGCCCCACGAGGGAGGTGCTGGGTGGCTCAGCGGGCGTCCCCGTGCCCGGACCGGAGCCTGTCACATCCGCTCGGCGCAGACGGGCGGTAATCGTGGCGACCCTGTTGCGGATGAGACGCAGGTCGTCGTCGTACGGCACCGTCAGCATGCGTAGCGAGCGTAGTTCCGGCACCCGTCCGACTCCCAGCGCTGTGATGATCATGGTGACGGCGTAGCCGATGAAGCTCGCGACCGCAGCCCCGACAGCGCCGAACCGGGCGAGCACCAGCAGCGCCACCACGCCGGCCAGGGAACCCGTCACCAGTGCGGTGGACGACCAGGCGGGCCGGTTGTGCGCCAGCAGCGCCGCCGAGTAGATGGTCATGCAGGCGTACAGGACGGTGGCGGCGCAGAGGATGATCGTCGGCGCCACGGCCGGCGTGAACGCGGTGCCGAAGACCAGCGGCACGGCGAACCCGGCGATGAGCGCCAGCACGCTGCACGCCACGCCGGACGCCAGGACCGCGAGCCGGGCGACCTGGGTCGCCGCCCGGACGTCGCCACTGGCCTGACGGCCCATCAGCATCGACCTGGCGGCGGTGGCCATGACCATCGGAATCTCCGCGACACTGACCGCGACCGCGTAGTAGCCGAGCTCTCGGGCGCCGATCAACGGCAGCCCGATGATCTGACCCAGGCGGGCGCTGGAAACCGCGGCCAGCACGCCGGGCAGGCAGAGCAGGGCGTAACGGATGAGCGAGCCGGTGGGTACCCGTGGCGCCGCCTCCACCGGACCCGTGTCGGGCGCCGCCCAGAGCCGTACCAGCCCGAGGACCACCCCGGTCAGGACCGAGCCGGCGAAGATGAGCCCGGCCTGGTACGCGTTCACGTCGAACGCCAGGCAGACGAAGATCACCAGCCCGGTCCGGACCATCGCCGGCACGACTTTCACCAGGTTCAACCCGCTGATGTCCGAGTTGCCGGTCAACGCGCCGATGAACAGGTTCGCCACCACGTGCAGGGGGGCCAGCAGCGCCAGGACCAGGAACTCGCGGTACTGGTCGGCGTCCGAGAACAGGACGAACCCGAGCACCGCCAGCAGGCCGACGGCGAGCACGCTGAGCGGTGCCATCGCCACGAGGCTCACCTTCGCCGCGGCGCGGCTGGACAGTTGGCGCTGCCGGACGTGGTAGCTGAGCGCGTCCTGGAGGCCGAACGTGCCGATCCAGCCCCACACCACGATCGGCAGAGTCAACGCCGCGTAGACGCCCCGGCCCTCGGGACCCAGCTCACGGGAGAGAAACGGGCTGACCAGCAGGCCGCTGATCGGGATCAGCAAGTTCGCGAACGACGCGGACACGAGCTTCCGCGTCGACATCACGGACCCTCGTGCGGAACGGTCTCGCCCAGCATGCCGTACCGGCCGAGCGAGCCCACCAGCTGGTCCGCGAAGTGCGCCTCCGAGAACCGTTCCCGTACCAGGCGCCGCGCCTCGGTGGCCATCCGGTCGAGCTGCGCGGAATCGGCCGCGAGGAGCGCGGCGGCGAGCCCTTCGGGAGTGTCGGCCGCGCGGACCGCGTCGGTCGGAGGGACGCCCTCAAGGCCCACCGGCGTGCTGAACACGGGAACCGCGTGTGCGAGAAGGGTGAGCGTCTTCAGCTTCACCCCGGCTCCGCTCCAGAGCGGCACCACGGCGGCCCGGGCCCGGGCGAGGACAGGGCGGAGATCGGGGGCCCAGCCGACGACCTCCAGGCCTTCGTGCCCGGTCAAGCTGTCGCGAACCGAGTCGGTGAGACCCGAGCCGACGAGTTCGAGAGTGAACCCGGCGCGGCTCAACTGCGGCCAACCCTCGGCAAGGAATCGCCGCAGGCCGAGTAGGTTCGACTGGTACGAGAAGCTGCTGAGCCAGACCAGCCGCCGGTCGAGCGGGCGGGGCGCGTAACCGTCCGGCTGCGGCACGCAGCTGGGCAGGATGAAGTCGGGCGTGCGACCGTACGTCCGTGCCAGTCGCGTCGCCTCCTCCTCACTCGTGACCGAGACCGTGGTCGCGTTCGCCAGGGCCTGCTCCTCGAAACGGGTGGAGATGCGGGCCAGGTAGTGCGCCCTGAGGTGGTGGGCCACACCGGCTGCCTCGTCGATGTCCTGGCGACTGCTGGTGGCCAGCACGTTCGCCTTGTCCCAGTGCCACCGCAGGGAGGTGTCCCGGACGTACGCCCCCGCCGCCTCGCCGATGGCCAGTCCTGCCCCGGTGCGGGTGCGGAGTGCCTCGTGCAGGTCCTGGCTGTAGCGGGTGCGTACCCACGGCGGCAGGCCGTCGCGCAGGGATTCCTGGTAGCGGCCGAGCGGCCCGAGCCGGTTCAGCCGATACGGCGAAGCACTGAAGTCCCGCACGGTGACACCGGGCAGCAGGGCACGTAGCTGAGTCACCTGTTCGGGGGTGGTCTCCGGGCGGCGGACCACGAACAGCGTGTAGGGCTGGACCCGCGCCAGGGTGCGCAGCATCATCAACACCCGAATGGGGTCGCCCCGGTCCTGCGGGAGCGGAAAGAAGGTGACGACGACCGTCAGGTCCATCTCGCCCCGGCCTCCTCGGTGGTGGCGCCCTGCGGACCCGTCCCGGTCGCCGGCCCGGCGCCCAGGATTCCCTCGTCGGCGCCGGCCGGAGCGAGATCCCCCCGGCCCGCCAGCCGATTCCAGACGGCGAGCAGCCGCTGGGCCTGCAATCCGGGGGAGAACTCCTCGCGGAGCCGGACCGCGAGGTTGGTGGCCCGTCGCCACCGCTCCTCGGGGCTGTGCACGAGGTGCCGCACCGCGTCGGCCAGGGACTGCGGATCGTTCGGTGGCACCTGCCAGCCGCCGGCCGGGCCCATCAACTCGGGAATGCCCGACACGGCGGTCGTGACGACCGGCACTCCCCGGCTGGCGGCCTCCATGAGGAAGACGGGAATGCCGTCCAGGTCACCGTCCGCCGCCTGGCGGCACGGCAGCACAGCGGCGTCGGCGTCGGCGAGTGCGGCAGTCGCCACTCGGTGGCTCACCGCGCCGTGGAAGGTGACCACGTCGGCGAGGCCTGCCGCGCTGGCACGCTCCTGCAGCGTCGTCCGAAGCGGCCCGTCGCCGTACACGTCGTAGCGCACCGGGAGGCCGCCGTGGACCAGTTGGGCGACGCCGTCGATCGCCGTGTCTACACCCTTCTTCTCCACGAGCCGCGCGACGGTGACCAGGCGGGTCACGTCGCCGCTCGGACGCGGCCGGGGCTCCGTGATCTCCCCGTCGAACGCCGCACGGACCACCCCGTGCGGGATCGTCGACAGGTTCGCGCCCCGCTCGGTCAGTTGCCCCGCCGTGGCCCGCGAGATGACGAAGAGGTGGCTGAGCAGCTGGAGCCGGCGGTCCAGGGCCGCTCCGTTCGGGTCCAGCAGGAAATCGGCGGCGTGCGCCATCGCCGTCACCGGGACCCCGATCCGCCGGCCGACCAGGACGGCGACGGCGGTCGGCAGGTTCACGAAGTGCGTGTGCAGCACGTCCGGGCGGAAGTTGGCGACCGGGCCGGCGAGCCGGTCCGCGTGACCGGCCGCGAGTACGGCCCGGGGCAGGTACGACGCGCCAAGCGCCCGCACCTCCTCCTGCGCGCGGAGCGGGTGCCGCAGGAGCGTGCCGGCGACCTGCTGCATCTCGGCGTCCCGGCCGCCCTGTCGCGCGACGAAAACCTCCACGATCGCACCTGTGGCCCGGACCGCCTCGATCTCGGACGTGATGAAGGTCTCGCTGTAGCTCGGGTCTCGTAGGAGGACGTACGCAACCCGCAGCGGGTGACGGGGAGCGTCCATGCCTACCGCCTTTCCGTCAGAGACGAGCCAGTTGCCGGAGCGAACACCTGGAAGAAGGCGGCATGGGCCCGTGCGCACTCGGCGTCGGAGAGGATACCGGGCGTCGCGGCCGCGCCGGCTGCGAGTTCCTTCCGCGTCTCGCGGGAATCAGCGAGCTTGCGCAGGGCCGCCGCGAGGGCGTCCGGCCGGTCCGGCGGTACGAGCAAGCCGTTGGCTCCGCTGCGGATCCACTCGCTCGGCCCGCCGCCCTCTGTCGCGACCAACGGCTTGGCGCGGGCCAACCCCTGAAGCACGGTCTGGCCGAGCGGTTCGGGCCGGACGGATGCGTGCACCAGCACGTCCACCGAGTCGACGAAGGCGGGCACGTCGTCCACGTGCCCGAGGAAGTCGACCTGCCCCGCGATGCCCAGCTCGACGACGAGGTCCCGCAGTTCCTGCTCGTAGGCGGCCTCGTCGAACAGGGGCGCCCCGGCGAGACAGGCGCGTACGTCCGTGCCGCGGAAGACAGCGGCGAACGCGCGTAGGAAGACGTGCTGGCCCTTCCACCGTTGCAGGCGGCCGACCATGCCGACGGCGCGGACCTGGTCACGGACGTGCGGCTGGGTGACCCGCTCCCGAAGGCCGCTGGGAGACTGGAGCACCACCCGACGGGCACCGGCCGGAAGCCGGCCGGCGGCGGAGGCGAGGGTCGTCTGCGAGTTGGCGATCACCCCGGCGACGTGCGGGAGCGCCAACCGGGTGAAGGCGGCATACCCGAACCGGCCCATGCTCTCGGGGGTGACCAGGTCGCGGAGGTGGACCACCAACGGAACCGATCGGCCCCGGTTCGCCAGGGCCGAGATGATGGCGGCGGCGGCGGTGTTCGCGTGGATCACGTCGGCCGCACCGAACAGCGCACTGCCCCGCAGGGCGCCGGCAGCGGCGCGGAGCGACGTCAGGTACCGCGCGGCGAGCATCGGGCTGCGGCTGCGGGTCCCCCCGACCGGAAGCTGCGGAAGCCGAGGATCGAGGGTCACCCCGTACGCGGCCAGCCCGTCGAAGGCATCTCCGGCGGGCGGGCAGCAGAGCCCCGCTGTCCAGGACGGCCTGGCCGCGAGGAGCCGGGCAAGGGCCAGTTCGGCGCCGCCCCGGTGCCCGGTGTGACTGACGTGCAGGATCCGCACCGGCCGAGCCGGACGATCCCGGTCAGCGGCACTCATCGTCGATCCAGGCGGTCATCTCGGTGGCAAAGCGGGCGGGGGAGAACCCGGTGGCGTGAGCGGCGATCCGTTCGGCGGACAGCTCGTCGAGCCGCCGGACGAGGGCGGCGTGGTCGGCGGGATCCGTTGAATCCGTGAGGAAGCCGGTCTCGCCGTCGACCACCGTCTCCAGCAGGCCGCCCCGACGCAGGCCGATGACCGGAGTGCCGCACGCCTGCGCCTCGACCGGAATGATGCCGAAGTCCTCGTGGACCGGGAACAGCAGTGCGCGGGCACCCCAGAAGAGCTGACGCAGCCGCTCCCGGTCGGGCCGGACCTCGAAGACGACGGGAACGTTCGCCCGCTCGGCCAGCTGCCGCAGCTGCGTCTCCTGCGGGCCGGACCCGGCCAGCACGAGCGGCATCCCGGCGGCCTCCGCGATCGCGATGATGAGGTCGAAGTTCTTGTACGGGATCCACCGTCCCACTCCGAGCAGGTATTCGCGGGCCTGGACGCGGTCGGCCGGCGGTGCGGCGGCGAACCACTCCACGTCCACCGGCGGGTTGATGACCACCGCGTCCCGCCGCCAGTACCGCCGGATCCGCGTCTGCACCTCACGCGAGTTGGCGGCGTAGCCGCGCACGTGGTCGCTGAGGCGGACGTCGACGCCCTGCAGGATCCGCCGGGGCACGCTCAGCAGCGGGTTGGAACCCCGGCCGTCGAACGCCGGGCTCCAGATGTACCGCGCCGGGGCGTGGACGTAGCTGAGGTGGGTGGTTGTCTCCGGGGCACCCAACTTGACGGTGTGCGCGAAGGCGTGGCTCGACGAGATGACCACGTCGAATCGCTGCCGGCTGAGGGTGCGCCAGACCAACGGCATCAGCGGCAACGCGACGGCCTTGCTGTGGCGCAGGGGTGTCCGGGCCAACCACGACTCCCGCAGCCCCGTCTCGCCGGCGTCGTGGTCCTTCCACAGCACGAACCGTTCGCCGTGCGGAACGAGATCGGCGATCTGGCGGAAGACCTGCTCCGATCCGCCGGTCGCGCCGAACCACTCGTGCACCAGGGCCACCGAGCGGTCGACCAGTGTGGCCGGTGTCCGCGCCGAGGATGACTGCCACGGGGACGGTGGAGATGCACCGGAAACCGGCAGCGGTTGCTCTGACATGACGACCACCCAACACCGTTACGACCGGCACTCCGACGGCGGGATGCTACCGAACTCGGATCATCACCGGGATGCCCGTCGGGCCGGTTGAGGAGGGCTTCGGGTCAGGTTCGCCTGCGCCAACCGCCTGACGGCCCGCAGCCAGGTCCCCGCTACCACGTCCCGCGTCGCCGCCACACGACGGCTCCCCGTCGAGCCGGGACGCGGATTGCGGTCGGATCTGCGTCGCCTATGGTTGGCGTATGACCGACGATGTGGCGCTGCTGCTCCGCCGCGCCGGTTTCGGACCCACGGCGGCGGAGTTGGCGGCGGCGACGAAGGTCGGCTACGAGGCCACCGTGCTGCGGCTGACCGCACCGTCAGGCCCGGACATCGGTGCCATGAGCGCCCCGTTTCCGCAGCTCGGTCCCGATCCCTACGGTCGTTTGTCGAATCCCGACGACGGGCAGCGGACGACCGCCGACAAGGTCCGCGAGGAGCAGTCCGAGCATCTGACGCGGTGGTGGCTGGACCGAATGACCGTGGCCGATCACCAGGCGGTCGAGAAGTTGCTCTTCTTCTGGCACGGCCACTGGGCGACCTCCATCCGCAAGGTCAAGAGCCCGCAGCTGATGTTGGCCCAGCACCGCACTCTCCGCCTGGCTCCGAACGTCGCCGAGATGGCCCGCCGGATGGTGGTCGACCCGGCGCTCGTGCACTGGTTGGACGGGCACTACAACACACGGAAAGCCCCCAACGAGAATCTCGCCCGGGAGCTCTGCGAGCTCTTCCTGCTCGGCATCGGGAACTACACCGAGGCCGACGTCAAGGAAGCCGGTCGCGCACTGACCGGCTGGCGCATCGACCTGCACGCCGAACGCGCGACGCTGGACCACGACGACCACGACAGCGGTGACAAGACGATCCTCGGCGTCACCGACGCCTTCACCGCCCGCAGTCTCGTCGATCTCCTGCTCCGGCAGCCGGCCTGCGCCGAGTTCATCGCCACCCGCCTGTGGTTCCGGTACGCCTCGTCGACCGAGCCGATCCCACCGGCCACCCGGAAGCGGATGGTCGCGGCCTTCCCGGCGCCGAACGCGATGCTGCGGGCCATGTTCACCGACGACGCCTTCCGAGCCACCGCCGGCACGATGGTCAAGCAACCGATCGAGTGGATGGTCGGCGCCATGCGCCAGTTGGGCTTGCGGCCGGCCAAGATCCCTCGTGAGACGCTGATCCAGCTCTTCGACGGGCTGGGCGGCCTTGGGCAACGGCCCTTCGCCCCGCCGAGCGTCGGGGGTTGGCCGGCGGGCGCCGCGTGGCTCACCTCGGCGGCAGCCCGACTGAAGCTCAGCCTTGCCGGAAAGCTGGCCAGCCAGGTCCGGCTCGGCCGTCTCACACCGGAGGAGCTAGCGGCCATGCTCTGCGTCGACAGGTGGACCAACCGGACGTACGAAGTCCTGCGGCGGACGGACAATCCCCGCATGATGCTGACTCTGGGCCTGGTCAGCCCGGAATACGCGGTGACCTGAGATGGACGCCGTCACCCGTCGTCGGTTCCTGCTCGCCTCAGGGGTGACCGGAGCGGCAGCGTTGGCCGCCGGAAGCGGCGCGTTCGCCTACTCCCGGCTGATCGGCACCGCCGAACGTGCCGAAGGGCCACCTGCCGAGACACTCGTGCTGGTCACCCTGTACGGCGGCAACGACGGCCTCAACACGGTCATCCCGTACGCGGACCCGGCGTACCACGACAGCCGGCCCGAGCTGGCGTATCCCCCCGAGAAGACGCTGCTCCTCAACGAGACGCTCGCGCTGAACCCGGTGATGACCGGTCTGAAGCGGCTGTGGGACGACCGACGCCTGGCGATCGTCCAAGGGGTCGGGTACCCGCGCCCCGACCGCAGCCACTTCCGCTCCATGGACATCTGGCAGACGGGCACGCCCACGAACCCCGCCAGCACCGGCTGGATCGGCCGGTGGCTGGACGACATTGACGCGCCAGTGGGCACGGCGGTCAGTTTCGAGCCGGTGCTGCCGCCGCTGCTGGTCGGGCGGCGACGGATCGGTTCCTGCGTCAGCTACCAGGGTCTGGAGTTGCCGCCCTGGATCGACGCCGACCTGGTGGCCGACCTCGGTCAGGTGGAGCCGGGCGAACCTGAGTTGCAGGCCCGAGCCGCTGCCGCCTACACCGAACTGCTCGCACTGCGTCAGGTCATCCGAGGCGCGGGCGAGGCGACGGCAGCGCCGCAGGCAGACATGGAACCCGCCATTCCGGCCACCGGTACGGGGGGCGAAAGTGCGCTGTCGGCCCAGCTCGCCCTGGTCGCCAGATGCGTGGAGGTGGGGGTTCCCACCCGGGTCTACTCGGTCAGCCTGGGCGGCTTCGACACCCATGCCGACGAGTTGTCGACGCAGGAACTGCTGCTCGGGCAACTCGACGCCGCACTGTCGTCATTCGTCGACCGGATGGCTCAGTCGGAGGCCGGCCGTCGGGTCACCGTCGTCGTCTACAGCGAGTTCGGCCGCAGGGTGCGCGCCAACGCCTCGGACGGCACCGACCACGGCACGGCGGGTCCGGTGCTCGTCCTGGGCCAGCGCGTCGCCGGCGGTCTCCTCGGTGAGCACCCGAGCCTGACGGATCTGGACCAGGGCGACCTCAAGGCCACGGTTGACTTCCGGGACGTCTTCGGGAGCGTGCTCGAATCGGTGCTGCAGGCCGATCCGAGCCGCTACTTCGAGGGATACCGGCCCAAGTCGATGCCGCTCCTGGGCAGCGGCTGACGGTGTCGCCGGCTCGACCGACGCCGTCCACGCGCGCGTGGACCGCGTCGGTCAGCGGCCGCCGCCCCGGAACACCTCCGTCACGGTGCGAAACACCACCTTGACGTCGAGCCAGAGAGACCAGTTCTCGACGTAGTAGTTGTCGAACCGCGCCCGGTCGGAGATCGGCGTGTCGCCCCGCAGGCCACTCACCTGCGCGAGCCCCGTCAGCCCGACAGGGACCCGGTGGCGTGCCGCGTAGGTCGGGTACTCCGCCGAGAACTTCTCGACGAAGTACGGCCGTTCCGGCCGCGGCCCGACCACGCTCATGTCGCCGCGCAGAATGTTCCACAGCTGCGGCAGTTCGTCCAGGGAGGTGCGGCGCATGAACCGACCGATCGGACCGACCCGTTTGTCATGCGCGATCGACCAGTTCGTCTGGGACTCCTGCTCGTTCACCGGCCGCATCGACCGGAACTTGATCACCTTGAACGGCTTGCCGTAGCGGCCGATCCGCTCCTGGTAGAAGAAGATGCCCCGGCCCCCGTCGATGAACGTGGCGATGGCGCAGAGCAACAGCACCGGGCTCAGCACGACCAACGCGACCGAGGCGAACAGCACGTCGGAGGCCCGCTTGATCGCCCACCGCGGGCCGGAGAGCGAGATGTCGCTGATCTTGACGATCGGGATCGCGCCGATGTGGTCGGGGTACCCGCCCTGTGAGCGGGAGCCCCACAGGCGCGGCACCGCCCAGAGATCGCAGCGTGAGCTGCGCGGCCGCAACAGGGTCTCCATGAGGGTGGACTCGAGGCAGTCCGGGTCGGCGATGACCAGCACCTCGCACTCCGACAGCCGGACCAGTTGTTCGAGGTCGTCGAGGGTGCCGATGAGCGGGAGCGCTCCGGTGCCCTGGCGCGACGCGGCGTCGACGCAGCCGACGAACCGCAGACCGTACTGCGGGTAACGGCGCAGCAGCCGGGCGAGTTCGAGCCCGATGGGCCCGCTGCCGATGATGATGGCGTTGTGCTCCACCCAGCGGCGCCTGCGCAGGACGACGGTGAGCGCCCTGCTGAGGGCACGGCCGACGATCACCAGGCCCGCGGAGAGCGCGACGCCCCGCATGAACCCGCCGACGTACTCGACCGAGGAGTGGCGCTCCGCCGCGATGATGGCCACCACCGCGGCGGAGGCCAGCAACCGCCCGCAGAGGCTTGGCAGTTCGTCGAGGATGCTCACGTGCCGGCGGGGCCGGTAGAGCCCTCCGGTCGCGAAGATGGCGACGGTGAGGGCGGCGTTGGCCAGGGTGCCGCGCCAGTAGCTCTGACTGAGCAGCAGCGGAGCGAGCAGCGCGGCGACGTCGATGGGAACTGTCATCATCCACGCCCGCAACCCACGCGTTCGGGACGAGGCCTTGGACCCGGCGTACGGCAGCACCGCAGTCGTGTCCAGACCGGTACGGCTGGCCGCCGGGGCAGCATCCGACCCGCTGGTCACCGGTTCCGCGGACAGCCGCGCCGCGGCGCCCTCACGGGCGGCGTGCAGTTGCGGTTCGAACGTCCGCTGAGCCAGCCCGTCGAGATGGGGCGGAAGCCCGGAATGACTGGTCGCCGGTTGGCTTGACATGGTCGGCCCTTCCCCCGTGAAAGCCCTCCGCCACGCAACATGACTCGAAGGGCGACCGCAGGATACGACCAGGCCGGACCGGCCACCATAGCCAGCAAGCCAGTTCACAGTCCTACTTTGCGGCGGACAGGATCTCCGGCACGGCGTCGCGGCGGACCGCGTCGAAGAGGCGCTTGGCCTTCGGCGTGTCGACCAGGACGACGCTCTCGCTGCCCATCCGGCCCGTTCCCTTCGTGGGGCACGTGAAGAAACCGAGGTTGCCGCTGCGCAGGTGGCGAAGCTCCATCGCGAGGTCCAGGAGGGACATCGACTCGTCGACCGCCACCGCGTTCGTCGTCGCCTTCACGAAGGAGTTCAGCTTGGCGGGATTGGCGAGCACACCGCCGGTGGCCGCCTTGTCCAGGATCGCTTTGATCACCTGCTGCTGATGCTTGATCCGCCTGAAGTCGCCGTCGGCGAAGGCGTAGCGCTCCCTTGCATAGTCGAGCGCGGTGGCCCCGTCCATGGTCTGTCGGCCCGCGACGAACTCTCGCCGACCGTCCGGGTTCAGCGAGTGGGTCGAGGTGAAGCCCTTGTCGACGGTGATCTCGATGCCGCCCAGGGCGTCGACGATCTCCTTGAAGCCGGCGAAGTCGACCATCGTCACGTGGTCGACGCGGACGCCGGTGAACTTCTCGACGGTCTGCACCATCAGCGGGACCCCGCCCCACGCGAACGAGGCGTTGATCTTCGCGTCCCGGCCGCCGCGCCCCTCCGGAGACTTGGGCACGTTGACCCAGCTGTCCCGGGGGATCGAGATGAGCTGAGCGCTGGACCGGTCCTTCGGCAGGTGGGCCAGGATGATCGTGTCGGTCCGGGAGCCGGAACTGTTCTCCGGGTCGCGGGAGTCGCTGCCCAGGATCATGATGTTCATGGCGCCCTTCGCCACGACCTCGGGACGGGACTCCTCCGGCACGCCCCCGAAGGCATCGACACGCTCGATGTCGGACTCGACGGAGCGGAGGTAGAGCCCGCCGGCGATCATGCCGCCGCCGCCGAGCACCGCCAACACCACGAAGGTGATCAGGGCGACGCGCTGCCACCGCGGACGCGGACGCCGCCGACGGCGCCTACCGGTCGGCTGTTCCCCCGCTGGGGAGAGGTCGAGAGACTCGGTCTCGGGCTCCGCGTACGACTGGCGATGGGGCATGGCGTGATGCTACTTATCTCCGTTCCCGCGCGCGTACCCCCGTCCGTGCCGGTCCGGTCGGCCGCTCGACCGAAAGTTTCCTCACCTCTGCCTCCCTTCTCCTGGTAGAACCCTCTCGTGGACGCAACGAAGCTCCGGCGGGCCATCGCCCGCACTCCGCTCGCCCCCGTCGCCGCCTTCCCCAAGCGCCTGGCCCGGGTCGCCCGCCACGACGCCAAGGTGCTGCGCACCTCGGCCCGGTGGCTGGTCACCTCCCGGGAGCACCACAACTACACGTACGACCTGACCAAGCTGAGCCGGCACCACCTGGCCTGGTTCGTCAGCGTGGTCTGCGACGTCCCCGTCAAGCAGGTCCGCGCGTACTTCGGCGAGATCGAGTCGGACGACGCGCTCCGCTCGCACATCGAGTCCACCATCGCCGGCGCGGCCCGCCGCGGCCTCGCCGACCGGCACGTCCGCTACGCCCGGCGGATCGGCTGGTACGCGATCGTCCGCGCCACCCGGCCGAAGCACGTCGTGGAGACCGGTGTCGACAAGGGACTGGGCAGTTGCGTCCTGGCCGCCGCGCTGCTGCGCAACGCCGCCGACGGGCACCCCGGCCGGGTCACCTCGCTGGACATCAACCCCGAGGCGGGGTACCTCGCCAAGACCGCGCCCTGGTCCGACGTGGTCGACCTGGTGATCGGCGACTCCATCGCCTCCATCGCCGCGCTGGACCGGCCGGTCGACCTCTTCCTGCACGACAGCGACCACAGCCGGGCCCACGAGAAGCGCGAGTTCGAGGCCGTCGAGGGCAAGCTGGCATCCGGCGCGATGCTGCTGACCGACAACGTCACCGCCACCAACGTCCTCGCCGAGCACGCCGAGCGCACCGGCCGGCGGTTCCTCGCCTACCGGGAGACCCCGGCCAACCACTGGTACCCGGGGGACGGCATCGGGGTGGCATGGTGACCGGGTGCGGCTGACCGCGATCCACACGTACCCCGTCAAGGGCTGCCACCGGCTCGACCACGACGACGCGCGCGTGCTGCCCTGGGGGCTGGCGGGCGACCGGCGCTGGATGATCGTCGACGCCCACGGCGTCGGCATCACCCAGCGGGAGGCGCCCGGGCTGAGCGGGCTCCGCGCGGTGGCCCGCGACGGCGCTCTGCTGCTGCGCGCCCGGGGCCGTTCCGACCTCGACGTGCCGGAGCCGGCGGCCGGCGAGCCGGTCCCGGTGCGCACCTTCCGCAGCCGACCGCACCCCGTGCCCGCGCTCTCCGCCGGGCCGGCGGCGGACGCCTGGGTCGGCGCGTTCCTCGGCCGCACTGCCCGCCTGGTCTGGCTCGCCCGGCCGAGCCGGCACATCCCCTCCGGCGACCGGCGGTACGACACCGGCGACCAGGTCAACTTCGCCGACGCCTACCCGCTGCTGCTGACCACCGTCGCCTCCCTCGACGCGCTCAACGGATGGCTCGCCGAGGCCGGTGAGGAGCCGGTGCCGATGGCGCGGTTCCGGCCGAACCTGGTGGTGGACGGCCCGGCGGCCTGGGCGGAGGATTCCTGGGCCGGCCGTGGGCTGCGCGTCGGCGGGGTCCGGTTCCGCGCGGCCGGGCCCTGCGAGCGTTGCGTGGTCGTCACCACCGACCAGGAGACGGGGGCGAAGGGGAAGGAGCCGCTGCGCACCCTCGCCCGGCACCGGAACATCGGGCGGAAGCTCCTCTTCGGACTGCACCTCGTCCCCGAGGAGCCCGGCGTCGTCCGGGTCGGCGACGAGGTGGTCGTCGCGGGCTGACCGGCCGCACCGACGGATCGTCGCGAGCTGACCGGCCGCACCGACCGGATCAGCGTCCGGGTGTGTCGGCGGCGGTCAGGTCGAGCCACATGAGGATCTCGTCCCGGTCGTCGCCGGGGGCGACCCGCAGCGCGCCGGGCAGCCGCCCGATCTCCCGGTAGCCGAGCCGCCGGTAGAAGCGGTCCAGGCCCAGCCCGTCCCGGACGGTCACGTGCAGCGCCTCCCGACCCAGCTCCCGGCCGAGGCGCTCGGCCTCGCGCATCAACGCCAGGCCGTACCCGTGGCCCTGGGTGTCGGGGTGGACCATCACCCGCTTCAGCACGCACCAGTGCGCCTTGAGGGCGAACCGGTTGTCGCAGAAGAACAGCGCGGCGACGAGGCGGTCGCCCGCGTACCCGACCAGGAGGCGGTCCGGGCCCTCGGCGACGCCGGCGAACGTCGGACCCGCGGTGCGCCGGACGTCGGCGGCGGTGACCGGCGGCACGAAGCCGACCGCCCCGCCGGCGTTGGTGACGTCGACCCAGAGCGCGACGATCTCCTCACGCAGCTCGGGAGTCAGGTCGGGATCGAGGACGAGACGCAGGGCCACCGGGCAATTCTGACCGGGCGGGAGCGTGCCGACCCGGGATCGTGACGCGCCCGACAGCGGTGGCTCCCGGCGCGGGCGCCGGTCGACCCGAAGGTGCGGGAGGGGGGATTCGAACCCCCACGTCCTTTCGGACAATAGGACCTAAACCTACCGCGGCTGCCATTACGCCACTCCCGCCGACCCGCTGAGTCTAGAGCTTCCGGGCCCGACCCCGCCCAACCCGCCTCCCGGGGCGGGCCGGCGCGGTACGACGACTCAGTCCAGGCCGAGGTCGCGGCGCAGCTTGGCGACGTGGCCGGTCGCCCTCACGTTGTAGAGCGCGCGCTCGATCTTCCCGTCGGCGTCGATCACGAAGGTCGAGCGGATCACGCCGGTCACCGTCCGGCCGTAGGACTGCTTTTCGCCGTACGCGCCGTAGGCCGCCAGGACCGCCTTGTCGGCGTCGGAGACCAGCGGGAAGGTGATGGCGTCCCGCTCGCGGAACTTCGCCAGCTTCGCCGGCTTGTCCGGGGAGATGCCCACGACCTCGTAGCCGGCGGCCTGGAGCGAGGCGAGCGAGTCGCGGAAGTCGCAGGCCTGCTTGGTGCAGCCGGGCGTCATCGCCGCCGGGTAGGCGTACAGGACGACCTTGCGGCCGCGCAGGTCGCCCAGCGAGAGCGTCTCGCCGGTGTCGGTGGGCAGGCTGAAGTCGGGGGCGGGGTCACCGGGGGCGAGGCGGTCGGGCGCGGTCATGGCACGACCCTACCGCCGGCCCGCGCCCGCCCGCCCCGGGCGACGCGCCGACCACGCCGCCCGCGCCGGGCGACGCGCCGACGTCGCCGCCCGCGCCGCCACCGGGCCGCCCGCACCGCCGGCCGGGTGCCCCCGTCCCCGGGCCGCCCGCACCGCCGGCCCGCGCCGCACCCCCTCGGTGATCGAGGCCATGCGCTGTTGCCAGACATTGGCAACAAAGATGTACGGGAAATAGGCTGACCTCGTGGGCGCGGACGGACCCGCCGACGTGGGAGGTCGCGTGGAAACCCTGGCGATGCACATCTCGAACGGGATCATCGACGGTCCCGTCGCCGCGCTCTTCGCCGCCGTCGCGTTGGCCGCGATGACGTTCTGCGTCCTGCGGGGCCGCCGCGACCTGGACGACCGGCTCGCGCCGATGGCGGGACTGGTCGCCGCCTTCATCTTCGCCGTGCAGATGCTCAACTTCCCGATCTTCACGGCCGGCGTCAGCGGCCACCTGCTCGGGGGCGCGCTCGCCGCCATGCTGGTCGGCCCGTGGGTCGGCGCGCTCTGCCTGGCGGTGGTGCTCGTCGTGCAGGCGCTGGTCTTCGGCGACGGCGGCGTGGCGATGCTGGGCCTCAACATCACCAACATGGCGGTGCTCGGGACGGCCGCGGCGTACCTGCTGATCGCGCTGCTGCTGCGCGTCCTGCCCCGCACCCCGGCCGGCCTCGGTGTGACGGCCTTCGTCTCCGCCCTGCTCAGCGTGGTGGTCGCGGCCATGGGCTTCGTGTTCCAGTACTGGCTCGGCGGCACCACCGACCTCGGCGGCAACCTCGGGGGCCTGGCCGGCACCATGGCCGGCGTACACCTGCTGATCGGCGTCGGCGAGGGCCTCATCACCGCGACCACCGTGGTCACCGTCGCCAAGGTGCGGCCCGACCTCGTCTACGCGCTGCGCGGGCTGCGCCCGGCGTCCGCGCCCACCGTCCCGGCCGTCGGAGGTGTCCGGTGAGGAAGCGTTCCTGGGGGTTCCTCGTCGGCGGGCTGCTGGTGGCGCTGCTGCTCGCCGGGGTGGTCAGCAACTTCGCCTCGTCGCACCCCGACGGGCTGGACTCGTCGCTGCGCGAGGGCTGCACGTTCGACGCCGACGACGACATCGTCGGCGGCAGCTGCCCCGCCCAGCGCGAGAAGGAGCACGAGATCGGCGGCCCGCTGGCCGACTACGGCATCGCGGGGGTCGACAACGACTTCCTCTCCACCGGCCTGTCCGGCGTCCTCGGCGTGCTGCTCACCTTCGCCGTCGCGGGCGGGGCGTTCTGGCTGGTCCGCCGCCGCGGCCCGCACGACGGCGACGCGGTGGACCCCAGCCACGGCCCGCGGGACGGCGCTCCGGTCGACGCGACCCAAGGCCCGTGGGACGACGGTCCGGTCGACGCGAGCCGCCGCGTGCGGGACGGCGACGCCGCCGATCCGGCCCCGGCCGACGCGGGTCGCGGGCAGCGGGACGGGCTACCGGCCGACGCGACGGATCGCGGGTAGCGGGGGATGGGCGCCGGGCACGCGCACGTGCTTTACCAGGAGGGCGCCTCGCCGGTGCACCGGCTCCCGCCGGAGGTCAAGATCGTGTCGATGGTGGTCTTCACCCTCGCCGTGGTGGCCACCCCGCGCGAGGCGTTCTGGGCCTTCGGCGGGTACGCCATGCTGGTCGCGGTGGTCGCCGGGCTGGCCCGGGTCGGTCCCGGCTGGCTGCTCAGCCGGTCGCTGATCGAGCTGCCGTTCGTGCTCTTCGCCGTCGCCCTGCCGTTCCTCGGCGCCGGCGAGCGGGTCGACGTGCTTGGCGTGAGCCTGTCCTCCGACGGCCTCCTCGGCGCGTGGAACATCGTCGCGAAGGGGACGCTCGGCGTACTGGCGTCGCTCCTGCTGGCCGCGACCACGACGACTCGCGACCTGATCGTCGGCCTGGACCGGCTGCGCTGCCCGCAGATCCTCACCCAGATCGCCACGTTCATGCTGCGCTACCTGGACGTGCTGGTCGGCGAGGCCCGGCGGATGCGGGTCGCCCGGGTCTCCCGGGGCGACGACCCGCGCTTCCTGTGGCAGCTGCGCGGTTTCGCCGCCGGCGTCGGCGCGCTCTTCCTGCGCGCGTTCGAACGCGGCGAGCGGGTCTACCTGGCGATGCTGTCGCGCGGCTACGCCGGCCGGATGCCGGCCGTGTGGCAGGGCGCGGGCGCGGCGACGGCCGGGCAGTGGCTGGTCGCGGCCACCGTGCCGGCTCTGGCGGCCACCATCGCCGCCGCCGCCGTCGTGCTGACATGATCGCAGGCGTGCAGACCGCTGCCTCCCTGGACGTCCGCGGCGTCCGGTACGCCTATCCCGACGGGCACGTCGCCCTGCACGGGGTCAACCTGACCGTGCCGCGCGGCGACCGGGTGGCGCTGCTCGGCCCGAACGGCGCCGGCAAGACCACGCTGGTGCTGCACCTCAACGGCATCCTCACCCCGACCGAGGGGAGCGTGACCGTCGGCGGCCTGACCGTCAGCCAGGACCGGGCCACGCTCGCCGAGGTGCGCCGTCGGGTGGGCATCGTCTTCCAGGACCCGGACGACCAGCTCTTCCTGCCCACGGTCGCCGAGGACGTGGCGTTCGGGCCGGCCAACCTGGGGCTGCGCGGCGCGGAACTGGCCGCCCGGGTGGACGAGGCGCTCGCCGCGGTCGGGATGGGCGAGCACCGGGACCGGGCCCCGCACCACCTCTCCTTCGGCCAGCGCCGGCGGGTGGCGGTGGCCACCGTGCTCGCCATGCACCCGGAGATCCTGGTCCTCGACGAGCCGTCGTCGAACCTCGACCCGGCGGCCCGCCGCGAGCTGGCCGAGATCCTGCGCGGGCTGCCCGTGACGCTGCTGATGGTCACCCACGACCTGCCGTACGCGCTGGAGCTCTGCGACCGGTCGGTGATCCTGGACGCCGGCCGGATCGTCGCCGACGCCCCCACCGCCGACCTGCTGGCGGACGCCGACCTCCTGTCCCGGCACCGCCTCGAACTGCCCTACGGCTTCACCCCCACCCCCCGCTGACCCTCCCCGCCACCCCTCACCCCCACCCCTCACCCCACCCCCACCCCCGCCGCGCCGTCCCGCGCGCATTCGGCGATCTTGCGCTTACTGCCCCGACAAAAGCCGCACATCCCTCATCTCGAGGGCCGAAAGTGCAAGATCGCCGAGGGCGGGGCGGGGAGGGGGTCAGGGGTGGGGGAGGGGTTCGGGGGTGGGGGTGGGGTGGCGGGAGGTGGCGTGGAGGCGGAGGGCGCCGGCGGCGGTGGCGCCGGCCCCGGCGACGAGGACGACGGCGATCAGGATCCGGGCCGTCGTCGCCGACCAGGGCACGGGGGCGACGGCGCGGGCGAAGACGGCGGCGTTGGCCGCCCCGGCGAAGAGCGCCAGGCAGGCCCCGGCCAGCGCCACCGCGAAGTCGGCGGCCGGCCGGCGGGCCATCGCGAAGACCCCGGCGGCGATCGCGCCGAGCCCGGTCAGCAGCGCCCACACCTGCCCGCCGAGCAGGCCGGCCAGCAGCCCGCCGACGCCCCGCGCGCCCGCGTCGAGCTCCCGGCCCACGGTGAACGCCACCGCCGCCAGCCCGCCGAGCACCAGCAGCCCGCCGATCCCGGCCAGCGCCCGCCGGCCCGGCCCGGACCCGGCCGGCAGCAGCCCCAGCGCGCCCACCGCGAGCAGCCCGAGCGTGGCGGCCACCCACCAGGCGTACGCGTCCGGCGGCGGCACCCAGTCGAGCGTGCCGCGGATCTCCATCGGGTCTGCGTCGGCGCGCAGCGGCACCACCCAGTCCCGCACCCGGTGCTCCCGGTCGGGGGCGGCCCGCACCTGCGGCGGCGGCGCCGACTCCCGCCAGAGCACCCGCTGGTCGTGCCAGCGCACGGTGGACGAGTCGTCGACCCGTCGCCACTGCGGCGCGGCGGCCGGATCCGCCTCGGCCGGCAGCCTCGTGTCCCCGGCGATGGTCCGGTTCAGGTACGTCGCGGGGGAGCGGACGTTCTCGTACACCCCGTCGGGGCCGACCCGCAGGTACGGCTCGCCGGAGTAGCCGAGCACCTCGACGGCGCGGTCGCCGGTGTTGGTCAGCTCCAGCCGGGCGCCCGCCTCGACCGCCCGTACGCTCAACCCGGGCCGGGCGGGGGTGACCGCCGTCACCTCGGTCCGGTAGTCGGTGCCGTCGGGGGCGTCCGCACCGTGCGCGGCGGCCGGCCCGGCGGGCGCGAGCGTCGCGGCCAGCGCGGCGGTGAGCACCAGGCCGGCGCGGGCCAGCAGGTCGCGGATCACCGGCCGGCCGCCTCCACCGCCGCCTTGATCCCCTCCGGGCTGCGGTCGGCCACCTCCTCGCCGTCGACCAGGATGGTCGGGGTGCCGGTGATGCCGGCCTTGCTGGCCTCCTCGGTCACGTGCTCGGTCCACGGCTTGAAGGTGCCCTCCCGCAGGCAGGAGGCGAAGCCGTCCCGGTCGAGGCCGGCGCCCGCCGCGATGTCGACCAGCTCGTCGTCGCTGAGCCCCGCGCCGCCCTCCGGCGGCTGCCGGTCGAAGAGCGCCTTGGCGTACTCGCGGTAACGGCCGGCCTCGGCCGCGCAGCCGGAGGCCGCCGAGGAACGGGTCGAGTACTGGGTGGTGGAGAAGCGGTTGAGGTAGGCCACCGGGTGGTAGACGACCCGCACCTTGCCCTCGCTGATGAGCTGGTCGATGGTCGGGCCGCTGGTCTGCTCGAACTGCTTGCAGGCCGGGCAGAGGAAGTCCTCGTAGATGTCGACGGTGACCGGCCCCGACCCCGCGACGACGCCGGTGCCGGCCTCGTTCGCGCCCGTGGGCGGGGTGAAGTCGTCGGAGCGCTGGCTGGAGTAGACGCTCCAGCCGATGAGGCCCGCGACCACCAGGACGGCGACCGCCGCGGCGGAGACCCACAGCGTCCGCTTGCGCCGCTGCTCCCGGGCGAGCTGCTCGCGGACCACCCGCGCGGCGGCCTTCTGCCCCTTGCGACTACTCATCCTCGTCCTCCACGGGTGCGTCCCCCGCCAGCCAGCCGTCCACGGAGACGGGGGTGCGGGGCCAGATCAGCAGGAATCCGGCCAGCGCCAGGAAACCCAGGTCCCGGAGGATCTCCGGGAGGTAGCTCGGTGCCTGCCCCTCCGCGAGCTGCCCGCCGCTGCCGAAGCAGCCGCAGTCGATCGCCAGGCCCCGGCTCCAGGCCGAGGCGATGCCCGCGACGAAGACCACCAGCAGCGCCGCGGAGACCCCGGCGGACAACCGGGTGGCCAGCCCGAGGAGCAGCAGCACGCCCAGCGCCAGTTCCACGAAGGGCAGCGCCGCGCCGATCACCGTGGCGACGTCGTACGGCATCACCTGGTACGCGTTGACGGCGCGACCGGAGGCCGCCAGGTCGCCGACCTTGCTGCCGCCGGCGATCAGCCACACGGCGGCCAGGCCCAACCGGGCGGCGACGCCGAGCCAGGGGCGGACGACGGGCCAGCGGAGGGCCCGGACGCGGGGTGCGGTCACGCTCATTGGTCGTCGCGTCCGCCGCGGAAGTTCCCGGCCACGTGCCCGCTCATCCGGCGAGGGCGTCGCCGACCGCCTCGACGAGGTCGTTGCGGGCGCGGGCCACCCGGGACCGGATGGTGCCCACCGGCACCCCCTCCACGGCGGCGGCCTCCGCGTACGACAGGCCGAGCAGTTGGGTGAGCACGAACGCCCCGCGCCGTTCGGCGGGAAGCCGGCGGACCAGGTCGGCGGCCCCGAGCTGACCGGCGGGGTCGGGGTGCGACCGGTCGCGCCAGGAGTCGGCGGCGAGCCGCTCGGCGAGCCGGCGGCGGCGTACGACGGTGCGCAGGTGGTCGGCGCAGGCCCGCCGGGCGATGCCGAGCAGCCAGGTCCGGGCGCTGGAACGCCCCTCGAAGGCCGGCAGCGCCCGGAACGCCCGCAGGTAGGTCTCCTGTGTGAGGTCGTCGGCGCTGTCCGGGTCGACCAGCGCGGCGGCGAAGCGCCACACCTCGGCCTGGGTGAGCCGGACGAAGGCGGCCTGGGCGACGGGGTCCCCGTCGCGGGCGGCCAGCGCCCACCCGGTCGCCGACTCGCGCGCGTCGGGGCCCGCGGCGGCGGTCGGACCGGCTGCGGGGGTCTCGCGCGGGGCGGGGATCACGACAATCCAGGTTACGCGGAGCGACGGGGCAGGGCAGGGTCCTTCGGCCCTTCCATGGCCTGCGCCACGCCGGGAACTTTTCCGGACCGCCGGACGACTACCCCCTCATGACATGCGACGACGTACGTACGGCGCTGTCGGCGCGGCTGGACGGCGAGGACCCGCAGGCGTCGCCGGAGGCGCTGGACGCGCACACCGGTGGCTGCCCCGGCTGCCGGTCCTGGCTGGCCCGGGCCGAGCAGGTGACCCGGCTGGCCCGGGTACGCGCGGTCGCGGTGCCCGACCTGACGGCCTCGGTGCTGGCGGCGGTCGCCGCCGACGGGGTGGCGGGCCGGGACGCGGCGGCGGCTGCCCGGCGGGGGCGCCGCCAGGTGCTGCGGGTGGCCGTCGCCGTCGCCGCCGTCGCGCAGTTGGCGATCGCGCTGCCGGTGCTGCTGGCCGGGCTCGGCGTGACCGTCGACCCGCACACCAGCCGCGAGATGGCCTCCTTCGACGTGGCCCTGGCGGTCGGCTTCGCGCTGGCCGCGTGGCGTCCGGAGCGGGCCCGCGCGTTCGTGCCGGTGGCGCTGGTGCTGGCGGTCTGCCTGGCCGGCACCAGCGCGGTCGACATCGCCAACTCGACCACCGCCCTGGTGCACGAGGTCGGCCACCTCGCCGCCGTGGTGCAGGCGGGGCTGCTGTGGGCGCTGGGACGCCTCAGCGGCGAGCCGCAGCGCCCGGTGCCGACCACACTGCGGGCGCGGCATGGCTGACCACGCGCCGACCGGGCCGTCGCGCCATCCCCCGGTCGCGCTGCCGCGCCGCCTTCCGGTCGGGCTGTCGCGCCGCCTTCCGGTCGGGCTGTCGCGCCGCCTTCCGGTCGGGCTGTCGCGCCGCCTCCCGGTCGAGCCCGGCCTCGTGTCGGGCGGGCGGCCTTCGGCCGCGTTCGGCAGGGCCGGAGTCGCGCCCGAGGGGGCGGGTCCGAGAGCATGACCGGCATGAGTGTCGCCAACCGCCGCTGGTTCACCCGGCTGACCGTCGCCGCCGGCCTGCTGGTCGCCGTCGTCGCCCTGCTGATCGCTCCCGCCGGTCCCGCCCGCGCCCACGCGGTGCTGGTGAGCAGCAGCCCGGTCGCCTCGGCCGTGGTGCCGAGCGGGCCGGCCGAGGTGGTGCTGACCTTCAGCGAGTCCGTCCGCAAGGTGCCGGGCAAGATCCGGGTCATCGCCCCGGACGGCTCCCGCGCCGACCGGGGCGAACCGAGCTTCTCCGGCGGCGTGGTCACGATCCAGGTGGACCCGGCCGGCGGGCGGGGCACCTACCTGGTCAGCTACCGGGTGATCTCCGCCGACAGCCACCCGGTCTCCGGCGCGTTCACCTACTCCGTCGGCGCGCCCTCGACGCCCCCGGTGGACAGCGGGGACGACAGCCGGGCCGACCCGGTGGTCGGCAACGCGGTCAAGGTCGCCAAGTACGTCGGCTACGTCGGCCTGCTGCTGCTCGTCGGCCCGGCGATGGTCCTCGCCGTGCTGTGGCCCCGGCGCCTGCCCCGGCGGGGCCCGGCGCGGCTGGCCTGGGCGGGGCTCGGCCTGGTGGCGCTCGCCACCGTCGCGAACGTCCTGCTCCAGGTGCCCTACACGGCAGGCGGGGGCGTGTTCGACGTCACCGGCGAGGGGCTGAGCGCGGTGCTGGGCAGCACGTTCGGCGCGGCGCACCTGGTGCGGCTGGGCCTGCTGGCGGCGGCGGCGTTCCTGCTCCGGCCGGTGCTGGCGGGGCCGGTCGGCCGCGCCGACCTGGTGATCCTGGGCATCCTCGGCACGGCGGCGCTGCTGACCTGGCCGCTGGCCGGGCACCCGGCGGCCTCGCCCGCCCCGGCCGTCTCCGTCGTCGTCGACGCGGTCCACCTGGGCAGCATGGCGGTCTGGCTGGGTGGGCTGGTGATGCTGGCCGGCTTCCTGCTGCGCCGGGCCGACGAGCGGGAACTGGACGCGATCCTGCCGATCTGGTCGCGCTGGGCGGCGCTGGCCGTCTCGGCGCTGCTGCTCGCCGGCACCGTCCAGGCCCTGATCGAGGTCGCCACGCCGGCGGCCCTGGTCGACACCACGTACGGCCGCCTGCTGCTCGGCAAGATCGGGCTGTTCGTGCTCGTCATCGCGGTGGCCGCGTATTCCCGGCAGTTGGTGCGCCGCCGCACGGCGGCCGGCCGGCCGACCTCGATGCGGCGGGCGGTCTGGGCGGAGCTGGCGATCACGGCCGTGGTGCTCGGCCTCACCGCCACCCTGGTGCAGACCACCCCGGCGCGCACCGCCGGCTCCGACGTGGCCGGCGGGTCACCCGGCTACTTCTCGACGACCCTGACCAGCCCGATCTACTCGCTCCAGGTGGAGCTGGACCCGGCCGAGCGGGGCAACAACACCGTGCACTTCTACGCGTACACGAAGGACAACCGGCCGCAGCCCGTGGTGGAGTGGCGCGCCACGGCCGCCCTGCCGTCGGCCGGGATCGAACCGATCGAGGTCCCGCTGCTGCCGCTGACCGACAACCACGCCACCGGCGAGATCAACCTGCCGGCGGCGGGGGAGTGGCAGCTGCGCGTCACCGTCCGCACGTCCGACATCGACCAGGCCACGGTGACCGCCACCGTGCCGATCAGGTAAGAGGAAGGCTCCACGCAGATGATCCGTCACCGGCGTACCGCAACCGCCGCTGCCGCCCTGGCGCTCGGCGCCGTCGCCACGGCCGTACTCGGCTTCGCGGCGCCCGCCTCGGCCCACGTCACGGTCGACCCGCAGGAGGCGACGCAGGGCGGCTACGGCCGGTTCGCGTTCCGCGTGCCGAACGAGAGCGACACGGCCGCCACGACCAAGGTGGAGGTGGTGCTGCCGGAGAACGCGCCGGTCGGCTCCGTGTCGACCATGCCGGTGCCGGGCTGGACGGTGGTGGTGGAGAAGCGCAAGGTCGACCCGCCGGTCGAGGTGCACGGCAGCCAGCTCACGGAGGTCGTCGCGAAGCTGACCTGGACGGCGACCGGGGACGCGGGGGTCAAGCCCGGCCAGTTCCAGGAGTTCCCGGTCTCGATGGGGCCGCTGCCGACGGTCGACACGATGGTCTTCAAGACGTTGCAGACCTACTCCGACGGCAACGTGCAGCGCTGGATCGAGGCGCCGACCCCCGGCGGCGAGGAGCCGGAGAGCCCGGCGCCGGTGCTCACCCTCACCGCCGCCTCGCCGTCGGCCGCCCCGACCGGCGGCGCCGCCACGGCCCGGGCCGACGACGATGACGACGACGCCGAGGGCGACGGCCTGGCCACCGGTCTCGGCGTCGCCGGCCTGGTCGCCGGTGCGGGCGGCCTGCTGCTCGGCGGGCTCGCGTTCGCGCGGACCCGGCGGGAGCCCACGCCGAAGGCGTGACCCCGCGTCGCCCACCGGCCCGTCGGCGCAGCCGGCGGGCCGGCTGCTTTCCGGACCCGTGCCGTGGATATCCGCTGATCAGCCGTCCCGCGTCGGTAAGGTCGGCCGAGTATCCGGCTACGGAGGGGGACGAGGCGAATGCGGATCGTGCGGGTGTTCGGCGGGGTGCTGCTGCTGACCATCGGGATTCCGGCGCTGCTCGCCGGCGCGGTGCTGGGCATGCTCACCCGGCACGCCGACTCCGCAGGGGCCTTCAGCGCCCGGTTCGAGACCGTGCACACCCCCGGGCACGCGGTGGTCGTCCGGGACCTCGACGGGCTGCTGCGCGCGGAGGCGCCGTTCACCAGGGCCGGGCAGTCCCGGCTCCGGCTGGAGGCCCGCACCGCCGACGGTCCCGCCTTCGTCGGGCTGGCCCCCGCCGACGAGGTGCGGCGCTGGCTCGACCCGGTGCCGCACGCCGAGGTCCACCGGGTGGCCCTGGCCCGGGGTCCGCTGCCGGTCCGGCTGGGACCCGCCGCGCCGTCCGCCGGGATCGCGCCGGCCGTCGCGCCGATCACCCAGCCCTTCTGGGTACGCGAGGGGATCGGCGCGCTGGAGTGGTCCCCGGAGGACCTGGCCGACCGGCGGCTGAGCCTGGTCGTGATGCGTCCCGACGGGCGGGCCGACCTGACCCTGGAGCTGCGGGCGGAGCTGCGCGCCGGGTGGACCGCACCGGCGACCGCCGCCCTGCTGGCCGGCGGGGTGCTGACGGTGGCGCTCGCCGTGCTGCTCCTGCTGCGTCCGGTGCGCCCGCGCGAGGTGGTCTTCGTGGTCGAACCGGACCAGGTGCCGGTGCTGGCCGGGCGGCTCGGTGTGACCTCGCTCAGCGGGCTGGGCGCCCAGCCGACCCGCGACAGCGACCGGTCGCGGACCGTCGGGCGCCAGCTCGCCTCGGTCGGCGCCGGCAATGGCGGATCCCTGCCGGCGATCGGGCCGGTGCCCGCGCGCCGGCCCGAGACGCTGGCCGACCTCGCCGGCGACGGTCCCGCGTTCCGGCCGCCCGGGGTGAGCCTCAGCCTGGCGTGGCCGCCGGTCACCACCGCGGAGACGGCCCCACCGGTCCCGACCGAGGGTCGGCTCCGCCCCGCCGCCCCGGAGTCCCCGGACGCACCGCGCTGACCGCGGCCGGAGCCCTTCGAACGCCTCGCGCGGGCGGCGGTGCCGGAGCCCTCGAACGTCGCGCGCCGACCGCGTTCGGTGGTCGGCGTAGGGCAGGCGTGCCAGGCCAGGCGCCACACCTGCGTCGCCGGCTTCCGCCGCCCGGCCGGCACCGGGCTACCGCTGACGGCGCGTCGGGTCGCCGGGCGGGGGAGGACCGACGGCGAACGGCCCTCCGCGCTGCCGACGCGGAGGGCCGCCCTTCACCGGGGGATCGGTGCTACCCGAGATGCATCTGAGGTAGTTGCGACCAGATTAACGGTTAAGGGGCCTACTCAGGAAGACTGTCCATTTGGCGCGACTTTCCCGGCTCGCGCCGAATCGGCAGCGTCGCCAGCAGCAGCAGGCTCAGCAGCACGTACGTGTTGCGCGTCAGAAACTCGACCGGCGAGTCGGTGCGCGCCGGGGCGACCCCCCAGTCGTAGAAGGTCACCACGCCGTACACGATCAGGGCGGTCGTGCCGATCGCGAGCGCCGCCAGCGCGTTGCGGCGGCGGACGCCGCCGCCGGTGGCGGGGTCGGCGCCCAGCGCCGCGTCGGCCAGCACCACCACGGCGGGGATGAACCAGTAGATGTGGTGGGTCCAGGTGATGGGACTGACCAGCGCGCCGACCAGCCCGGTGAGGGCGAGCCCGGTGAGCGGGTCGCCGGCCCGGGCGGCCCGCGTCGCCCGCCACAGCCCGTACCCGGCGACGACCGCCACCAGCGCCAGCCAGAGCAGCTGGCCCGGCTTCTCCGGCGCGGTGATGCGGCTGAGCAGCCCGAACAGCGACTGGTTGCCGGTGTAGTCCGTGCGGCCGACCCGGTCGGTGGCCCACAGCTCGTGGGTCCAGAACCGCCACGAGTCGCGCGGCGCGACCGCCGCGGCGAGCAGGGTGGCGGCGGCGGCCGTCGCGCTCGCCACCGCCGCCGCCCGCCACCGCCGGGTGGCGAGCAGGTAGACGATGAAGATGCCCGGGAAGAGCTTGAGCGCCGTCGCCAGCCCGACGCCCACCCCGGCCCAGCGGCTCGCCCGGGGTACGGCGAAGAGCAGGTCGCCCAGGATCAGCACGACCAGCAGCATGTTGATCTGACCGAAGGTGATCGTCTCGCGGGTGCTCTCCACCGCCAGCACCAGCAGGACGGCGAGCGTGAGCGTGAACACACGGGGCAGGCCGTGCCGGGCGGTCACCGGCGCCAGCAGCCAGCGGGTGGTCACCACCACCGCGAGTACGGTCAGGGCCGTGAAGATCGCCACGGTGGCGCCCAGCGGCAGCAGCGCGAACGGGCGCAGCAGCAGCGCGCTGAACGGCGGGTAGGTGAAGTAGAGCTCGCCCTGGACCCGGTCGGGCTGCACGTAGTCGTAGAGCGGGTTGCCGGCCGCCCACCAGTCCATCGCCCGCATGTAGATCTTCAGGTCGAAGAAGTCGTGCACCAGGCCGGGCAGGTAGAGCGCCGGCAGCACGGCGGCCAACGCCAGGACGGCGGCGAGCCGGCGGACCGTACGGCCGCCGACGTCGTCGTCGGTGACGGCGGGCGGTGCGACGGGTTCGGCTGGCACGGGAAAACCCTAACGGTCGGGCCGGGCCACGGTGCGCGGGCGCGCGGCCGTCGGGGCTGCGCGTAGGCTGGGCCGGTGGCTGATCTTCTCGTCTGGATCGACTGTGAGATGACCGGGTTGGACCTCGGCAGGGACAAGCTGATCGAGGTCGCCGCGCTCGTCACCGATCCCGATCTCAACGTGCTCGGCGAGGGCGTCGACGTGGTGATCCACGCCGACGAGGCGGCGCTGGAGGCGATGCCGGAGATCGTCCGGACGATGCACGGCAAGTCGGGGCTGACCGACGAGGTGCGGCGCTCGACGGTGACCCTGGCCCAGGCCGAGGAGATGGTCCTCGACTACGTCACCGGTCACGTCAAGGATCCGCGCACCGCGCCGCTGTGCGGCAACTCGATCGCCACCGACCGGGGCTTCATCAGCCGGGACATGCCGCGCCTCGACGCGCACCTGCACTACCGGATGATCGACGTCTCCTCGATCAAGGAACTGTGCCGCCGCTGGTACCCGCGGGTGTACTTCGGGCAGCCGCAGAAGGGGCTCGCGCACCGGGCGCTGGCCGACATCCGGGAGAGCATCCGGGAGTTGGAGTACTACCGGCGGACGGTCTTCGTGCCGCTGCCCGGGCCCGACGTGGAGACCGCCAAGGCGATCGCCGCGCAGTTGTAGCGCCGCCCGGGACAACCCGCTGGACGCGGCGGGTCGGGGTGGGGCTATTATTGGTCCGCACCCCGCCCGGGGCGATCGACCGGGCGCGGATCCATCGGGTGTGAACGGCATGGTGGCTGTAGCTCAGTTGGCAGAGCACCGGGTTGTGGTCCCGGTTGTCGTGGGTTCAATTCCCATCAGTCACCCGGTTGACGAAGGCCCCCTCCGCGAGGAGGGGGCCTTCGGCGTTCCGGGCTCAGGCGGTGGGGGTGGCCCCGGGCTCGGCGCTCACGTCCGGGTCCGCCTCGGTCGCCGGCTCGTACGGCAGGGCGCTGCCCTTGACGTACTCCTCCCAGCTCATGTTCCAGTCGGTCCAGCCGTTGCCGTTCTGGAGCTTGCGCTCGGTGCCCTTGACGGTGATCGGGTCACCGATCCGGGTGTTGGCGAACAGCCAGGCCCCGTTGGCCATCGAGACGTTCACGCAGCCGTGCGAGACGTTCACCCGGCCCTGCTGCCCCTCCGACCAGGGTGCCGCGTGGATGAACTCGCCGCCCCAGGTGAGCCGCTGCGCGTAGTCGATCTTGGTGCGGTAGCCCTCCTCCGGACCCAGCTCCTCGAAGGTGTCGAAGACCGTCTTGCGGAGCTTCTCGATCACGACCATCGTGCCGCTGGAGGACGGGGTGCTCTTCTTGCCGAGGCTGACCGGGATGGTCTTGATCACGGAGCCGTTCTTCGTGACGGTCATCCGCTTGGTGCTGTTGTCCACCGTCATGATCAGCGCGGCGCCGACCTTGATGTCGACGCTGAGGTCGGCTCGGCCGTACCAGCCGTCGCCCAGCGGCAGGCCGCCCGCCTGGACGCGGTAGGAGACCTTGCTGTCGGCCTGCCAGAACTCCTTCGGGCGGTAGCGGATCTCCGTCGGGCTGACCCAGTGCCAGATGCCCTCCTGGGCCGGCGTGGAGGTGACGGTCATCCGGCTCTGGACGTCGTCGCGGTAGTCCTTCGGGATGGCCCGGCTGAACTTGACGATCAGGGGCATGCCGACGCCGACCACCTGGTCGTCGCCGAGGAAGCTGCTGATCCGCACCTGCTTGCCGGGCTTCGCCATGGTGGTGAAGGTGCTGGTCGCCGTGGCGGGCCGGCCGTCGTCGCCGGTCGCGGTGACGGTGGCGGTGTACGTCTCGCCGTACTCCAGCGCGCCGGTGGGCAGCCAGCTCTTCCCGTCGGCCGTCAGCTTGCCCTCGACGGCCTCGCCGGCCGAGTCCTTCAGCTCGACGGTGGTCTCCTGGGCGTCCTTCGTGGTGAAGGTGACGCCGGTCGAGGCGGGCACGTCCTTCGCGTCGGCCTTGGGCTCGACGATGGTCGCCGCGGCCTTGGGCGCGGCGGACTGGCCGCCGTCCTGCCAGCCGGAGGGCTCGTCCCCGCCCCCGTCGGTGCAGGCGGCGGTCAGGGCGAGTGTCACGGCGAGCACCGCCGCCGCGAACCCGCGGCGTCGCCCACCCCGCCGGTCGCCCCCGGGCCGGATCAGCTGGTCCTGGACAGCTCGCATGATTCCCTCACAGTCGTGGTCCCGGTTGCCCATCGTCCCTCACTGACGCACCGGGACAGGTACCCGTTCCTCAAGGTGAACCGAAACACGCCCGGCAACCTGTCCGAATGTTGATAAAATCGCAGCTTTTCGCGAGGGAGCCTCGGCTTCACCCGGGCCGCACCCCGCCCCGTCCCGCGACGTCACCCCGGCCCACGCCGCTGCGTGCCGGCGCCGGAAACGCGGCGACCGGCCCGCGAGGCGCGGGCCGGTCGCCGAAACGTCGGGCGGGCGTACGTCAGAACGCCGGCCCCGAGCCGCCCTCCGGCACCGACAGGGCGCTGCCCTTGACGAACTCCGACCAGCTCAGGCTCCACGCCGTCCAGCCGTTGCCGGCGGCCAGTTGGCGCTCGGTGCCCTTGATGGTGATCGGGTCGCCGACCTTCGTCTTCTCGAACAGCCACCGGGCGTTCGCCGTGGAGACGTTGACGCAGCCGTGCGAGACGTTCTGTCGGCCCTGCACGTGCTCGGACCAGGGCGCGGCGTGGATGTACTCCCCGCCCCAGGTGATCCGCTGGGCGAAGTCGATCTCCGTGACGTAGCGGTTGGCCGGATCCGGGTCGTCCCGGGTGTCGAAGACGGTGGACTCCTTCTTCTCCATCACCACCATCGTGCCGCTGGAGGAGGGCGTCTTCTTCTTGCCGAGGCTCACCGGCAGGGTGCGGACCACCTGGCCGTCCTCGTACACGGTCATCTTCTTGGTGGCGTTGTCGACCTTCATCTCGAAGGCGCGGCCGATCTTCGCCGTGGCCGTACGGTCGACGTTGCCGTACCGGCCGTTGCTCAGCGGGATGCCCGCCAGCGCGATCCGGACGGTGAGCGTGGTGCCGGGCTTCCAGTACTCCGGCGCGCGGTAGTAGGCCTGGGTGCCGTTGTCCACCCAGTGCCAGGCGCCCGGCTGCGGCGGGTCGGTCTGCACGAACATGCGCTTCTGCACCGCCGCGCGGTCCTTCTTCGGGATGCCCGGGTGGAACTCGGTGACCACCGGCATCGCCACGCCGTAGGTCTTGTCGTCGAAGAGGTACAGGCCCGAGCTGATCATCGACTTGGGCTTCGCCATCGTCGTGAACGTGCTGGTGCCCTGGCTGGTCCCGCCGTCGGCGGCGGTGGCGGTGACGGTGGCCGTGTAGGTGGCGCCGTACTTCAGCGGCTTCGACGGCACCCAGGAGGAGCCGTCGGCGCGCAGGCGCCCCTCGACCTGCTTGCCGTCCGCCGTCGTCAGCGTGACGCTCGACACCTTGCCGCCGTCGGGCAGCTTCGCGCCGATCTCGGAGCTGACCGGCCTGTTCTTCGCCCCGTCGGCCGGGCTCAGCGTCAGCGGTGGACCGCTCGGCGCGGCCGGGGTGACGGGCTCGGCCGCCGCGCTCGCCGTGGCGGGGGTGGTGCCGCCGACGAACTCCGCCTTCTTCTTCTCCTCGCCGCAGGCTGTCAGCGCCAGCGACACCACCAGGCCGAGGGCGCCCACCATCGCCCCGGCCCGCGTGAACCTGCCCATCCCCACCTCTGTTCTCGCGTACCTGGCGCACATCGTGCCGCATGGAAGCCGCCGGTCAGGCCCCTGTCGCCGTACACCTGGGGGTTTTGCCCGCCGATGCCCGTTAAGCTCGACCGAAGGGGGGAGCCGGGGATCGGATTGGAACCCGGCTCAGGAGGCGTGCTAATGTTCTTCCCGTTGTCAGCGAGCGCCGCTAGCTCAACTGGCAGAGCAGCGGACTCTTAATCCGCGGGTTCGGGGTTCGAGTCCCTGGCGGCGCACCAGCAATCAAGGCCCTGACCTGATAGTTCTCTACGGTCGGGGCCTTTTCGCGTCACCTGGTCCGGGTCACCCACACCTAGCGCACGCGGGTGATCGCCGCCTCCGCTACGCGCCGACGGGCGGACGTGGCCGACGGCGGCAGGTGGCGGGGAACGGTGCCGGGGCGGCGACGGGCGATCCGGAAAGATCTTCTGCCGTCCACGTCGACCGGGTGGAGGTCTGCGCCGGGGTGATGCTGCCATCCCCGTCGAGATCGGCCTCGCCGCTGTCCAGGCCCACCACCAGTACCCATGCACGCGTAGGTGCGCCTGGCGAAGACGGGCACCGTGACGGTCACCACGGCGGCGATCCGTTGTGGAAGGATGTGCTGCGGTGCCGCGGTGCCGGGTGACAAACACGGGGTGACAGTGACGGGTGAGGTCGGGCGGCTCGGCGACTACCGGCTGCTCCGGCTGCTCGGGTCGGGCGGAATGGGCAACGTCTACTTCGGCGTGTCCTCCACCGGTGACCGCGCGGCCGTCAAGGTGATTCGGCAGGAGCTGGTCAGCGACGACAACCTGCGGCGCCGCTTCGCCACCGAGATCGAGAACCTGAGGCTCGTCTACGGGTCCCGGGTGGCCCGACTGGAGGACGCCGACCCGCTGGGCGACCCTGCCTGGCTCGCCGTCGAGTACGTTCCCGGCGCCACCGTCAACCAGTACGTCGGGGCGCGCGGACCGCTGCCCGTCCGGCTGGCCGCGATGGCCGGGGCGATGCTCGCCGACGGGCTCGGCCGGGTCCACCAGGCCGGCGTGCTGCACCGGGACCTCAAGCCGCAGAACGTGATCCTCGGCCCCGACGGGCCGGTGCTGATCGACTTCGGTCTCGCCGTGCTGACCGAACAGGGCAGCCGGCACACCCAGACGGGGCTGCTCATCGGCACTCCGGCCTACATGTCCCCCGAACAGGTGCGGGGCGAGCGGCTGCTCACCCCGGCGGTCGACATCTACGCGCTCGGCGCCACCCTCGTCTACGCCACCACCGGGCACGAGCTCTATCCGGGCACGACCGGTGTGCACTCGTTGTTGCTGCGCATCACCGACCCTGAGGTGGCACCCGACCTGACCGGAGTGCCGGCGGAACTGACGCCGGTCCTCACGGACATGCTGGCGCACGACCCGGCGGCCCGACCGTCGCTGTCCGCGGTCCGTACCCGGCTGCTCGCGGTCGCCAGTGCGGACGGAACGGACGTCACGGAACTACGCCATCGGATCGCCGAGCTGACCTACACCGCCGCCACGGAACTCCTGGTGCCACGCGTCGGCGGGCGGCCCTCGCCCGCCACGACGGGATCGCCGCCGCAGTTCCCGCCGTCGCCTGCCGACAGCGGCGAGACCGAGACGACGGGCGGGCCGTCGCCGACACGACCTGTGCTCCCGCCGGCACCGACCCGGGCCGACGGCGCGTCGGCACCCCCCGGGCAGACCCGGACGGACGTCCCGGCCACCGTCGCGTCGACGCGGGTCGATGGTGGTGCGCCGATTCCCGCACGGACTCGGGTCGACGGCGGCGCGGCGGCCCTCGCCCCGACCAGGACGGACGAGGCCGCCCCCGGGGCCGGGCCCGCTGCGCGAGGCCCGTCCCTGGGCCCGGCGCCCCTCGCCGGTTCGCCCACCCTGCCCGCCGGGCCGCGACCGCTTCGTGCCGCGGCACCCGTACCGTCGAATCCGGCCGATTCGTTCGTGGCCGACCCGGAGGGCGACGACGGGGCGATCGAGACCCTCGAACCGGTACGGGCCCCGTCGACGATCAGGGTCGCGAACGCGCTCGCCTACCTGGGGGTCGTCCTGCTGGCCCTGTTCGCCGCGTTCGCGTCGCTGCTGCTGTTCCGGTCAGGGGTGATCCTCTCGGCGGTCTTTCTCCTGGCGATGCTCAGCTTCGGCTGGCCGCTGAGCCGGTTCGGGCGGTGGACGCTCGTCCTGGCTGCCGAGGACGGGCTCTGGCTGCGGGCCCGCCGCCGGTCCGCCATGACGTTGCTGTGGGCGTCGCTGTGGACGGTGAGCGTGCTGGCGGTCGACGGGCGGCCGGACCGCAGCCGGCTGGTCCTGGGGCTGCCCGCCGACCTGCCGCCCGAGACCCGTCGCTCCCTGGACGTCAACGGGTCCCTACGCGCGGCGACGTGGGGCAGACACACGCTCACCGTCGGTGACATCCGGATGGGCGTCGGCGAGGTCGCCGACGCCATCCGCCGCGTTGCCCCGGACGCGCCGGTGTGGGAGGCGCCGGCCGGCACACCGGCGCCGCCAGGATTCGAGCACTACCCCTTCCGCATGCCCTGGAGCCTCTGGCTGCTGGCCGGGGTCGCCGTCTCCTACGTGGCGGCCCACGTCCTGATGATGCTTCTGGTGTACGTGTTGCAGAAGTAGCGCTGGAAACGGGGGATCCCCCGCCTCCGGGACGTCGCGGCGGGGCATCCGCATCCGGGCGCGCCCTGTCGTGGCGGGCCCTCGGCCTGCTGCTGGGGGCGGACCGCAGCGGAGTTCGGGTCAGCGACACCTCACGGTGGCCGTCGGGTGGTGGCCTGCTATCGTTTCTCCGTTGTCGGCGAGCGCCGCTAGCTCAACTGGCAGAGCAGCGGACTCTTAATCCGCGGGTTCGGGGTTCGAGTCCCTGGCGGCGCACCAGCAATAAAGGCTCTGGCCTGGTGGTTTCCACCCGGCCGGAGCCTTTTCGTGTACGTGGCGATGGCTGGGTGCTCGCCGGGCGCGTCCTCGGTGGAACTGGCCCGGCGGGAGCGGATCGCGCTTCACCTGCCGACCCTGTGGCGCCGCGAGGATCCGTGGGCGAGGCTCGGGTGACCTGAGGCGGCGGTCGCCGTGGGCGGGGCGGGAGTGACCGCGAGGCGACGGTCGCTGTGGGCGGGGAAGGGCGCGCCGCGCCCCGCGACCGTCCGCGATGTCGTGCGGCGGGCTGCCACAATCGGGCCGTGTCTATGCAGAGACGGCGTCGGACGTCCCATCCCGCGATCGTCGGTGCGGTCATCGCCGCGGTCGCCACCGTGGCCGCGGCGGCCATCCCGGTCGCGCTGGAACTCACCCGCGACAAGGGTGGCGGGACTCCGGTGGCACAGGTCACCGCCTCCACCGTGCCGGCCCGGCCCACCGGGGCGGCCACGGGGTCCGTCCCTGGCGCGGCGACGGGGTCAGGGGACGTGCCCGCGTCGCCGCCGGCCGAGGCCGCCGTGCGGTCGCTGACCGAGATGCCCGAGGTGAGCGACTTCGAGGGCTGGGAGCAGGAGCCGCGCGTCGTCGCCGGCGTGCGCCGCGACACGGTGCTCACCACGTCCCCCTGCTGGTTGAACGACAAGTTCACGGTGACCTTCGTGGTCAGCCGCCAGTTCAAGGTCCTCGAGGCGACCGTCGGGCTGGCCGACGACTCGCCCAAGGCGCTGCCCCTCCGGTTCACCGTGCTGGCCGACCGCAAGGCGGTCTTCACCACGACGGTCGGCCTCGGCAAGACCCGCCCCGTCAAGGTGGACATCGGCGACGCGACCCAGGTGTCGCTCCAGGTCGGCACCACAAGCCTCGACCAGTGCCACGGCGACAGCATCGGCGTCTGGATCGCCCCCCGGGTCCGTCGGTGAGCAGCATTTGGTCGCTGTCGATGGAGTGCGGGGCTTCTCGATTTTGCTGGTGGCGAAATTCCCACGTACGGGAAAAGCGTCGATTCGCGTGACGTGAATTGCGGCGGATCCCGGCCCTGACGCGGCCCCGGGTGCCCCGCCGAGGTCCCGGCTGGGCGTCGGTGCGACGGCCCGGCATCGCAGGGCCGCCACCGGATCCGTTGCCCAGACGCCCGCGCCGGCGCCGTGCACCGTCCGTAGTGGAGTGACGGGGGCGGTGCGCGATCACCCCTGTTTGGGAGCGGCATTCCGCTCGGGAAGCCGATAGGGTCGACAAGGGATCATCTCCGCTGCGTCGCCCGGTCGACGGGTGAATTTGCCGGGGGAGCAATTTCCGAGGGAGAGAGGGCGAACATGATCCGCAAGCCGAATCTGTCCGTGGACGCCAGGTACGTCCTGCCGTCGTTCGCTGAGCGGACGTCGTACGGCATGAAGGAGACCAACCCGTACAGCAAGATGTTCGAGGACCGGATCATCTTCCTCGGCACGCCGGTCGACGACGCCGCGGCCAACGACGTGATGGCACAGCTCATCACGTTGGAGGCGACGGATCCCGAGCGGGACATCACCATGTACATCAACTCGCCGGGCGGCTCCTTCACCGCGATGACGGCGATCAACGACACCATGCGCTACGTCCGGCCGGACGTGCAGACCGTCTGCCTGGGCCAGGCGGCGTCCTCCGCCGCCATCCTGCTGGCGGCGGGCACTCCGGGCAAGCGGATGGCGCTGCCGCACTCGCGGATCCTGATCCACCAGCCCGCCATCGAGGGCGTCCAGGGGCAGGGCACGGACCTGGAGATCCAGGCCCGCGAGATCATGCGGATGCGCACCCAGATGGAGGAGATGCTGGCCCAGTACTCGGGCCGCCCGCAGGAGGAGGTCTCCCGCGACATCGAGCGCAACAAGATCCTGACCGCCGACGACGCGGTGGCCTACGGGCTCGTCGACACGATCCTGCGCAGCCGCAAGAAGAGCGCGGCGATGGTGGCGGGCTGAGCCGATCCGTCCGGGGCCGACGGCGCCACCCCGGCCCGTCGGCCCGCCCGGTCGGCGTCGCGTCCGGGCGGTCCCGGCCGGTCGGCCTCGCGGGGGCGTCGCGTCCGGGCGGTCCCGGCCGGTCGGCCTCGCGGGGGCGTCGTGTCCCGACGGCCCGTCTTGGAGGGCCTCGCCGTGCCGGGTCGCGCCCGCGGCTTCCCGGGCCGCGCCCGCCGGCACCCCGGCGACGGCCGACGTGCGGTCAGTCCGGCACGGTCAGCCCCGCGCGGTCCGTCCGGGCCGCGTCCGGGGTCGTCCGCGCGTCGTCGGCCGCCGGCAGCAGGCCCCCCGCGAGGTGCGGCTGGTAGCCGCCGCTCGCGGTCCACCCGCCGTCGAAGCGCACCGTGGTGGCGGTCAGGTAGCGCAGCTCGTCCGCGGCGAGCGCCCTGATCAGCTCCGCCACCTCGGCCGGCTCCGCCAGGCGGCGCTGCGGGGTGCCCCGCACGATGGTCTCCTCGTCGAGGAGGTTCCGGTGGATGCCGTCCATCACCAGCGGCGTCCGGACGTAACCCGGGCTGACCGCGATCACCCGGATGTTCTGCGCGGCCCACTCCACCCCGAGCACGTCGGTCAGCATCGCCACCCCGGCCTTCGAGGAGCAGTACGCGGCCCCCTCCACCATTGCCAGGTGCGCCGCCACGGAGGCGATGTTGACGACCAGCCCGCCCGCCCGCCGCAGGGCGGGGAACATCGCCCGGCAGCAGTAGTACGTCCCGGTCAGGTTGACCCCGATGACCCGTTCCCACGCCGCCGGCGCGAGCTCGCTGGCGAAACCGCGCCCACCGATGCCGGCGCTGTTGACCAGCAGGTCCGCCCGGTCGACCTCCGCCGCCGCGGCGGCCACCTGCTCGTAGTCGCGTACGTCGACCCGGCGCCCGGCCACCCCGTCCGCGTCGCACCCGCGCCGGTCCCAGCCGATCACGCGCCACCCGTCGTCGACGAGCCGCCGCGCCACCGCCGCGCCGATCCCGCTGGCCGCGCCGGTGACCACGGCCAGCCGCTGCCCACTCCCGTGCAAGCTGCCCTCCCTGGTGTGCGACGTTCAGTTCGGGGGCAGCCGGAGCCGGGCGATGCGCCGTTCGCCGTCCAGGGCGCGCATCGCGCGGGCCAGCGTGGCGACGTGCAGTTCGTCCTCACCGCGTTCGAGCATCGTCTCCGCCGTCACGCCGATCGCCTTGGCCTCCGCCGCCAGCGCCTGCGCGGCCAGCACGCAGCCCCGTACGTCGAAGTGGCCGCTGTCCCGGGCCGGGTTGAGGCGGGCGACCAGGTCGACGATGCGCAGGTAGCGGTCCACGAGTTCCTGCTCGGCGCGGGTCAGCGCGGGAAGCTCTCGTTCCGTCATGGTCGTACCCTGTCATCCCGGTGCCACCGCTGCCAGCCGTCGAGCACCTCGCGGCTGGCGTGGGCGACCTCGTCCAGGACGGCCTGGAACGCGGCGAGCACCGGGTCGTCGCCCGCCCTCGACGCCGATGGACCGCCGCGGGGCCACACGGCGCCGTCGGGCCGAGCGGTGCGGTCGGGCCCGACGGTGTCGTCGCGCCGGATGGTGTCGTCGCGCCGGATCGGGTCGTCGGCACCGGGGAGCGCGGCGAAGTCGGGTCGCAGCCCGTGCACCCACAGCGCCGCGGCGAGCCGGGCCAGTTCCGCCAGCCCGTCCGGCCGGCCCTTCGAGGCGCTGGCCACGACGTGCCGTTGACCGTGCAGCGTGTCGCGGACGAAGGCGGCGAGGCTGCCGTGGCCGACCTGCACGAAGACCCGGGTGCCCTCGTCGTGCAGGCGCTGCACCAACTCCCGGAAGCGGACCGGGGAGACCAGGTGCCGGACGAGGAGCCGGCCCAGCGCCGGCGCGTCGTCGGGGTAGCGGTCCACGGTGGTCGCCGACCAGACGGGCACCGCCGCGGCCCGCAGCGGTACGGCCCGCAGGACGGCGGCCACCGGGTCGAGGTAGGGCGCGAGCATCGGGCTGTGGAATCCGGACCGGAACGGCAGCACGGTCCGGGGTATCGCCGGGTCGGCGATCCGGGCGAACGCGGTGTGGATCGCCGCGTCGGTGCCGCAGAGCACCGTCTGCCGGGGACTGTTGTCGTGGGAGATGACCACGTCGGCGACCCCGTCGATCAGCCGCCTCGCCTCGGCGACCGGGCAGCCGACCACCGCGAACGCCACGTCGGGCAGCTGGTAGGCGTCCGGCCCCATCCCCCGGGCGAAGTCGTCGAAGGCCTCCGGCGCCCACCTGCCGGCCGAGAACAGGGCGCTCCACTCGCCGGCGCTGTGCCCGGCGACGAGGTCCGGCCGGATGCCCAGCCGTCGCAGCGCGCCGTCGAGCAGCCGCCCGGTGTGCAGCAGGTCCCACGTCCGGCCGCCCACCGTCCCGGTGCGGTCCGGCTCGTAGCCGGGCAGGTCGAACGCCCCGGCCACGTCGTCGAGCGGCGGCCGGTCGTGGGCGGACAGGCCGGGGAAGAGGAACGCCACCTGGCCCGGGCGGCCCGGCCGCAGCACCGGGTCGGCGGTGTACCAGAGGTCGGCCGGGCCGTCCCAGGACCGTTCCCGCAGCACGAGTTCCTGCGCGAGGGCGAGCCGGTCCGCCGTCGGCGTCAGCAGCGCCACCCGGCACGGCAGGTCGGCGTCGGCCGGGTCGGCGGGGCGGGGCCCACCCCGGGCGACATCCCGCAGCCGGTCGGCGAGCTGCGCGGGGGAGGACGCGGCGAGGCGCAGGACGGCAGGCCCCGACGGGCGGGGGTGCGGCGCCGGGGCCGGCTCAGTCATCGAACCCGGCGGGCTGGAACGGGGCCGGGTCGCCGGCCACGTACAGCACCTGGTGCACGTCCCGCGGGCCCTCGACGATCTCGCGCATCAGCGCCTCGACGCCGGCCTCGGGGTCGATCACCGCGATGCCGCGGCGCGCGTACTCCCGTTCCAGCTCGGCCGAGACCATGCCGCCGCCGGCGGCGGCCCAAGGACCCCACGCCACCGCCAGGGTGCGGCCGGTGAACCGGTCGGCGGCGGCCTGCGCCAGGGTGTCCAGCGCGTCGTTCGCCGCCGCGTAGTCGGCCTGCCCCCGGTTGCCGAACACGCCGGAGACGCTGGAGAAGTAGAGCAGCAGCCGCAGGTCCGGCTTCAGCGCGTCCAGCAGGACCCGGGCGCTGCGCACCTTCGCGTCGTAGACGGCGGAGAAGGACGCCTGGTCCTTGTCCCGGATGAGCCGGTCGTCGACCGCCCCGGCGCCGTGCACGACGACGTCGATGCGGCCGTGCCGGCGGTAGACCTCGTCGACCGTGGCGGCCAGCCGGGCGTCGTCGCGGATGTCGAAGCGGTGGTACCGCAGGGACGCGGCGTGCGCCTCGAGCCGGTCGAGGACGGTGCGCAGCTCGCGCCCGGCGAGCAGGGCGCGCAGCCGGCGTTCCACCTCGGCCGGCGTGCCGGCGCCGCCGGCGAGCAGGGCGCGGCGCAGGTCGACCGGGTCGGTCAGCCCGGCCGTGGCGGCGTCCTCGACCGCCCCGGGCGGGGCGGTGCGACCGATGACCTCCAGGTGGCAGCCGTACCGTTCGGCGAGCGCGACGGCCGTGCGGGCCGTGATGCCCCGCCCGCCGCCGGTGACCAGCACCACGGAGTCGGCGTCCAGGTCGAGCGTTGCGGGCCCGGCGGGGAGGTCCTGCCGGACGTGGCGGCGGGTCACCCGGGAGCCGCCGGGCAGGCCGACGATCCCCCGGGTGCCGACGGCGACCTCGTCGACGATGCGGCCGGCGACGGCCTCGGCTCCGCCCTGCGGGTCCACGTCGAGCAGCCGGACCCGGGCCTGCGGGTACTCGTGGGCCACGGTGCGGACCAGCCCGGCGAAGCCGATCCCGGCCAGCGCGGCGTGCTGGCCGGCCGGGGCCGTCTCGGAGTCGACGGGTGCGAAGCGCCCGCCCATGGTGGTGACCACGGTGATGTCCGGCACCCCGGCGGTGAGCAGCGTGCGGAGCCGGTCGTAGGCCGCCGGCAGGGCCGGCTCCCCGTCGGCGTCGGTCACCGGCAGCAGGATCGCCAGGTCGAGGTGCTCCGGCGGGGTGGCCGCGTCGGCCGGGGCCGCCCCGACGCGGGTCAGCCGGTCGCGCAGCGCGTCCGCGAGCCCGGGTACGCCGCCGAGGACGGCGGCGGCCCGGCCGGAGAGGTCGGCGGCGCCCCGGGACGGCGCGGACAGCGGCAGCAGGGCGGGCACGTACCGGTCGGGCGCGCGGCCCCGGGCGGACCCGGTGCCCGGGTCGGCCCCGTCGGTCGTCGCGGCGCCGGGCGCGGCCCGGCCGGTCGCCGGGTTGTCGGTCAATGTCGGGCCGTCGGCCGGGGACGTGCTCGCGCCGGTCGGGGCGGGGTCGAGCGGGGGGAGCTGCGCCACCAGGTCGGCGATCGTACGGGCGCCGACGAGGGCGGACAGGCGCGTCTCCGGTCGCGGCACCGCCAACCGGCGCAGCAGCGTCTCAGCCAGCTCGGTCCGTTTGATCGAGTCGATGCCGAGGTCGGCCTCCAGGTCGATGGTGGGGGCGAGCATCTGCGCGGGGTAGCCCGTCCGCTCGCTCAGCAGGTCGACGGCGAGGCCGAGGACGCTGGTCGGGGCGGGGTCGGGCGTCTCGGCGCGGGCGGGCGCGGCGACGGACGGCGACGGCGCCGTGGGCATCGGCGTGGGGTCGGGCGTGGAGCGTCGCGGCTCGGACTCGCGGCCCAGGTAGCCGAGCATGATCTCGCGCTGGGCCTCGACGAGCTCCCGGCTGTTGCGCAGGAACTCCAGCACCGCCGCCTCCCGGAGGCGCCCGGCGTCGGCGCTGCCCGCCGTGGCCAGCCGGGGGGCCTCGTGGGCGGGGCGCAGGCCGTTGGGCACCGGGTTGCCGTCCGGCCCCCGGACCAGGTGCCCGTCGACGGTCCAGCCGGTCGCGCCGGGCGCGACGGTCGCGGTGGCCCGCGACCCGGCGAAGAGGCGGGCCGGGTCCACCGGCACACCGGCGACGGCCAGCTCCGCGAGGGCGTGCAGCAGGCGGGGCAGGCCCGGCTCGTTCGGCGCGTCGCAGCTGACCGCCCGGTGGGGCCGGTCACCGAGGATGCGGCCGATCATCCGGCTGAGCACCCGCCCGGGGCCCACCTCGACGAAGACCCGGGCCCCGGCGGCGTACATGTCCTCGATCTGGGTCAGGAAGCGCACCGGGGCGGCGAGCTGCCCGCCGAGCAGCCGGCGGATCTCCTCCGGCGCGTCGGGGTAGCGCCCCCCGGAGGCGTTCGCCCAGACGGGGCGCGCGGGCGGGCGTACCGGACAGTCGGCGAGGGCGGCGGCGAACTCCTCGGTGGCGTCGGCCATCGCCGGGCTGTGGAAGGCGCAGGAGACGCCGAGCGTGGTGGCGGAGCGGCCCTGCGCGCGCAGCCCGGTGACCGCGCTCGCCACCGCCGCCTCGGGGCCGGCGATCACCACCTGTTCCGGGGCGTTGTGGTTGGCGATCACCACCGTGCCGTCGAGCCCGGCCCGGGCGAGGGCCGCGGCGACCTCGTCGGCGTCGGCGGAGACGGCCGCCATGGCGCCGCCCCGCCCGCCGGCCGCGTGCATCGCGGCGGCCCGGGCGGCGGTCAGCCGCAGCAGGTCGGGCCGGGACAGGACGCCGGCGGCGTGCAGGGCGACGAGTTCGCCGTAGCTGTGCCCGCCGAGCAGGTCGGGCCGGACCCCGAGAGAGTCGAGCAGCTCCAGCAGCGCGACCTCGGCGACGCCGAGCGCGGGCTGGGCGTTGCGCGTGTCGGCGAGCGTGGCCGCCCGGGCCGCCGCGGTCGCCTCGTCGAACGAGGTGGGTGGGAACATCGCGGCGGCCAGCGCCGGGTCGTCGTAGAGGTCGGCCCGCATCGCGGGGAAGGCCGCGAAGAGGTCGGCCAGCATGCCCGGGCGCTGGCTGCCCTGCCCGGGGAAGACCAGGGCCACGACGGGCGGCTCCACCGGGCCGGGGCCGGCCAGGTAGACCCCCGCCCCGGGGTCGGCGCTGCCCTCGGCGACCAGCCGCAACCGCTCCCGCAGCTCGTCGAGGCCGCCCGCCACGACGGCGGCGCGGACCGGCCGGTCGTCGTCGCGGGTGCGGGCGAACCAGTCCAGGGCGAGGGCGTGCAGCGCCCCGTCCCCGGGCGGTGCCTCGGCGGCCAGGGCGGCCAGGGCCCGCGCCGCCTCCCCGGTCGCCGCCTCGTCGGCCGCGCGGAGCAGGAACAGCTCCGCCGGCCAGCGGTCCCACGCCTGGTCCGGGTCGGCGGTGCTGGGATGCGCCCGGACCACGGCGTGGAAGTTGGTGCCGCCGAAGCCGAACGCGCTGACCCCGGCGGCGCGCCGGGCCGGGGGCGCGAGCCAGGGCCGGGCGGCGCCGTCGAAGGCGAACGGGCTGGCTGTGGCGTCCCAGTAGGCGTTGGGGCGGGTCAGGTGCCCGGTCGGCGGGCGGACCCCGGTCTGCACCGCCCGCACGGCCTTGATCAGGCCGGCCATGCCGGCGGCGCACTTGGTGTGCCCGATCAGCGACTTCACCGAGCCCAGCGAGCAGGTGGCCGGGCCGGCCCCGTCGGCCGTGAACAGCTCGGACAGGGCGGACAGCTCGGTGCGGTCGCCGACGACGGTGCCCGTGCCGTGGGCCTCGACCAGGCCGATCTCGCCGGGCGTCACGCCCGCCGCCCGCAGCGCCCGTTCGACCGCGTGCCGCTGGCCCTGGGCGCGGGGGGCGGTGAGGCCCATGCCCCGGCCGTCGCTGGCGCCGCCGACACCGGCGATGACCGCGTGGATCCGGTCCCCGTCGCGTTCCGCGTCGGCCAGCCGCTTGAGCACGAGGCAGGCGACGCCCTCGCTGATCACGATGCCGTCGGCCGACTCGTCGAAGGTGCGGCACCGGCCGGTGGGCGACAGCGCCTGCACCGAGCCGAAGAGCAGGTAGTCGTGCACCCCGTTGTGGACGTCGACCGCGCCGCACAGCACCATGTCGCTCGTGCCGGCGGCCAGCTCCTTGCAGGCCAGGTCGACGGCGGCGAGCGACGACGCGCAGGCCGCGTCGACCGTGTAGTTGACCCCGCCGAGGTCGAGCCGGTTGGCGATGCGGCCCGCGATGACGTTGCCCAGGATGCCCGGGAAGGAGTCCTCGGTGAGGCGGGGCAGGTGGGCGTCGAGCGCGGCCGGCGGGTCGGCGAAGTAGGTCGGCAGCAGCGCGCGCATCCCGTACGCCGTGGCGAGGTCGGCGCCGGGCTCGGCACCGAAGATCACCGAGGTCTGCGCGCGGGGGAACGGACGGTCGGCGTATCCGGCGTCGGCCAGCGCGCGTTCGGCGGTGACGAGGGCGAGCAACTGGGCAGGATCGATGCTGCCGAGCGCGGCGGGCGGCACGCCGTGGGCCACCGGGTCGAACGGCACGGGTGCCAGGAAGCCGCCCCAGCGCGACGGGCTCCGCTCGCCCGGGCGGGGATCGTCCGCCGAGTAGTAGCGCTCCACGTCCCACCGCCCGGGGTCGACCTCCACCACGGCGTCGGTGCCGGCGACGACGTTGGCCCAGAAGGCGGCCGCGTCGGAGGCGCCGGGAAACGCGCAGGCCATGCCCACGATCGCGATGTCCATGGAATGCCCGGATCCTTTCCTCATCCCGTCCCCCGTCCCGCGCCCGGCCCACTCGTGGTGGACGGGCGCGCGGTCGTACTCGAAAAGGGCACCGTCGGCGGCGACGTCCGCCAATGCGCATAGTGCTGCGGCGGACGTTTTAAGAGTTGGCGGCCAGTGGCGCTGCGGCGATCTGCCGCGGTGGCTTCGCACGGGCGGCGCTGACGGTCTGCTGCCAGTTATAAACCGTGAACCCCGAGGCGGGGCTCGGGAGAGTCGGCACAAGCGAGATCGGTTGTGGCCTGCCTGCCTCCGAATGATCTCGTTCGATTAGCAAGCGTTTCCTGGATCCTTGCATACCGCCTGGTATGTGTCCACCCGTGATCACCTGGTCACCCGAACCGCCAGTTTTTGGCACCGGCTGCCCCGTTTATGCCCTTTTGATGGAGTGCTCGGATGGGAGTTCCACCGTCCGTGGGCCTGTCGCGTCGGCCCCTGAACGAGGGCGTGATGAGCGTCACTATCTGTCGCAGAACTGCAGCTAGCCGCGTTAATCGGCGGCTCCCTAGGGTTCGTTAATTGCCGGAAACGTCCGCGCGAATACCTGTACCGGCGGCCTCCTAACCGATTAGTGGGGATTGACTCCGACCGGGCTCCGTGATGTGCTTCCCGGGTCCCGACGGGGTTGGCGGAAATGCGTCGGAGTGCCCCCGGCGGCCGGCCGGGGGGTCGGGACGCCGCTGTCGTACGCCGCGCCGAGGCGACGCCGCGGCAGGCAAGGCGACCTGGGGGAACGGGGGCATTCCAGTGCTGATCCGTGCTGTCGACCGGACGCGAGACCACAACGACCGCCGGGGGCGGACGACCGCCTGCCGTGGCGCCTCGACCGCCCGGTCGCCGGGCCGGCGCCGGCCAGGCTGAGCCGGTCGCGGCAGTTCGGGCCGTCCAGGGCCCGGAAGGGCCGCCCCGCGAGGTGCGGCGTTCGAACCATGTCACGGGGGGAACCAGTGGATCTCGGATTGGACGGTCGGCGGGCGCTCGTCACCGGATCGTCGTCCGGTATCGGGGCGCGGATCGCCGAGATGCTCGCCGACGAGGGCGTGACCGTCGTCGTGCACGGTCGCTCGGTCCCGGCCGCGGAGACCGTGGTGCAGGGCATCCGGGCCAGGGGCGGCGACGCGGAACCGATCACGGTGGACCTGCTCGACCCGGACGGCCCGCAGCGGCTGGCGGTCGCCGCCGAGCGCTACCTCGGCGGCGTGGACATCCTGGTCAACTGCGCCGCCACCGGCCTGGACCGGCCGTGGGACGACACCACGGAGGAGGACTGGCGGCGCCTGCACGAGCTGAACGTCGTGACGCCGGCGCGCCTCGCCCGGGCCCTGGTCCCCGGCATGAGGCGCCGGGGCTGGGGCCGCCTCATCCAGATCGCCAGCGGGGCCGCCACCCAGCCGCAGGCGGGCTCGGTGGCGTACTCGACGACGAAGGCGGGGCTGGTCAACCTCACGACGGGCCTGGCCCGGGCGCTGGACCGCACGGGGATCACCGTCAACACCGTCAGCCCCGGCGTCATCGTCACGCCCCGCGTCGAGGCGTACGTCCGGGGCCTCGCCGCCGACCAGGGCTGGGGCACCGACTGGTCCGACATCGAGCAGCGCGTGCTCGCGGGGTCGATCGACAACCCCACCGGCCGCCTCGGCACACCCGACGACGTGGCGGCGCTGGTCGTCTTCCTCGCCAGCCCTCTCGCGGGCTTCGTCAACGGGGCCAACCACCGCGTCGACGGTGGCGCGATCGCCGTCGTCAACTGAGCTTCCCCGGAAGGATCAATGGTGACTGTCCACTACTCGGCGGACCGACGACAGCGGTGGTTCCTCTTCCCCGACGCCCCCGAGGCGCCGGTGGCCCTGTACTGCCTGCCGCACTCCGGGGCTGGGGCGACGGCCTACCGGGCCTGGATCCCCGCCGCGGCGCCGGGCATCGCGGTGCGCCCCCTGCAACCGCCGGGCCGGGAGAGCCGGGTCGACGAACCGCCCGCCTTCGACGTCGCCGAGGTCGCCGACGTGCTGGCCGACGAGACCCGCCCGTACGCGCTGTACGGCCACAGCTTCGGCGCCCTCCTCGGGCACGCAGTCGTCGCGGAACTCCAGCGGCGCGGCGCCACGCTGCCCCGCCGGCTCGTCGTCGGCGGGTCCCGCCCCCCGGGCGACCTGCCGGATCTCGCCCGGCGGCTGCTCGGCCTCGACGACGAGGAGTTCCTGCGCGAGGTCGTCGGGATGGGCGGCACGCCGGCCGAGATCCTGGACCACCCGGCGCTGGCCGCCCTGCTCGTCCCGGTGCTGCGGGCGGACTTCGGCTGGATCGACCGCTACGCCGACGCCGCGCACGACCCGGTCGACGTGCCGATCCTCGGCTTCGCCGGCACCGAGGACCCGATCGCCACGGCGGCGGCGATGGCCGGCTGGCAGCGGATGACGACGCGCGGCTACCGCGGCCACAGCGTGCGGGGCGACCACTTCTTCCACGTCACCGACCCCGCCGGGGTGGTGCGGGCCATCGCCGCCGACCTGGCGGCCCAACCCCGGTAGCACCAGACGGTGCGCCAACTCGACCGGCCCGGCAACGGGCGACGAGGTCCCCGGTCTTTCTGCCCGGAACGGAGCGGCACATGACAGACTGCCTGATCGTCGGCTTCAACGACGTCGACTTCGCCAGCTACGTCAGCGACGTGCGCCTGATGGGAACCGACTCCGGCGCCTTCCGCGACCTGCGCCTGGCGTACATCGACCTCGACGGGCGGCCGCTGCGCGCGTTGGACGCGCTGAGCCACCTGCGCGAGAGCCCGCCCGGCGCGCCGAAGCCGTACTTCCACAACGCCGACTTCCTCTGGCCGGTGGTCACGGTGCTGGGCAGCTTCCTGGCCCGGCGGGGGCTGAGCGTCGACTTCGTCAACCTCTTCCAGCACCAGCGCGAGGAGTTGCGGGAGAAGCTGGCGGGCGACGTCCGCCTCGTCGCCATCACCACCACGCTGTACGTCTCGCCGCAACCGATCATCGAGATCGTCGAGTTCGTGCGCCGGCACAACCCGACGGTGTCCATCGTGGTCGGTGGGCCGTTCATCACCAACCAGGTGGCCGCGCTGAAGCGCCCCGACCTTGACGCGATGATGGACTACCTCGGCGCCGACTACTACGTCACCGGCCGGGAGGGCGAGCTGGCCCTCGCCCGGCTGGCGCTGGCGCTGCGCTCCGGTACCGACCCGGGCGACGTGCCGAACCTGGCCTACCGCGCGGACGGCGACTTCGTCCACACCCGCACCGAGATCGAGTCGAACCCGCTCACCGAGCTGGTCGACTACCAGGTCTTCGGCCCGGACGCGTTCAACGAGTTCGTCACCACGCGGACGGCGAAGTCCTGCCCGTTCTCCTGCGCCTTCTGCGGCTTCCCGCAGCGTGCCGGCAAGTACACCTACCTCGACGTCACCCACGTCGAGCGGGAGCTGGACAACATCCGCAAGCTGCCGTCGGTCAACACCGTGACGTTCATCGACGACACCTTCAACGTCCCCAAGAACCGGTTCCGGGACATCCTCCGAATGATGATCGACAAGGACTACGGCTTCAAGTGGAACTGCTTCTACCGCAGTGACCACGGCGACCGGGCGACCATCGAGCTGATGAGCCAGGCCGGCTGCGAGGGCGTCTTCCTGGGCATCGAGTCGGGCAGCGACGTGCTGCTCAAGCAGATGAACAAGACCGCCCGCCGGGCCGACTACCTCGACGCGCTGGCGGCCTTCAACGAGCACGGCATCTCGACGTACGCCTCGCTGATCGTCGGGTTCCCGGGCGAGACGGAGGAGACCGTCGCCGAGACCGTCAGCCTGCTCGACCAGGGCCGGCCCGACTACTTCCGGGCCCAGCTCTGGTACTGCGACCCGGTCACCCCGATCTACCAGCGCCGCGACGAGCTGGGCATCAGGGGCGAGGCGTTCAACTGGAGCCACCGCACGATGGACTGGTCGACCGCCGCCCAGATCATCGACGACCTCTTCGTCGACGTGACCAGCTCCGTCTGGCTCCCGCAGTTCGGGTTCGAGCAGTGGAGCACCTTCTATCTGCAACGCAAGGGCATGTCCGGCGGGCAGGTCAAGGACTTCGTCCGCGCCTTCAACGGCGTCCTGGCCGACCAGCTGCGCCACCCCGGCGGCAGTGCCGCCCAGCCGGAGCTGCTCGACCGGCTGCGTCGGGCGAGCCAGTTCGAGGCGGTGAACCCGCCGGGCCCGGCGCCGTCGCCGGTGAAGTGACCGTCCCGTCCGTCCCAGCAGAAAGCGGTACCGTGCGCCGATCACCTTCCGACGCGGCCCGGGCCCGGCTGGCCAGCCGGCTGGCGGCCGGGGCCGAGTTCCTCGCCAGCGACCCGACGGACGACTCCGGAGCCCTTTCCGACGACACGTCGGCCACCGACGGCCCGCGACGCTTCGCGGCCGCCGCGCCCCCGCCGGACCCGGCCGCCCCGGCCCCGGTCTCGTTCGCGCAGCGCCGACTGTGGTTCCTGCACCAGTTCCAGCCGGACAGCCCCGCCTACCACGTCCCGGCGGTGCTGCGGCTGACCGGACCGCTGTCGGTGGACGCCCTGCGGGACGCCCTGGACCGGCTGGTGGCCCTCCATCCCGCCCTGCGCACCGTGTTCGACGACGCCGACGGCGAACCGGTGCAGCGGGTGGTCGACGCGCCCGCCGCCCGGCTCGACGTGACCGACCTGACCGACCTGCCGGCCGAGCAGCGGGAGGCCCGCGTACGCGACGCCGTCGCCGCCGAGCGCCAGCCCCCGTTCGACCTGCGGCGCGGGCCGCTCCTGCGGACGCGACTGTTCCGGCTCGGCGAGCACGACCACCGGCTCTTCCTCGACCTGCACCACATCGTCGTCGACGGCTGGTCGCTCAGCGTCCTGGTCAACGACCTGGTCCGCTGCTACGCGGCGGCGACCGGCCACGGTACGGCGCCCGCCCGGCCGCCCGTCGACCCGGCCGGGCACGCCCGGTGGCAGCACCACCGCGTCCGCGCCGGCGAACTCGACGACCAGTTGGCGTGGTGGGAGCGGCGGCTCGCCGGCGCCTCGGCCACCGAACTCGCCCCCGACCGGGTCCGCCCCGCCGTGCTGGGCTGGCGGGGCGGCCGGCGCACGGTGCGCCTCGACGCCGGGCTGACCGACCAGGTCCGGGCCACCGCCCGGCGGTACGCGGCCTCGCCGTTCATGGTGCTCCTGGCCGGCTTCGTCGCGCTGCTGCACCGGCAGACCGGGCAGTCCGACGTGGTGCTCGGCACGCCCGTCGCCGGCCGGGACCGGGTGGAGCTGGAGCCGCTGGTCAGCCTGCTGGTCAACACCGTCGTGCTGCGTACCGACGTCTCCGGCGACCCCACCTTCGCCGACCTGGTGGCCCGGGTGCGCGACGTCGTGCTGGACGCCCAGACGCACCACGAGGCCCCGTTCGAGCTGCTGGTGGAGCGGCTGCGCCCGGTCCGGGACCCGGCCCGCCACCCGCTGTTCCAGATCGTCTTCGCGATGAAGAACCTTCCCCCGTTCGAGCGGCTGCACGTCGGAGCGCTGACGGTGGAACTGCTCGACATGGTCGGCGAGGTGTCGAAGTTCGACCTCTCCGTGATGGCGTTCGAGGGCGACACGCACATCGACTGCGAGTTCGAGTTCAGCACCGAGCTGTTCGACGACGAGCGCATCGCGCAGCTGATGACGCAGTACCGGGCGGTCCTCGGCTCGCTCTGCGGTCACCCGGACCGGCGGCTGTCGGCGGCGGCGCTGCTCGACCCCGACGAGGAGGACCGGATCGTGCGCCGCTGGAGCGGCCGGGTCCGCGACCACCCGACCGTGCCGGTGCACCACCTGGTGGCGCGGCGGGCCCGGTCCGCGCCGGACTCGCCCGCCGTGCGGGCCGACGGCCGGACGCTGACGTACGGGGAGCTGGACCGTCGCGCCGACGTCCTCGCGGCCCGGCTGCGGGCCGTCGGCGCGGGGCCCGGCCGGCCGGTGGCCGTCTGCCTGGAGCGGGGGCCCGAGCTGGTGACCGCCTTCCTCGCCGTGCTCAAGGCGGGCGCGGCGTACGTGCCGCTCGATCCCGGCTACCCGCCGGACCGGCTCACCTTCACGCTGGCCGACAGCGCGGCCTGCGCGGTGCTGACCGGCGAGGAGCTGACCGGCCGGTTCGCGGCGGCCCGCACGGCGGTGCTCGACGTGGCCGTCGCCATCGCCGACGCCGAGGAGGCCGACGCGGTGGCCCCCGCGGCCGAGCCCGACCCTCGGGAGATCGCGTACGTCATCTACACCTCCGGCTCCAGCGGGCGCCCGAAGGGGGTCGAGGTCACCCACGGCGGGCTGGCCAACCTGGTGCACTGGCACCTCGACGCCTACCAGGTCGGGCCGCGGGACCGGGCCACCCTCGTCGCCAGCCCCGGCTTCGACGCCTGCACCTGGGAGCTCTGGGCGGCGCTGGCCGGCGGTGCGGCGCTGCACGTGCCGCCCGAGCCGGTCCGGGTCGCGCCGGACCGGCTGGCCAGGTGGCTGGTCGACGAGGCGATCACGGTGACCTTCCTGCCCACCACCGTCGCCGAGGCGGTCCTGGCGGAGCCGGCGGTGACCGGCTCGGCGCTGCGGCTGCTGCTCACCGGGGGCGACGCGCTGACCCGCACGCCCCCGCCCGGGCTCGGCGCCCGGCTGGTCAACCACTACGGCCCGACGGAGAACACCGTGGTGGCGACGGCCGACCCGGTGCCCGCGCAGGCCGGGCCGGTGGTGCACGCGCCCCCGATCGGGCGCGCCATCGCCAACGTCACCACCTACGTGCTCGACGGGGCCGGGCGTCCGGTGCCGGTCGGCGTGCCGGGGGAGCTCTGCCTCGGCGGGCTCCAGGTGGCCCGGGGCTACCTCCGGGACCCGCGCCGCACCGCGGAACGCTTCGTCCCGGATCCCTTCGGCGAGACGCCGGGCGCCCGGTTGTACCGCACCGGCGACCTCGTCCGCTGGCTGCCTGACGGGCGGCTGGACTTCCTCGGCCGGCTCGACAGCCAGCTCAAGGTGCGCGGGTTCCGGGTCGAGCCGAGCGAGATCGAGGCGGTGTTGGTGACCCATCCCGCCGTCCGGGAGGCCGCCGTCGTGGTCCGGGGCGACGGCGCGGACCGCCGCGACCTCGCCGCGCTGCTCGTCCTCGCCGACGGTCCCGCGCCGACGTACGAGGAGGTGCGGGCCGTGGCCCGGCGGCACCTGCCGGGCTACATGGTGCCGGCGGTCCTCGCCGTGGTGGACGACCTGCCCGTCACCACCAACGGCAAGCTCGACCGGGACCGGCTGTCCTGGCGCGACGGGCGGCCGCTGCGCCAGGAGAGCACCGCCGAGCCGCCCGTCGGCGCCACCGAACGCGCGGTCGCCGAGGTGTGGGCCCTCGTGCTCGACGTTCCGCCGCTGGGCCGCACCGACAACTTCTTCGACCTCGGGGGCCACTCGTTCCTGGCGCTGCGCGCCCGCCAGCAGCTCGCCGAGCGGCTCGGCGTCGAGCTGAACGTGGTCGACCTGTTCCAGTTCCCGACCGTGGCCTCGCTCGCGGCCCACCTGGACCGCATCCGCGCCACCCCGGAACCGGCCGGGAAGCCGGAACCGGGGGCGCCGGACGGCTACGCGCAGCGCCGCCGCGCCGCGCTGCGCGGCGGCCTGGCACGTCGTCGACAGGCGCACGAACAGCGCCGCCTCGCGGAAGGGACGGACCGATGACCGAGTTGCCCGCGCACCTCGACGAGCAGTTCGACAACGCCCTGGCGGTGGTCGGCCTGGCGGGTCGTTTCCCGGGGGCGTCGAACGTCGCGGAGTTCTGGCGGAATCTGTGTGCCGGGGTGGAGTCGGTGACGTTCTTCTCGCCGGAGGAGTTGGCGGCGGCGGGGGTGCCGGAGTCGGTGTACTCGCATCCGAGTTACGTGCCGGCGAAGGCGCGGTTGGACGGCGTGGAGTTGTTCGACGCGGAGTTCTTCGGGTTCAGCGCCCACGAGGCGGAGTTGACGGATCCGCAGCACCGGCTGTTCCTGGAGTGCGCGTGGGAGGCGCTGGAGGATGCCGCGTACGACCCGGCGCGTTTCCCGGGCCGGATCGGCGTCTACGCCGGCAGCTCGGTCAATTCCTATCTGCTCCGCGCGGTGGCCGCCGACCCGACCCTGATCTCCGACATGAGCGCGCTCATGGCCAACGAGAAGGACTTCCTCGCCACCCGGGTGGCGTACAAGTTCGACCTGCGCGGCCCGGCGATGACGGTCCAGTCGGCCTGCTCGACGTCGCTGGTGGCGATCCACCAGGCGTGCCAGGCCCTGCTGGCCGGGGAGTGCGACATGGCGCTGGCCGGCGGCGTCGGCGTCCGGGCCGAGGACGCCGAGGGCTACCGCCACCAGGACGGCATGGCCCTCTCCCCGGACGGCCACTGCCGCGCCTTCGACCGGGCGGCCGCCGGCACCGTCAACGGCAGCGGACTGGCCGTCGTGGTGTTGCGGCGGTTGGTCGATGCGGTGGCGGCGGGGGATGTGGTGCATGCGGTGGTGCGGGGTTCGGCGGTGAACAACGACGGTGGTGGTAAGGCGGGTTTTACGGCGCCGTCGGCGGTGGGTCAGGCGCAGGTGGTGGCGGATGCGTTGGCGGTGGCGGGGGTGTCGGCGTCGTCGGTGGGTTTTGTGGAGGCGCATGGGACGGGGACGCCGTTGGGGGATCCGATTGAGGTTGCGGGGTTGACGCGGGCGTTTCGGGTGGATGCGGATGGGGTGGGGTTTTGTGCGTTGGGGTCGGTGAAGACGAATGTGGGGCATTTGGATGCGGCGGCGGGGGTGGCGGGTTTTGTGAAGGCGGTGTTGGCGGTGCGGGAGGGTGTGGTGCCGCCGACGGTGCATTTTCGTGAGGCGAATCCGAAGTTGGCGTTGGAGTCGTCTCCGTTTTTTGTGAATGGTGAGTTGGTGTCGTGGCCGTTGGTGGGGGTGCGGCGGGCTGGTGTGTCGGCGTTGGGGGTTGGTGGGACGAATGCGCATGTGGTGTTGGAGCAGCCGCCTGCGGTGAGTTCGGTTGGCGGTGGGGTGCGGGGTTGGCAGGTGGTGGTGGTGTCGGGGCGGACGCCGTCGGCTCTGGTGGAGGTGGGGCGTCGGGTTGGTGGGGTGTTGGCTTCGGGTGGGGTGGGTTTGGCGGATGTGGCGTACACGTTGCAGGTGGGTCGGCGGCATTTCGAGCGTCGGCGGGCGGTGGTGTGTCGTGACGCCACCCAGGCCGCCGCTGCCCTGACCGGGGCGGACCCGGAACGGCTGCTGACCGGCCGGGCCGGCGACCTTCCACCCGCCCTGGTGTTCCTCTTCCCCGGCGGCGGCAGCCAGTACGTCGGCATGGGCCGCCAGCTCTACGCCGACGAGCCGGTCTTCGCCGAGCACCTGGACCGCTGCGCCGACCTGGCCGCCGCCCGGCTCGGCTACGACCTGCGCGACGCGGTGCTCGCCGCCGACGGCGACCCCCGCGCGGCCGAGATCCTCGACACCACCGCGGGCCGGCTGACCGCCCTGTTCGCCGTCGAGTACGCGCTGGCCAGGCTGTGGGAGTCGTGGGGCGTGCGCCCGGAGGCGATGCTCGGCCACAGCAGCGGCGAGTACGTGGCCGCCTGCCTGGCCGGCGTCTTCGACCTCGCCGACGCGATCGACACCGTCGCCCTGCGCGGCCAGCTCATCGACCGGCTGCCCGAGGGCGCCATGCTCGCGGTCAACCTCGCCGAGCCCGACGCCGCTCGGTACGCGGGCGACGACCTCGACGTCGCGGCCGTCAACGGGCCCGAGCAGACCGTGCTCTCCGGACCGGCCGCCGCCGTCGAGGCGGCCCGGGCCGCGCTGGACGCCGACGGGGTCCGCGCCAAGCTGGTGCGGGTACGCCAGGCCGCGCACACCCGGATGCTCGACCCGCTGCTGGGCGAGTTCGCGGCGCACATGGCCACCGTCGCGCTGCGGCCCCCGCAGGCGCGGGTCGGCTCCAACGTCACGGGCGGCTGGCTCACCGCGGCCGAGGCCACCGACCCCGGCTACTGGGTGCGCCACCTGCGGGCCACCGTCCGATTCGGCGACAACCTGCGCACCGCCGCCGCCCTCCCGGACGCCGCCTTCCTGGAGGTCGGGCCGGGGCACGCCCTCGGCACCATGGCCCTGGCGATGAGCCGGGCGGCCGGCGCCGAGACCACCACGTCCATCGTGGCCTCCCTGCCCGCCTCGCCCGAGCAGGACGAGAACGAGACGCTGCTCGGCGCGCTGGCCCGGCTCTGGCTGGCCGGCGCGGCGATCGACTGGGCCGCCTTCTCCGCCGGTGAGCAGCGGCGCCGGGTGCCCCTGCCGACCTACCCGTTCGAGCGTCGCCGCTACAGCCTGCTCAACGGGTCGGCGCCCGCCCCGCAGGAGGCGCCGGCCGCGGCCGGCCCGAAGCACGACCGGCCCGACCTGCCCACGGAGTACGAACCACCGCGCACCGACATCGAGGAGACCGTCGCGCAGGCGTGGCGCGAACTGCTCGGCTACCGGGAGATCGGCGTCTTCGACGACTTCCTGCTGCTGGGCGGGGACTCGCTGCTGACCGGCCGGCTGGTCGCCCGCCTCCAGGACACCTTCCAGGTGCCGATCACCGTCGCGGAGGCCTTCGCCCGGCGCACCGTCGCCCAGCAGGCCGACCTGCTCCAGGACCGGCTCCTGGCCGAGCTGGAGGGGCTCTCCGACGCCGACGCGGAACGGCTGATGGGCGAGACGGACCGCGAGCCGCTCGCCGACTCCGACGCGGAACGGCTGGCGGGCGGGACGGACCGGGACGCGCCCTGCGACTCCGAGGCTGGACGGCTGGCGGGCGGGACGGATCCGGCGGAGGCGGGGCGATGACGGCGACCCGCGGCGGCGCCGCCTCGATCCCGCTCCGGCCGCCCGGACGGCCCGCCCCGCTGTCGTTCCAGCAGCGCCGGCTGTGGTTCCTCGACCGGCTGACGGGCGCGGACGCCGGCGTGCACAACATGGCGATCGCGCTGCGACTGACCGGCCCGCTCGACGTCGCGGCGCTGGACCGCGCGCTGCGCCTGATCCGCACCCGGCACGAGGCGCTGCGGACGACCGTCCACGACGACGGCGACGAGCCGGTCCAGGTGGTCGAGCCGGTCGACGACGCCCCGATCGAGACGCTGGACCTCACGGCGGTGCCCGACGACCGGCGGCCGGCGAGGCTCGACGAGACGATCGCCGCCCGCGCCCGGGAACCCTTCGACCTGCGCCGCCCGCTGATCCGGACGCTGCTGGTCCGCCTCGCCGCCGACGAGCACGTGCTGTTGGTGACGATGCACCACATCATCGCCGACGGCTGGTCCGGGGGCGTGCTGGCGCGGGAGCTGGCGGAGGGCTACGCCGCGCTGCTGGCGGGCCGGCCGCCGCGGCTGCCCCACCTGCCGTTGCAGTACCCGGACTTCGCGGCCTGGCAGCGCTCCTACCTGACCGGGCCGGTCCTGCAACGGCAACTCGGGTACTGGCGGGACCGGCTGGCCGGCGCGCCGCTGGTGCTGGACCTGCCCACCGACCGGCCCCGGCCGGCCGTGCAGAGCCACCGCGGCGCCACCCTGCGCCTGGACCTGCCCGCCGACGTGGCCACCGCGCTGCAACGGTTCAGCCGCGCCGAGCAGGTCAGCCCGTTCATGCTGGGCCTGGCCGTCTTCGCGGTGGTGCTGTCGCGCTGGTCCGGCCAGCAGGATCTGGTCATCGGCACACCCGTGGCCAACCGCACCCGGGCGGAGCTGGAGCACCTGTTCGGCTTCTTCGCCAACACCCTGGCGCTGCGCACCCGGCTCGACGGGGAGCCGACCTTCCGGCAGCTGCTCGACCGGGTACGCGCCGACCTGTCGGCGGACTTCGCCCACCAGGACGTGCCGTTCGAGATGCTGGTCGACGCGCTGCACCCGGTCCGCGACCTGAGCCGGCACCCCGTCTTCCAGACCCTGTTCAGCTGGCAGGACGAGCCGATGCGGCCGTTCCGCACCGGTGGGCTGGTCGTCACGCCGATCCCGCAGCACAGCGGCAACTCCCAGTTCGACCTGTCGTTCTACGCCCACCGCACCGCCGACGACGCCGTCTTCTGCATCGTCGAGTACGCCACCGACCTCTTCGACGCCGACACCGTCCGCGGGCTGGCCGACCAGTTCGTCGTCGCGCTGCGGCACGCCGTGGCCGATCCGGACCAGCCGGTGGCCCGGCTGCCGCTGCTCGACGCGGAGGAGCACCACCGGGTCACCGTCGAGTGGAACGACACCGCCGTGCCGGTGCCCACCGGCTGCGTGCACGACCTGGTGACGGCGCAGGCCGCCCGCACCCCGGACGCGGTCGCGCTGACCTGCGCCGGGCGCGCGCACACGTACCGCGAACTGGACGAGCGGGCGGAGCGGCTGGCCCACCGGCTGCGCGCCGCCGGCGCCGGCCCGGGTCACCTGGTCGGGGTCTGCCTGCCCCGGGGCGCCGACCTGGTGGTGGCCCTGCTGGCGGTGCTGCGCTGCGGGGCGGCGTACCTGCCCCTCGACCCGGCGCACCCCGCCGGCCGGCACGCCGACCTGCTGGACGACGCCGCCGTCGAGCTGGTGGTCACCGCCGACGAGTGGGTTGGCCGTTTCCCCGGCCGGCGGACCTGCCCGCCGTACGCCCCGGCCGACGACCCGGTGTCCGACGCCCCGCTGCCCCGGGTCGACCCGGACGCGCCGGCCTACCTGCTGCACACCTCCGGCTCGACCGGGCGGCCGAAGGGCGTGCTGGTGCCGCACCGGGCGGTCGTCGACTTCCTGGTCGGCGTCCGCACCTGCCCCGGCCTGCTGCCGTCCGACGTGGTCCTCGCGGTCAGCACCATCTGCTTCGACATCGCGCTCTACGAGGTGCTCGCCCCCCTCACCGCCGGCGCACACGTGGTGCTCGCCACCGAGGACGACGTGCGCCAGGGAGAAAGCCTGCTCCGGCTCGTCCGGGAGCACCGGGTGACCGTGCTCGACGGCACGCCCTCCACCTGGCGGCTGCTGGTCGGCGCCGGCTGGGACGGCGGCGACCTGCGGCTGGCGGTCTCCACGGCGGAGGCCCTCACGCCGGAGCTCGCCGAGCAGCTGCTCGACCGGTGCCCCGAGGTGTGGAACATGTACGGCCCCACCGAGACGACGGTGTGGGCGGCCGGCCACCGGGTCCGGCGCGGCGAGCGGCCGACCCCGATCGGCCGCCCCACCCCCAACACCCGGCTGTACGTGCTGGACGCCGCGGGTGAACCGGTGCCGCCCGGGGTGCCGGGCGAGCTGTACGTCGGCGGCGCCGGGGTGGCCCACGGATACCTCGGCGCGCCGGCCACCACCGCCGCCCGCTTCGTGCCCGACCCGTACGGCCCGCCCGGAGCCCGGCTCTACCGGACGGGGGACGTGGTGCGGCTGCGCCCGGACGGGGTCGTCCAGTACCTCGGCCGCACGGACAACCAGGTGAAGCTGCGCGGCTACCGCATCGAGCTGGGCGAGATCGAGGCGACGCTGCGCCGGCACCGGTCGGTCGCCGACGTGGCGGTCCTGCTGGAGGGCGCCGACCCGGTCCGCCGACACCTGGTGGCCTACCTGGTGGGGCGGGGCGACGCGGCGCCGGACGCCGCCGAGCTGCGGTCGTGGTGTGCGGCGACGCTGCCGGCGTACATGGTCCCCGCCCGGTACGTCGCCCTGCCGGCGCTGCCGCTGAACAGCAACGGCAAGGTGGACCGGCGGGTCCTGGCGCAGACGCCCGGCACCGACCTGACGGCGGGCGCCGCCGGCCCGGGCGCGCCGCTGGGCGCCACGGCCCGCCGGGTCGCCGAGGTGTGGCGTGACCTGCTGGGCCGCGACTGCGGCCCGCACGAGAACTTCTTCGACGCGGGCGGCCACTCGCTGCTCGCGGTCGAACTCCAGCGCACCCTCGCCGACCGGTTCGGCGTGGACCTGGCGCTGCTGACCGTCTTCGAGTTCCCGACCATCGTCGGGCTGGCCACGTACCTCGACGCGGCGGCGGGTCCGGCCGCCGCCGCGCCGACCGGGCCCGCACCGGCGATCGACGTGGAGTACGGCCGCCGACGGCGGTCCGCTCACCGGCTCCGGCCACGAACCGGCCCGGCCATCCACCAGCCACCGAGAGGGGAAGCCCATGACGCCGGCCCGAACCGCTGAGACCAACCCGGGCACCACCACCGCGGAACTGCCCGAGGAACTGGAGAACGCCCTGGCGGTGGTCGGCCTGGCGGGTCGTTTCCCGGGGGCGTCGAACGTCGCGGAGTTCTGGCGGAATCTGTGTGCCGGGGTGGAGTCGGTGACGTTCTTCTCGCCGGAGGAGTTGGCGGCGGCGGGGGTGCCGGAGTCGGTGTACTCGCATCCGAGTTACGTGCCGGCGAAGGCGCGGTTGGACGGCGTGGAGTTGTTCGACGCGGAGTTCTTCGGGTTCAACGCCCACGAGGCGGAGATGACGGATCCGCAGCACCGGCTGTTCCTGGAGTGCGCGTGGGAGGCGCTGGAGGACGCCGCGTACGACCCGGCGCGTTTCCCGGGCCGCATCGGCGTCTACGCCGGCCAGTCCATGAACACGTACTCGCTCTACAACATCATGCGCAATCCCGCGCTGGCGCAGGCGTTCTACCTGGACTACCTGCCCATGATGATCAGCTCCAACGACGACTTCCTGGCCACCCGGGTGGCGTACAAGCTGGACCTGCACGGGCCGGCGATGACCATCCAGACGGCGTGCTCGACCGGGCTGGTGGCGATCCACCAGGCGTGCCAGTCGCTGCTGGCCGGGGAGTGCGACATGGCGCTGGCCGGCGGCGTCGGGGTGAAGATCCCGGAGAACGTCGGCCACGTGTACCGCGAGGGCACCGGCCTGTCCCCGGACGGCCACTGCCGCGCGTTCGACCGCAACGCGAGCGGGATCGTCGGCGGCAGCGGCGTGGGTGTCGTGGTGTTGCGGCGGTTGGTCGATGCGGTGGCGGCGGGGGATGTGGTGCATGCGGTGGTGCGGGGTTCGGCGGTGAACAACGACGGTGGTGGTAAGGCGGGTTTTACGGCGCCGTCGGCGGTGGGTCAGGCGCAGGTGGTGGCGGATGCGTTGGCGGTGGCGGGGGTGTCGGCGTCGTCGGTGGGTTTTGTGGAGGCGCATGGGACGGGGACGCCGTTGGGGGATCCGATTGAGGTTGCGGGGTTGACGCGGGCGTTTCGGGTGGATGCGGATGGGGTGGGGTTTTGTGCGTTGGGGTCGGTGAAGACGAATGTGGGGCATTTGGATGCGGCGGCGGGGGTGGCGGGTTTTGTGAAGGCGGTGTTGGCGGTGCGGGAGGGTGTGGTGCCGCCGACGGTGCATTTTCGTGAGGCGAATCCGAAGTTGGCGTTGGAGTCGTCTCCGTTTTTTGTGAATGGTGAGTTGGTGTCGTGGCCTTTGGTGGGGGTGCGGCGGGCTGGTGTGTCGGCGTTGGGGGTTGGTGGGACGAATGCGCATGTGGTGTTGGAGCAGCCGCCTGCGGTGAGTTCGGTTGGCGGTGGGGTGCGGGGTTGGCAGGTGGTGGTGGTGTCGGGGCGGACGCCGTCGGCTCTGGTGGAGGTGGGGCGTCGGGTTGGTGGGGTGTTGGCTTCGGGTGGGGTGGGTTTGGCGGATGTGGCGTACACGTTGCAGGTGGGTCGGCGGCATTTCGAGCGTCGGCGGGCGGTGGTGTGTCGTGACGCCACCCAGGCCGCCGCGGCGCTGAGCACGCCGCCGGGCGCGGCCGTCGACTTCCGCCCCGGCCGCAGGGTCGCCTTCCTCTTCCCCGGCGGCGGCAGCCAGTACGTCGGCATGGGCCGCCAGCTCTACGCCGACGAGCCGGTCTTCGCCGAGCATCTGGACCGCTGCGCCGACCTGGCCGCCGCCCGGCTCGGCTACGACCTGCGCGACGTGGTCCGCGCGCCCGACGGCGACCGGGCCGTGCAGGAGTTCCTCGGCACCTCCGCCGGGGTGACCACCGCCCTGTTCGCCGTCGAGTACGCGCTGGCCAGGCTGTGGGAGTCGTGGGGCGTGCGCCCGGAGGCGATGCTCGGCCACAGCGGCGGCGAGTATGTGGCCGCCTGCCTGGCCGGCGTCTTCGACCTCGCCGACGCGATCGACACCGTCGCCCTGCGCGGCCAGCTCATCGACCGCCTGCCCGGCGGCGCCATGCTCGCCGTGTCGCTGCCGGAGGAGGAACTCGCCGCCCGGCTGGGGCCGGAACTCTCCATCGCCGCGGTGAACGCCCCCGGCCAGTGCACCGTCTCCGGCCTGGTCGAGCCCGTGCAGGAGCTGGCCGACCGGCTCGCCGCCGACGGGGTGGACTTCCGCCGGCTGCACGTGCGGACCCTCGGCCACTCGGTGGCCATGGAGCCGGTGCTCGACGAGTTCCGCGCCCACGTCGCCGGCCTCACCCTGCGCGAGCCGACGCTGGCGTACGTCTCGAACGTCACCGGCACCTGGATCACCCCGGCCGAGGCCACCGACCCCGACTACTGGGTGCGGCAACTGCGGGGCACCGTCCGCTTCGGCGACGGGGTGCGCACCCTGCTCGCCGGCGCCACCGACCGGACGCTGGTCGAGGTCGGCCCCGGCACGGTGCTCGGCGCGCTGGTGGGGGCCAACGGCGACGGCGCCGCCCCGCCGGTCCTGCCGTCGATCCGGCACCCCCGCGACTCGCAGCCGGACCAGGCGTTCCTGCTGGCGACGCTGGCCCGGCTCTGGGAGTCCGGGGTGGACGTCGACTGGGAGTCCTTCGCGGCCGGCCAGCCCTGCCGGCGGGTGTCCCTGCCGACCTACCCGTTCGAGCGCCGCCGCTACTGGATCGACGCGCCGGAGGACGGCCCCGTCCCGGTGCAGGACGACTCGGTGGCGCCGCGCCGGGTGCCGGAGCCGGTCGACGCCGGCCCGACCAGCCTCGACGTGGACCTCGGCAGCACCCTGCACAAGCGCCCCCACCTGACCACGGAGTACGTGGCGCCCCGCGACGACTTGGAGGAGTCGATCGCCGCCGCCTGGCGGGAGCTGCTCGGCTTCGAGACCGTCGGCGTGCACGACAACTTCTTCGCCCTCGGCGGCAGCTCCCTGCTGACCACCCGCCTGGTCACCCGGCTGCGGGAACGCTTCGCGGTGGACCTGCCGCTGGAGGAGCTGTTCAAGGCGCACACCATCGCCGCCCAGGCCACCATCATCCGCGCCCTCCAGGACGGCGCGTCCGGCGCGGACGGCGCGGACGGCGGCGCCGCCGCGAGCGACGGCGGCCCCGGGCCGGCGGTCGACGGCGGCCCCGTGGCGGCGGGGGGCGGCCCCGGGCCGGCGGTCGGCGGCGAGTCGGACGGAGCCGCGCGATGACCGTCGACGAGCAGCGCGGGGCCCGCCCCGCCCAGGCGTTGTCCCCGGCCAAGCAGGCGCTGCTGGCGGCCTGGTCCAGGGGGCGGCGCGGCAACCGCGACGAGATCCCCCGCCGGGGCGACGACGGCCCGGCGCCGCTGTCCTTCTCCCAGCAGCGCCTGTGGTTCCTCGAGCGGATGGTGCCGGACAGCCCGGCGTACAACACGCCGATGGCGGTGGAGCTGCGCGGGCCGCTGGACGTGGCGGCGCTGCGCGACAGCGTGCAGCGCATCGTCGACCGGCACGAGGCGCTGCGCACCACCATCCGGGAGGCCGACGGCGAGCCGGTGCAGGTGGTCTCGCCGCCGGCGACCGTCGACCTGCCGGTGACCGACCTGACCGGCCTCGACGAGGCCGAACGCGAGGAACGGGTGCGGCAGGCCCTCCAGGAGGAGGCCCGGCGCACCTTCGTGCTGGCGGTCGGTCCGCTGGTCCGGTTCGGGCTGTTCCGGCTCGCCCCGGAGCGGCACGTCTTCCTGGTCAACTGGAGCCACCTGATCGCCGACGGCTGGTCGGGCCGGGTGTTCTCCCGGGAGTTGGCCGAGTGCTACTCCGCGCTGGTCACCGGCGGCACGCCCCGGCTGCCCGAGCTGAAGCTCCAGTACGCCGACTACGCGGTCTGGCAGCGGGCGCAGATGTCCGGCCCCGCGCTGGCCCGGCAGGTGCGCTACTGGCGGGAACGCCTCGACGGCATCCCCGCGCTGCTGGAGCTGCCGACCGACCGGCCCCGGCCCACCGTGCAGAGCTTCCGCGGCGACACCCTCCGGTTCACCGTCGACGAGCGGCTCACCGGGCGGCTGCGCGCGCTGTGCGCCGGCACCGACAGCACCCTGTTCATGGTGCTGCTCGCCGCCTTCACGGTCGTGCTCTCCCGCTGGTCGGGGCAGCCCGACGTGGTCGTCGGCACGCCGGTGGCCAACCGCAACCGGCCCGAGCTGGAGGACCTGTTCGGCTTCTTCGCCAACACCCTCGCGCTGCGCACCACGGTGACCGGCGACCCGACGTTCCGGCAGTTGCTGGCCCGGGTCGGCGCCGACGTGTCGGCCGACTTCGCCCACCAGGACCTGCCGTTCGAGAAGCTCGTCGACGAGCTGCAACCCGAGCGCAGCACCAGCCACAACCCGGTGTTCCAGGTGATGCTGGCGCTGAACAACACCCCGCCGCCCCGGGTCGACCTGACCGCCGACACCCAGCTCGTCGGGCTCGTCGAGGGCGACACCGGGTCGGCGAAGTTCGACCTGTGGCTGTCGCTGGCCGACGCCGGGGACACGCTGCCCGGCGGGCTGGAGTACGCGACCGACCTGTTCGACCGGGACACCGTCGAGCGGATCCTGGCCAGCTTGCTGCGCCTGCTCGACCAGGTCTGCGCCGACCCCGACGCCCCGCTGTCGCGGCTGGAACTCGTCGACGCCGAGGAGCGCGACCGCGTCCTGCGGGTGTGGAACGACACCGCCGCCCCGGAGCCCGCGCCGCGCGTCCTGCACGAGTTGATCGCCGAGCAGGTCCGGCGGACCCCGGAGCACGTCGCCGTGCGGCTCGACGACCGGTCGCTGACCTACGCCGAGCTGGACCGGCGCGCCAACCGGCTGGCCAACCGGCTGCGGCGGCACGGCGTACGCCCCGACAGCCGGGTAGCGGTCTGCCTCGACCGGTCACCCGAGCTGCTGGTGGCGCTGCTGGGCGTGCTCAAGGCCGGCGGCTGCTACGTGCCGCTGGACCCGGACCACCCGCCCGCGCGGCTGGCGTACCTGCTCGCCGACTGCGGCGCGCGGATCGTGCTGACCGGCGACGGCGGGCGGGACGTGCTGCCCGCCGACGCCCCGCCGGCGATCGACCTGCACCGCGACGACTGCGCCGACGAGTCCGAGCGGGCCCCGGCGAGCGGGGTCACCGAGGACGACCTGACGTACGTCATCCACACCTCCGGCTCGACCGGCATGCCGAAGGGGGTGATGAACAGCCACCGCGCGGTGGTGAACCGGCTGCGCTGGATGCAGCGCCGCTTCGGGCTGACCGCCGGGGAGGCGGTGCTGCAGAAGACGCCCGCCAGCTTCGACGTCTCGGTGTGGGAGTTCTTCTGGCCGTTGCTGGTCGGCGCGACCGTCACCATGGCCCGCCCCGACGGGCACCGCGACCCCGGCTACCTGGTCGACCTGATCAACGACCAGCGGATCACCACCGTCCACTTCGTGCCCTCGATGCTCCGGCTCTTCCTCGACGAGCCGCGTTCGGCCACCTGCACCGGGCTGCGCCGGGTGGTGTGCAGCGGCGAGGCGCTGCCCCGCGACCTGGTCCGCCGGCTCCAGGAGCGGCTGCCCGCGCGGCTGGACAACCTCTACGGCCCGACCGAGGCCGCCGTGGACGTCACCGCCCACCGGTGCCTGCCCGGGGAGGAGCCCAACGCCGACGTGTCGATCGGCGCGCCGGTCGACAACACCAGCATCTACGTGCTGGACCCGGCCGGGCGGCCGGTGCCGGTCGGGGTGCCCGGCGAGCTGTGCATCGGCGGCATCCAGGTGGCCCGGGGCTACCAGGGCCGGCCGGCGCTGACCGCCGAGCGGTTCGTCCCCGACCCGTTCACCGACCGCCCCGGCGCCCGGATGTACCGCACCGGCGACATCGTCCGGTGGCGGCCCGGGGGCACCCTGTCCTACCTCGGTCGCGAGGACCTCCAGGTCAAGCTCGGGGGCATCCGCTTCGAACTCGGCGAGATCGAGGCGGCCCTGCGGGAGCACCCCACCGTCCGGGACGCGGTGGTCACCGTGCGCCGGGACGCCGGGGACGAGGGCCAGCTCGTGGCGTACGTGGTGCCCCGCGCCGGGGAGCCACCGGAGCCGGCCGCGCCGGCGGCCCCGGACGAGCCCCCGGCGACCGGCGACGCCGACGGCACCGTGCACCAGTGGGCGCGGGTCTTCGACGAGGCGTACACCGAGCCGGAGACCCCCGACGCGGCGGACAGCAACTTCTCCAGCTGGAACAGCAGCTACACCGGCGCCCCGATCCCGGCCGACGAGATGCGGCGGTGGGTCGACGAGACCGTCTCCCTGGCCCTGGCGACGCCGCCCGGTCGGGTCCTCGAGGTGGGCTGCGGGCTCGGGCTGCTCCTGCTGCGCATCGCGCCGCACGCCGTCTCGTACCACGGCACCGACATCTCCCGGTTCGCGCTCGGCCAGGTCCGCGCCGAGGTCCGGGCCCGCGGCCTGGCGGGCGTGACCCTCGACGAGCGGGCCGCGCACGAGCTGGCGGACCTGCCCGCCGGGTCCTTCGACACCGTGCTGCTGAACTCGGTGGTGCAGTACTTCCCGGACGCCGACTACCTGCGGCGGGTGCTGGCGCAGGCGCTCCGGCTCGTCGCCCCGGGCGGCCGGGTGATCGTCGGCGACGTCCGCAGCCTGCCCCTGCTGGCCGACTTCCACCGCTCGGTGGAGCTGCACCGGGCGGGCCCCGACGACGACCCGGCGGTGGTGCTCGCCCGGGCGGCGGCCCGGACCTGGCAGGAGGAGGAGTTGGCGCTCGACCCGGCGCTGTTCACCGCCCTCGGCGAGACCGTGCCCGGCGTGGCCGCCGTGCAGGTGCGGCTCAAGCCCGGCGGGTACGACAACGAGCTGAGCCGGTTCCGCTACGACGTCGTCGTCCACGTCGCCGCCGACCCCGCGCCCGACGGCCCGGCCGGGCCGGAACCGGCCGTCGACCCGCTCGGCTGGGACGGCGACCTGGCCGGCCGGCTGCGCGAGCGGCTCCGGGAGGAACCGGCGGTCGCCGTGACCGGGACACCCAACGACCGCCTCCGCGAGATCGCCGTGCTGCGGGCCGGCGCCGGGGCCTGCCGGACCGTCGGCGAGCTGCGCGCCCGCGTCGAGCGGGAACCGGCCGGCGTCGACCCCGACGCGCTGTACCGGCTCGCCGACGAACTGGGCGTACGCGTCGTCGTCGCCCCGTCCCCCGCCGACCCGACCCGGATGGACGCCCTGTTCCACCGCGCCGACGTGCGACCGTCGTGGCCCCCGGCGCCCCCGACTCGCGCCGGCGCGCCCGCGAACTGGCCCCGCCAGGCCCGCCTGATGGGCGAACTCGGCCCCCGCTGGCGGGCCCACCTGAAGGACCGGATCCCGCGCTACGCGGTGCCGGCGGTGTTCGTTCCCGTGCCCGACATCCCGCTCAGCCTCAACGGCAAGGTCGCCTGGTCGGACCTGCCGGCGCCGCCGCCGGCGGCGGCCCGGGACCGGGGCGCGCACGTCGCGCCGGCCGACGGCACCGAGCGGCTCGTCGCCGACATCTGGGCGTCCGTGCTCGGCCTGGAGCGGGTCAGCGCCACCGCCAACTACTTCGAGCTGGGCGGCGACTCGATCCGCGGGATCCGGGTGATGGCCCGCGCCAACCAGGCCGGCCTGCCGCTGGTGCCCCGCGACCTGTTCGCGCACCCGACGGTGGCGGAGCTCGCGGCGGTCGCCGACGCCCGCCTCGCCGAGGGCGGCGTCGCCGACGGGCCCGCCGACGACGCGGCGGAGCCGCCGGCGGACTGGGGGCTGTCGGAACGCGACCGGGCCCGCCGGGAGCGGCTGCTGGCCGACCCCGACGTGACGGAGGTCTTCCCGCTGGCCCCGTACCAGGCGCACATGCTGCGTCGGCTGGTCGCCGACCCGCGCCCCGGCGAATACCTGGTGCAGCGCGTCGACACCCTGCGCGGCCCGATCGACGTGGACCTGCTGCGCCGGTGCTGGGCCGGGCTGGCCCGCCGGTACGCCCTGCTCCGGACCATGTTCGTCTGGACCGACCTGGACGAGCCGCTCCAGGTGGTGCGGCGCGACGTCGAGCTGCCCTCCCGGTACGAGGACTGGACCGGGCTCACCGCCGCCGAGCAGGACGCCGAGCTGGCCCGCTTCCTGCGTGAGGACCAGGCGGTCGGCTGCGGCCCCGACGACCCGGCCGGCATCCGGCTCTTCCTCGGCAAGGTGGACGAGGACGCCTACCGGACGGTGTTCAGCTTCAGCTACCTGCGGATGGAGGGGTGGAGCCTCAGCGTCTTCCTCAGCGACGTCATCGGGGAGTACCACCGGCTGCTCGCCGGCGAGACCCCGCAGGCCGGCACGGACGTGCCGTTCAGCCGCTACGTCGGCTGGCTGCGTCGCCGCGGCGTACCGGCCGACACGCCCGGGTTCTGGCGGGACCTGTTCGCCGACGGGTGGTCGCCGACCCCGCTGGCCGCCTCCGCGCCCGGCAACCGGCCCGGCGCCCAGCGCGGCTACGCCCGGCAGCACCTGCACGTGGACGCGGGCGTCACCGAGGCGCTGCGGGACACCGCGCAGCGGCTGCGGATGCCCCCGAACACGCTGGTCCAGGCCGCCTGGGCGGTGCTGCTCGCCCGGTACGCCGGCCGCGGCGAGGCCACCCTGGGCGTCTTCTTCAACGGCCGCCCGGCGGACCTGCCCGGCGTCGAGGACCTGACCGGCCCGACGATGAACGTGCTGCCGATGCGGGTGCGGCTGCCCGGGCCCGACCGGCCCGTCGTGGACCTGCTGTCGCACGTCATGACCGTCGGCGCCGACGCCGCCCACCACCAGTACGTCGCGCCGGAACGGGTGGCGGCGTGGGCCGGCTGGCCGGCGGACCGGCCGATGTTCGACGCGTACCTGGTCTTCCAGAACCTCGACCCGAACCTGTTCGGCTCCACCGAGCGGATCCCGACGTTCTTCAGCCGGATGGCCGAGCCGTTCCGCCTCGACGTGATGCCGGGGGTGGAGCTGGGACTGATCCTGTCCTACCACCGCGACCTGCTGACCGACGAGGCCGCCGGCCGGGTGCTCGACGACCTCGTGGCGACGCTCGCGGCGATCACGGCCGACCCGCACCGGCCGGTCGCCGAGGCGCTCCGGCCGCCCGCCCGACCCGCCGCCGCGAAGGTGCTGCTGGTGGAGGGCGAGCTGGCCGGCCACCAGATCAAGGACACGCCGTTGCCCGTCCCGGCGGCGGTGGAACCACGGTGACGGAGGTGCCCATGTCCTGGATGGTGCCGATCGGCGCCGCCGACCCCGACGCGCTGCGCCGCCGGGCCGCCGAGGCCGCCGACCGGCTGGCCGCCGGGGCGGAGCCGACCGGCCGGGCCGCGCCGGCGGGCGCGGCGCACCGGCTGGTCGCCACCGGCGGGGACCGGGCGGCGCTGGTGGCCGCGCTGCGCTCGGCCGCCGCGGGGGAGCACCCCGAGGGGGTACGCACGGCCACCGGCACCGACGTCCCGCGCCTGGCCCTGGTGTTCTCCGGCGAGGGCACCCAGTGGCCCGGCATGGGCGACGGGCTGTCCGGGTGCGCCCCGTACGCGGCCGCCCTGGACCGGTGCGACGCGGCCGTACGGGCGCTGGGCGGCTGGTCGGTCACCGAGGAGATCAGGCGACCGGCGGCGTCGACCCGGCTCGCCGAGACCGCCGTCGCCCAGCCGGCGATCGTCGCGGTGGAGATCGGCCTGCTGGCCCTGCTGAAGAGCCTCGGGGTGCGACCCGACGTGGTGATCGGGCACAGCCTCGGCGAGATCACGGCCGCGTACGCCGCCGGGGCGCTCGGCGTCGAGGACGCCATGGCGGTCGCCTACCACCAGGGCCGGATGTTGCAGCGGGCCACCGGCGGCGGCGGGATGCTCGCCGTCGGCCTCTCCGCGGAGCAGGCCACCCGGCTGCTCGCCGACCTGCCCGCCGGGCTGTCCCTGGCGGCCGTGAACGGCCCGGCCAGCGTGGTGCTGTCGGGGGAGCGGTCCGCCCTGGACGCCGCCGTGGCGCGGCTGGCCGCCGACCGGGTGTTCCACCGCGACCTCGGCATCAACTACGCCTTCCACAGCCCGCAGATGGAGCCGTTCACCGGGGAACTGGTGGCGGACCTGCGGCCGCTGCTGCGCAACGGGCCCACCACCACCGACATGGTGTCCACGGTCCACGGCGACCTGGTCGGCGGCGACCGGCTGGGCGCGGAGCACTGGGGGATGCTGTCCCGCCGCCCGGTGCGCTTCCTCGACGCCGTGGCCCGCGCCGACGCGGCCGTGCACCTGGAGGTGAGCCCCACCCCGGTGCTGCGCACCGCGCTGCTGCAGTGCCTGGGCGGGCGACCCGGCACCACCGTGCTGGGCTCGCTGCGCCCCGACCGGGACGCCGCCGAGGCGGTCCACGCTCTGGCCGCCGACCTCTACCTCGCCGGCCTGCCGGTCACCTGGGACGCGCTGCCGACCGTGACCCGGACCGCCGGCGCCCCGGCGGCCGACGAGCCGGAGCGGGTGTCCGTCGGGTCGCCGGTCGTGGACCGGCTGCGCGCCGGCAGCCCGGCCGGGCTCGGCCACCGGGTGCGGGAGTACGTGGTGGACCGCGCGGCGGAGGTGCTCGGCCGCGACCGCGCCGAGATCCCCGCCGACGCGGGCCTGTTCGCCCTCGGCTTCGACTCGCTGACCGCCGTCCGCCTCGCCGAGCGGCTCGCCGCCGACCTGCGCCCGCACGTCCCGGTCGGGCCCACGGTGGCGTTCGACCACCCGACCGTCGCCGACCTCGCCGCCCACCTCGCCGCGGGGCTCGGCGGCGAGGCGGACCGGCCGGCGGCCGGGGCGGCGGCGCCTTCCGGGACGGGCCGGGCGTCCGCCTCCGACGAGCCGATCGCCGTGGTCGGCATGGCCTGCCGGGTGCCCGGCGCCGACGGCCCGGACGAGTTCTGGCGGCTGCTGCGCGACGGCGTCGACGCCACCGGCCCGGTGCCCCGCGACCGCTGGGACGTCGACGCGCTGCACGGCGACGACCCCCTCGAACCGGGCACCATCTACGCCCGGCGCGGCGGCTTCCTGCCCACCGTGGACACCTTCGACGCGGACTTCTTCGGCATCTCCGCCGTGGAGGCGGAGAGCATGGACCCCCAGCAGCGGCTCCTGCTGGAGGTGGCCTGGGAGGCGCTGGAGCACGCCGGGATGCCGGCGGACCGGCTGCGCGGCACCCGCAGCGGCGTCTTCGCCGGCCTGTCCATCGACGACTACAAGGGGCTCCAGATCGCCGACCCGGCCCGGATCGACGGCTACACCGGCACCGGGAACCTCTTCTGCGTGGCCGCCGGCCGGCTGTCGTACGTGCTCGGGCTGCGCGGGCCGTCGATGGCTGTCGACACCGGCTGCTCCTCGTCGCTGGTCACCGTGCACCTGGCCGCCCAGGCGCTGCGGGCCGGCGAGTGCGACCTGGCGCTGGCCGGCGGAGCGCACCTGATGCTCGCCCCGGACATCACCCTCTTTCTCTGCCGGGCCGGCGCGCTCGCCCCGGACGGCAGGTGCAAGACCTTCGACGCGGCGGCGGACGGCTACTCCCGGGGCGAGGGCGCCGGAATGGTGGTGCTCAAGCGGCTCTCCGACGCGATCGCCGACGGCGACGACATCCACGCCGTACTCGCCGGATCGGCCGTCAACCACGACGGCGCCAGCAGCGGCCTGACCGTGCCGAACGGCACCGCGCAGCAGGAGCTGCTGACCGACGCGCTGCGCGCCGCCGGCCTCGCCCCGGCCGACGTCGACTACCTGGAGGCACACGGCACCGGCACCCCGCTCGGCGACCCGATCGAGCTGCGCGCCGCCGCCGACGTGCTGGGCCGGGACCGGCGCGACCCGCTGCTGGTCGGGTCGGTCAAGACGAACATCGGCCACCTGGAGGCCGCCGCCGGGGTGGTCGGCCTGATCAAGACGGTGCTGGCGCTGCGACACCGGTGGATCCCGGCGCACCTGAACTTCCGCACGCCCAACCCCCGCCTGCCCTGGGACGAGCTGCCCCTCTCGGTGGCGACCTCCGGCCGGCCCTGGCCGGAGGGGCCGGACGGCCGGCCCCGGGTCGCCGGCGTCAGCTCGTTCGGCATCGGCGGCACCAACGCGCACGTGCTGCTCGCCGAGCACCGGCCGGCGCCCACCCCGGCCGTCCCGACGCCGGCTCCGGCCGGCGGCCCGGTGGGCCGGGTCGGGCCGGGCGACGCGGAAGGCGGCGCGGGACCGGACCGTCCGGTCGCGCCGGCGGGCGACGGCGCGACCGCCGGCCTGCTGCTGCCGCTCTCCGCCGGGTCGCCCGCCGCGCTGCGGGCCCTCGCCGGGCGCTACGCCGACCACCTCGACCGGCACCCGGAACTGCCCGCGCCGGCCGTCTGCGCCGCCGCGGCCCGGTTCCGCGCCCCGCTGCGGCACCGCCTGGCCGTCACCGCCGCCGACCGGGCTGAGCTGCGGCACCACCTCGACCGGTACGCCCGGGGGCAGGCCGACGGCCCGGTCTCCGGCGAGGTGCGCGACGCGCCCCGGATCGCCTTCGTCTTCCCCGGGCAGGGCTGCCAGTACCCGGGGATGGGCCGGGAACTGTACGACACCGAACCGGTGTTCCGCGCCGCCCTGCGCGAGTGCGCCGACATCCTCGGCGAGCACCTGGGCGACGACCTGGTCCGGGTGCTCCACGACGGCGGTGAGCTGCTGCACCGCACCGGCTGGACCCAGCCGGCCGTGGTCGCCGTCGAGTACGCCCTCGCCCGGCTCTGGGGCTCCTGGGGCCTGGAACCGGCGGTCGTCCTCGGCCACAGCGTCGGCGAGTACGCGGCGGCCTGCGTGGCCGGCGTACTGCCGATCGACCAGGCGCTCCGGCTGGTGGCGGTACGCGCCCGTCTGATGGACGCGCTGCCCGCCGGCGGCCGGATGCTCGCCGTCGCCGCCGACGGGGCGGCCACGGAGGCCGTGCTGGCCGGGCACCCCGAGGTCTCCGTGGCGGCGTACAACGGCCCCGCCGAGACCGTCGTCTCCGGCCCGGCCGACGCCGTCGAGGGCGTGGCGCGGGCCCTGGCCGGGGCCGGCGTCCGGCACCGCGACCTGCGGGTGTCGCACGCGTTCCACTCGGCGCTGATGGATCCGGTGCGCGCCGGGCTCACCGCCGAGGCGGCCCGCCTGCGCCCGGCCGAGCCGCGCGTGGACCTGGTCTCCACCGTGACGGGGCGGCCGCTCGACGGGCCGATGGACGCCGAACACTGGTGGCGCAACGCCCGCGAGCCGGTCCGCTTCGCCGAGGCGGTGGGCCGCCTCGGCGAGCTGGACTGCGGGCTGGTGCTGGAGCTGGGCCCCGACCCGGTGCTCGGCACGCTCGCCCGGCGTGGGGCGCTCGTGCCGTCGGGCGCCCGGTGGGTGCCGACGATGCGCCGGGGCCGCCGCGACGACGCCGTCGCCCGGGACGCGCTCGGCGCCGCCTTCTGCACGGGCGCGCCGGTGGCCTGGGACCGCGTGTACCCGGACGCCCGGCGGGTGCCGCTGCCGACGTACCCGTTCCAGCGTCGCCGCTTCTGGCGCGACAGCCGCGCCGGGGCCGCCCGGCCCGCCGACACCGGCCCGCTCGGGGAGCGGCTGCGCTCGCCCGCACTGACCGGCAGCGTCTTCGAGCAGGTCGTCGGCCCCGAGCTGCCGGAGCGGCTCACCGACCACGGCCTCTTCGGCGCGACGGTCGTGTCGGCCGCCAACCATCTCGCCGCGATCCTCGCCGGGGCCGCCGCCGACGGGGAGCCGACCGTCGAGGTCGGCGACGTGACCTTCCCCGAACCGCTCACCCTGACCGAAGGCGAACAGGTCCGGGTGCAGGTGCTGCTGGGCACCCCGGACGGCGGCGAGCGGAGCGCCGAGGTGGTCAGCGCGGCCGGGACCGACCCGGCGCGGTGGCGGGTGCACGCCACCGGCACCGTGCGGCCGGCCGGCCCGGCACCGGCCGGAGCGGACCGCCCCCGCGACACCGCCGGCACCGAGGTGGCGGACCTGGAGGACCGGATGCGGGACGCCGGCTACCGGCTGGGCCCCCGCTACCACTGGCTGGAGTCGGTCGTACGGCACGGCGACGAGGTCGACGCCCGGCTGCGTCGCCCGCGCGTCGTGCCGCCGTCCACCCGACCGGAGCCCGGCCTGCTCGACTCCTGCCTGCGCCTGGTGCTGGCGCTCGCCCCGCAGGCGCTGGCGGCCGACGGCGGCGGGCTCGCCGTTCCGGTCGGCGTCGACCGGCTCGCCTGGTACGCGCCGGTCGACCCCGCCGACGACGACCTCACCTGCCGGGCCCGGCTCCGGTCGGCCACCCCCGACGGCGACGACCTCGTCCTCGACGTCACCCTGCGGGCCGCCGGCCGGATCCGCCTGGTCGTGGACGGCCTGCGGCTGCGCCGGGTGCGCCGGACCGCGCTGCTGCGCGACGGCGACGCCGGCGACCGGCTGCGCCACCGCGTCGACTGGCGTCCCACCGGGCCGGCCCGAGGACGGACGACGTCGGACACCAGCGGCGGCTGGCTGCTCCTGGCCGACGGCGGGGGAGTCGCCGACCGGGTCGCGGCGGCCGTACGCGACGGGGGCGGGACCTGCCGGACGGTCGCGCCGGCGGCGGTCGCCGACCACCCCGGCGGGCTGCCGGCGCTGCTGGCGGATCCGGGGCCGGAGCCGCTGCGCGGCGTCGCCCTGCTGTGGCCCCTCGACGACGGCCCCGGGGTGCCGGGCGGCGCGGCGGCGCTGCACGACCGGCAGACCCACGGCGCGCACGCCGCCCTGCACCTGCTGCACGCCCAGGCCGCCCGGCACCCGGAGGCCCGGCTGGTGCTCGTCACCCGCGGCAGTCAGCAGACCGACGCCGGGCCGGTCGACCCGACCCACGCCGCCGTCTGGGGGCTGGGCCGGGTGGCGATGACCGAGCGGCCGGACGCCGACGTCGTCCTGCTCGACCTGCCGCCCGACGGCGGCGACCCGGACGCGGACGCCGCCGCCGTGCTCGCCGCGCTCACCGCCCCCGCCCCGCCGCCGCAGCAGGCCGTCCGCCCGGCGGGGAGGCTGGTGCCCCGGCTGCTGCCGGCGCCGGCGGACCGGCCGGAGAGCCTGCCCGTCCGCCCGGACGGCGGCTACCTCGTCACCGGCGGCACCGGCGGCCTCGGCCGGCAGGTCGCGGCCTGGCTGCTGGACCGCGGCGCGGGGCGGGTGTGGCTGCTGTCCCGGGGCGCCACGACCGTCGAGGGCGCTGAGCCCTTCGCGGGCGAGGGCGACCGGGTCCGCACCCTCGCCTGCGACGTCACCGATCCGGTCGCGCTGGAACTGGCGGTGGCCGCCGCGCGGCGCGCCGGTCCGCCGCTGCGGGGCGTGGTGCACGCCGCCGGCGGCCTCGACGACGCCCCGCTCGGGGCGCAGACGCCCGACCGCCTCGACACCCCGCTGCGGCCGAAGCTGGCCGCAGCGCAGTTGCACCTCGCCACCCTGCACGACCAGCTCGACTTCTTCGTGCTGTTCTCCTCGCTGGCCGGGGTCGTCGGCACCGCCGGCCAGGCCGGGTACGCCGCCGGGAACGCCTTCCTCGACGCCCTCGCCGCGCACCGGCGGGCCGTCGGCCTGCCGGCGGTCAGCATCGCCTGGGGGCCGTGGGCGCGGACCGGGATGGCGGCCCGGCTGGGCGAGCGTGAGCGGGAGCGGCTGACCGCGTTCGGCCTGCACCCCCTGGACCCGGCCGACGGGCTGGACGTGCTGGCGGGCTCCGCGTCCGCGCCGCCGTGCCTGGTGGTCGCCGACGCCGACTGGTCCCGGCTCGCCGGGCACCTGCCGCGACGGTGGCAACCGGGCCTCTACGCCGAACTCGTCGACGCGGCCCCGGCCGCCCGGGCCGCCGGGCCGGGATCCGGCCGCACGCAGCAGCCGCCGCAGAGCCCGCGCGAGCGGATCCTCGCCGAGATCTGGGCGGAGGTCTTCCGGGTCGACCGGGTCGGCGTCACCGACAACTTCTTCGACCTCGGCGGCGACTCGATCCTCAGCCTCCGGCTGGTCGGGGCGGCCCGCCGGGCGGGCCTGCGGATCGCCGAGGCCGACGTCTTCGCCCACCCGACCGTCCGGGACCTCGCCGCGGTCGCCACCGACGACCGGGAGGACGCCGGTCCGGAGACCGGCGACCGGGCAGCCGGTGGGCGTACGGGCCCCGGGCCGGACCACCCGACGGGGGAGCGCGCGCCGGCCGGCGGGAGCCGCCGCGCACCGGCCGACCTGGCCGCCTTCGCCGACGCCGGGCTGGACGCGAGCGACCTGACCGCGCTGGCCGAGCAACTGGCCGGGGCGGGCTCCGGCCGGCCCAACGGACGTCCCATCGCACCCGAGACGCTGAGGAAGGACAAGCCTTGACCGTTCCCGGAGTCGACAACATCTACCGCTTGTCGTACATGCAGGAAGGGCTGCTGTCGCACAGCCTCGCCGACCCCCGGGCGGCCTTCTACGTCGACCAGGTCGAGTACCGGCTGCACGGGCCCGTCGACCCGGACCTGCTGCTCGCGGCGTGGCAGGCGCTGACCCGGCGGCACGCGGTGCTGCGCACGTCGTTCCACTGGGAGGACATCAAGCAGCCCGTCCAGGTGGTCCGGGAGCACGTCGAGGTGCCCATGGAGATCCTGGACTGGCGGGACGTGCCGACGGCGGAACTGCCGGCACGGCTGGAGCAGCGGCTGCGCGCCGACCGGCTCCAGGGCTTCGACGTCCAGCAGCCGCCGCTGGTCCGGCTGACCCTCATCCGCACCGGCGACGAGGACCACACGTTCGTCCTGCGCTACCACCACCTGCTGCTGGACGCGTGGTCGGCGCTGATGGTGCTCGACGAGGCGTTCGCCAACTACGACACCCTCGCCGCCGGGCGGGAGCTGGAGACCGGGCCGGCGACCTCCTTCCACGAGTACGTCGGATGGGTGCGGGCCCAGGACCTCGACGCGGCGCGGCAGGCGTGGCGGGAGGCGCTGCGCGGCGTCACCGACTCGACCACCCCGGCGTGGATCCGTCCCGCCGAGGGCGACGCGCCGGAGCCGTCCGGGCGGGACAACCCGGAGCAGGTGCTGCACGTCCCGGCGGAGACCGTGGCGGCCCTGCGGGAGCTGGGCCGGCGCCGCGAGGTCACCCTCGGCTCGCTGCTGCAGACGTGCTGGGCGCTGGTGCTGCGGGCGCACAGCGGGCGCGACGACGTCGTGTTCGGGGGCACGCTGTCCAGCCGCCCGTCGGACGTGCCGGGGGTGGAGCAGACCGCCGGCCTGTTCATCAACACCCTGCCGGTGCGGGTCCGCTTCGACCCGGCCCGCTCGGTCCTCGCCACCGCCGTCGCCCTGCAACACGAGCAGGCGGCGCTGCGCCGCTACGACTTCAGCCCGCTGGAGCAGGTGCAGCGGTGGAGCGACGTGCCGCCGGGCCTGCCCCTGTTCGACACCATCATGACCGTGCTCAACCTGCCCGGGGTGGGCGTGCTGCACCGGCGCAGCGGCGCGGTCGAGATCCGCGACGGGCAGTACCGCTACCGGACCAACTACCCGCTGTCGGTGCTGGTGATCCCGGAGGGGGACCGGCTCGCCGTCCGGGTCGGCTACGACCCCCGACGGGTCGGTGACGACGCCGTCACCCGGCTGCTCGGGCACCTCGCGACGGTGGTCGACACGGTGGCGACGCGCCCGGACACGCCGGTGCGGGACGTGGACGTGCTGACCGACGCCGAGCGCGCCCTGGTGGCCGGCTGGAGCGGGACGTCCGCGCCGTACCCGGACGCGGCGACCGTGCACGGGCTCGTCGAGGAGCAGGCCGACCTGGGCGGCGACCGGGTCGCCCTGCGCGCCGGCGGCGAGTCGGTCACCTACCGGGACCTGGACCGCCGGGCCAACCAGCTCGCCCGGCACCTGCACGGCCTGGGCGTGGGCCCCGGCACGCCGGTCGGGCTGTGCCTGGGGCGTACCCCGGAACTGGTCGTGGCGATGCTCGCCGTGCTCAAGGCCGGCGGCTACTTCGTCGCGCTGGACCCCGACCACCCGCCGGCCCGGCTGGCCGACATCCTCGCCGACGCGGGCGTCGCGGTGGTGGTCAGCGACCGCCGGCACCGGGCCGGCCTGCCGCGCGCCGGGGTGGAGACGGTGCTGCTGGACGCGCACCGGGACCGGTACGCCGGCCTGCCCGACGACCGGCTGCCTGCGACCGTGGGCCCCGACGACCTCGCCTACTCCATCTACACCTCGGGATCGACCGGGCGGCCGAAGGGCGTGCTCGTGCCGCACCGGGGGCTGTGCAACGTCGTCGCGGCCCAGCGCGCGCTCTTCGGGCTGGGCCCGGACGACCGGGTGCTGCAGTGGGCGTCGCCGACGTTCGACGCGTCGGTGTTCGACGTGGCCATGGCCCTCGGCGCGGGCGCCGCCCTGCACCTCGCGCCGGCCGAGCGGGTGGCGCCGGGCCCCGACCTGCGGGACCTGCTCGCCACCGAGCGGATCACCGCGCTGACCATCACCCCGTCGGCCCTGGCGGCCGTGCCGGTCGCGACCCTTCCGGAGCTGCGCCTCCTCGTCCTCGCCGGCGAGGCGCTGCCGGCGTCGCTGGTGCGGCAGTGGCGCGCCCCGGGGCGCCGGGTCTTCAACGCGTACGGCCCGACCGAGGCGACGATCTGGGTCTCGGTGCACGAGTGCGGCCCCGAGGACGAGGCGCCGCCCGTCGGCCGGCCCATCCCGAACGTCACGGTGCGGGTGCTGGACGCCGCGGGCCGCCCGGTCGGCGTCGGCGTCCCCGGCGAGCTGCACGTCGGCGGCGTCGGGCTGGCCCGGGGGTACGCCGGGCGGCCCGACCTGACCACGCAGCGGTTCGTGCCGGACCCGTCCGGCCCGCCCGGCGCCCGCCTCTACCGCACCGGCGACCTGGTGCGCTGGACCGAGGACGGCGAGCTGCGCTTCCTCGGACGCACCGACCAGCAGGTCAAGGTGCGCGGCCTGCGCATCGAGACCGGCGAGGTGGAGGCGGTGCTGCGCCGGCACGACGACGTGGCCGACTGCGCGGTGGTGGCCCGCGCCTCGGACGGCTCGGACGGCACGCCGGACACCCTGGTGGCGTACGTGGTGCCGGCCGGCGCGGCGCGGGTGGACGCGGAGAAGCTGCTCGCGCACTGCGCGCAGGTCCTCCCGGAGTACATGCTGCCCGGTGCCGTCGTGCCGCTCGACCGGCTGCCGCTGACCAGCAGCGGCAAGCTCGACGTGCGCGCCCTGCCGTCGCCGCGCGACCTGGCCGGGGAGCGGGCGGCGCAGGCCGAGATGACGGTCACCGAGCAGGCGGTGGCGACGCTCTGGGGCCAGGTGCTCCAGGTGGACGGCCTCGGCCCCGACGGTGACTTCTTCGCCCTCGGCGGGACCTCGATCAAGGCGACCCAGGTGGTGTCGCGGGCCCGCCGGGCGTGGCAGGTGGAGCTGCCGATCCGCAGCGTCTTCGAGAACCGCACGGTGGCGGCGTTCGCCGCCGCCGTGGAACAGGCACTGGCCGCCGAGATGGATGACGACGATCAGGAGGTGCAGGATGGCGACGACCAAGGCGTGGGTGCTGCATGCCACTGAGCCGGGGAGCGAGCTCACCCGCGGGCAGTTGACGCTGGAGCAGATCCCGGTTCGCCGGCCCGGGGAGGGCGAGGTCCTCGTCGAGCCGCTGGTGGGCTGCTGGGAGGCCAACATGGAGCACGCGATCTCCCGGCACCCGGTGGACGTGGCCCGGCAGCGGGGCGACGACCGCATCGTGCTGGGCACGTGCGGGGTGGTCCGGGTGCTCGCGGCCGGGCCGGGGGTGCGCGGCCTGCGCGAGGGGCAGCAGTGCCTGTGGATCCCGTTCGGGGTGATCGACCGCAACGGCTACGCCGAGCGCATCTGCGCGTACGACGCCCCCGGCTCGCCGGGGCTGCTGTGCGGCCGGTTCGTCACGGAGGCGCGGCTGCTGGTGCCGCTGCCCGAGCAGAGCCGCCACCCCGTCGAGCGCTGGGCGCCGTTCGCCCGGTACTTCACGGCCTGGGACAACTGGCGGGTGGCCCGGCGCTGCTGGGAGGCCCAGGTCGACGACCACTGGGACGAGCCGCCGCTGGTCCTCGGCTGGGGCGGCGGGGTGGTCTGGGCGCAGCTGGAGCTGGCCCGGCGGGACGGCTTCCGGACCGCCATGGTCTCCGGCCGCGACAGCCGGCTGGCCGCGATCGCCGCGTCCGGCGCCACCCCGATCGACCGCCGCGAGTTCCCCGACCTCGACTACGACGTGGCGAGGGCCTCCGGCGACCCGGACGCGATGGACCGGCACCGGGATTCCAAGCGGCGCTTCGTCGAGCGGGTGATGGAGATCAGCGGCGGCCAGGGCGTCTCGATCTTCCTGGACAACATGGGCGGTGGGCTGCACCGGGTGACGTTGCAGTCGCTGGCCCGCGAGAGCGTGCTCGCCACCGTCGGCTGGAAGCACGGCATGCGGCTGTCGAACCTGCGGGCGGTGGAGTGCATCGGCCGGCACATCCACGTGCACACCCACGCCTGGCGGTTCCAGGACTGCGCGCGGATCCGGGACGTGCAGGAGAGCACCGGCTGGTTGCCCGAGATCAACGAGCCGGTGGCCTCCTTCGACGCCATCCCGCAGCTGGCCGAGGCGTACTCCCGGGACGCCTTCGACAGCTACTTCCCGCTGTACGAGGTGACGCCGGCCTGAGTCAGGGTCGGCGGACGATCAGCCGGTAGGTCACCACGAGACCGACCAGGCACCACGCGCCCATGACGAGGTACGGGGTGCCGCTGATGCCGCCGACGAGTGACTCGCGCACGCTCTGCGCCATGTACTGGAACGGGAGCACGACGTGCACGGCCTGCAACCAGCCGGGTAGCCGGTCGACGGGGAAGTTGACGGGGGAGAACATCAGCGTGACGAAGACGACGAGCTGGGTCACCAGCCCCACCGCTGCGGGCGGGAGGGCGTGGGCCAGCCCGTAGCCGAGCGTGGTGGCGGTCAGGGCGACGAGCAGGGCGGCGGGGATCACCAGCGGGCTCGGGTCCAGTCGCAGGTCGAAGCGGAACGCGGCGACGACCAGCGACAGCACGAGCCCGGGCAGCGCGCCCAGGATCCACACGGTGACTCCGGCGGCGACGGAGGCCAGCGGTGGGACGGGCAGCGTCTGGTCGAACTCGAAGCTGCCCTGCAACTTGCTCTGCGCCACCATGTTCGGGGCCATCACCAGGCCGACGGTGATGAGCCCGATGGTCGGGCCGCCGGTGGCGAGGAACGCGGCGCTTGTCGCGTCCACGTCGGGCAGCAGGTACGCGAAGCCGACGATGATGCCGACGGAGAGCCCGGCGGAGACGATCGCGAAGAGCGGGAGCAGGAAGCGCAGCCGCAGCGCGTTCCAGCGCAGCAGCAGGGCGTAGCTACGGAGCCACGACATCGTTGACCTCCTCGTCGGTCGCCGGCTGGTGTTCCTCCAGGGCGAGGTAGATGTCCTCGACCCGCATCGGGTAGAGCGAGAAGTCCTCGACGGCGCCGGCGGCCTGCATGCGCGCCGCCCACTCGGTGGCGGCCACGGCCTCGGCGGTGTCGAGGGCGTACACCAGCCGCTGGCGGTCGCGGCGCGGCGGCTGCGCGGCGAACGCCGGCACGGCGGGCTCCTCGGTGCCGGCCGACAGGCTGACGTCGAGCCGCAGTGCCGGCCCGGCCCCGGCGCGCAGGTCGGCGACGGTGCCCTCGGCGACCACCCGGCCGTGCGCCAGGACCGAGAGCCGGTCGAGGATCCGCTCGACCTCGGTGAGGTTGTGGGTGACCAGCAGGACGGCCGCCCCGTCGTCGGCGAGCGACCGGACCTGCTGCCACAGCAGCCGCCGGCGCACCGGGTCGACGTCGTTGCTGGGCTCGTCGAGCACGATCACCTGGCCCGGCCGCACGGCGGCGAGGCAGTACGCGGCGAGGCGCCGGACGCCGCCGGAGAGGCGCTCGGCCGGGGTGTCGGCCCACTCGGTGATGTCCAGGGCCTCGAGCAGCCGCTGGGTGGCGGTGGCCGCCTCGGCCCGGCCGGCGCCCCGGATCCGGGCGACCAGGGTGATGGCCTGGCGGGGCGTGACGCCCATCAGCGGCACCTGGGCCTGCGGCTGCACCGAGCAGACCCGGTGGGCGAACCCGGGGTCGGCGACCGGGTCGCCGTCGCCGATGCGGATCGTGCCGCTGGTCGGGCGGATCAGCCCGGCGACCTGGTTGACCAGCGTGGTCTTGCCGGCGCCGTTGTGGCCGAGCAGGCCGTAGACCTGGCCGGCGTTCACCCGGATGCTGATGTCGTCGTTGGCCCGCACCCCTCCGCGATACTCCTTGCAGACATGGTCCACACGCAGCACCATGACATCTCCGATACTGGTCGGTATTCAGATACCGCCGAGTATGCGGAATGTGGAGATTGCGGTCAAGCGGAATGACGGGAGAGTCGCCTGATGGAACGGATGGGGCGCCAGGAGCGGCAACGGCAGAACCGCAATCGCCTGCTCGACGCGGCGCAGCGGCTGCTCGCGGAGCGGGGACCGGCGGCCTCACTGGACGACATCGCCGCGGCGGCCGGCCTGACCAAGGGGGCGGTGTACTCCAGCTTCCGCAACAAGGAGGACATCATCCTCGCCCTGCTGGACCGGCAGCTCGACATCATCGGCACCGACCTGACCGAGGTCACCGCGGGCGAGACCGACATGGTGCAGGCGTTCGCCGCCCTCAGCTCGGCCAACTCCACCGGCGACCGGGCCGGGGAGAACGCCGACTTCGCGCTGCTCATGATGGAGTTCTGGATCGCGGCCATGCGCAACCCGAGGGTGCGCCCGCGCTACATCGAGGCGCTGCGCCGCACCCGCGCCGGCATCGCCGCCCACCTGGCCGCCCGGGCCGACGGGCCGGATCCGGCGCTGGTGGCGCGTACGGCGACGCTGCTGCTGGGGCTGGACATCGGGCTGAGCATCCAGCGCCTGGTCGACCCCGAGTCGGTGCCGGAGACCTGGTACGCCGAGGCGTTCGAGCTGCTCGTCCGGCCGCTGTCCGAGGACGCGCAGCGGCCCGACGGCGCCGGTGACTGAGCACCGCCGGCGCGGGGGCCGGGCCGCTCGCCCGCGCCCGGGAGCGAGCTGCCGCCGGCGCGGGGGCCGGGCCGCCCGCCCGCACCGGCATCGAGTGAAGGACGTCGTTGCCCCGGTCGCGTCGGCTGGCATAGGGTCGTCCGGTACCAGTGATCTCATCGACGGGTTCGTGACGGGGAGACGCGGGATGAGTTTCGAGGCGGAGCAGTACGTCGTCGTCCGCAACGCGGAGGAGCAGTACTCGATCTGGCCGGGGGACCGGCCGGTCCCGCAGGGGTGGCGGACGATGGACGTCCGCGGCTCGCGCGAGGAGTGCCTGACCCACATCGAGAACGTGTGGACGGACATGCGCCCGGCCAGCCTGCGGGCGGCCGGAAGCGCGGCCTGACCGGTCGGCGGCGCGCCGCCCCGTCGTCGGCGATGGCGGCGCGCCGCCCCGTCGCCGACAAGGCCGCCGCCGAGTCGACGCTCGTCGCGGCGTTGGAGGCGATCACGAAGGGTGCCCAGGGCTGACGCGGGCGCCGCGCTCCCCGGTTCCGGCGGAGGCGGCGATCGCGCCCGTTCGAGGGTGCCTCCGCCGGGGCTGCCGCGACGACGGGAGTTCGCGCCGTTCGACGCGTGCCTCCGCCGGGGCTGCCGCGGAGTTCGCGCCGTTCGACGGGTGTCTGTGCCGCCGGGGCTGCCGTCACGGCGGCCCCGGCGGCGGTGTCGACGGGCCCGTCAGAGGGCGGCGGGGAAGCCGTACCGGGCGGCGTGCTCGGGGTCGGCCGGGTCGATCTGGCGGATCCCCGCGTCGGCGAGGCGCTTGTTGACCTCGTCGAGCTGCTCGCGCACCAGCCGGGCCTCCTCGTCGGTGACCCGGCCCCGGTGCGGCTTGCCGGCGTGCTCGATGGTGCCGTAGTCGATCTTCTCGGCGCTCTTGCGGGCCTTCGGCGGGCGGACCCGCTCGGCGGTCCTGAGCAGTTGCGCCATCGGCACGTCGGTGGCCATGGCGTCGAACTCACTCGCGGTCAGCACCACCCGCCGGGGCTCGCCGTCGCCGTGTCGGTCGTGGATCTCGACCACCGCCACGTCGAGCGCGGCGTCGTCGATGCTCTCCACCTCGACCGGGGTGGCGTCCAGTCGCACGGGCCCGGCCACCAGGTCAGGGTGCTCCAGGACGACGACGCGGACCACCTCGTCGTCGGGCTGGATCACCGTGCCGCTGAAGTCGGAGACGTGGATCGTCTTCTTGCCCATGCGCGGTGCTTCTCCTGTCGGGGCCGGGGTTGTGGACCAGAAGAAATTACCCGACAGGTGTGCGAAAGCCTCCGCTGGACCGCCCGGGTGTGTCGCCGCCGCCGAACGGGGCGCGGATCAGCGCGGGTTCAGGTTGCGGCGGGTGGAGGCGCCGGCCGGCAGCCGGTTGAGCTCGCCCCAGGAGAGCGCCTCGCCGCGGTTGCCCCGGTACGGCGGCTGGGCGGGAAACCGTCCGGCGTCCTCGGGGGCGCGCCAGAGTCGCTCGGTGTCCTGCTGGTACCGGTCATTCGGCTGATTCGGCATGACCATAACCGTCCCAAAAAAAGTTGTACATGTATGGAAATCGATATGACGGTCGATCGGTGCGTCGGGTTCCCGGAAATCGCGGCCGGATCTCGTGGCATCCATCGGCGGTGGTCCGTACGTGGTGCCCGGCCTGACGCTCTTCAACCGGAGCGTCGGTCGCGGGTTCCGGCGCCCGTCCCCATCGTGCGCCGACGCCTCCCCGTCGCGGCCGGAAGGTGGCGGACGTCTCTTGGCATATACCCCCTAGGGGTATATGGTCTCGGGCATGACGAACGCGAATCTGACCCGGCTGGCGATAACGGCGACCCTGCACTGCCTCACGGGCTGCGCCATCGGCGAGGTCCTCGGCATGGTGATCGGCACCGCCCTCGGCTGGTCCGACCTCGCCACCATCGCCCTCGCGGTCGGCCTCGCCTTCCTCTTCGGCTACTCGCTGACGATCCGGCCGGTGCTGCGCTCCGGCGTACCGCTGCGCACGGCGATCAAGGTGGCGCTGGTGGCCGACACGGTGAGCATCGCGGTGATGGAGGTGGTCGACAACGGCGTCATGCTCGCCATCCCCGGCGCGATGGAGGCCGGCCTGACGAGCTGGGTGTTCTGGGCCAGCCTGGCGGGCGCGCTCGCGGTGGCCTTCGTGGTCACCGTGCCGGTCAACCGGGCGCTGATCGCGCGCGGCCAGGGCCACGCGGTCACCCACCGCTACCACGCCGGGCACGGAAGCGGTCACGCCGGGCACGGGAGCGGTCACGAGGCGAGCCACGCCGGCCACGCGGCCGGTCGGGCCGGGCACGCGACGGGGCACGAGCACGGTCACGTGGGCCACGAGCACGGTCACGTGGGCCACGAGGCGGGCCACGGCGGCAACGCGGGCGGTCGCGCCGGGCGCGAGCATGGACACACGGGGCGCGAGGGCGGCCACGCCGGGCACGCTCGGCACTGAACGGGACCGCGCGCGGGCGCCGGTCGTCCGGCGTACGGTGATCGACGGACGGGCCGGGGCGCGGACGGCGCCCGGCCCGGCACGGCGGGCGGCCCCCGGGGCGGGCGGGCGCCCTCGGCGGACCCGGAAAGGTGACCCCATGCTCGACCGGCGGCTGCACCTGCACCTGGCGAGCTGGCTGGGGCAGTGGCCGGCGGGCCCCGGCCTGCATGTGGTCGGGTCGCACCGGCGGGCCCGGCCGGCCTGGGACGGCCGGCTGCGGCCCGCGATCGCGGTCGTGGCCGGGGCGAGCACCGTGCTCTCCGTGCCGCCGGACCGGGTGGGCGCCGTCCGGGAGCTGGCCTGCCGGCGGGCGGGGCGGCTGCTGCCCGAGCTGCCCCGGGCGGTCGGCCAGCCCGGCTGGGCGGTCCACGACGACGTCTTCCGGTGGAGCGTGGCCCCGACCCCGCTGCCCGACGTGGGGGAGTGGGTGTCCCCGGGCACGCGGGGGCTGCCGTCCTGGCTCCGGCTCTTCGACCGGCCCGTGCTGGTGGTCCGCGACGAGCGTGGCCGCTACCTCTCCGGGGTGGGCATCAAGCGGCACGACGCGTACGGCCACGAGCTGGCGGTGGGGACGACGCCGGCGGCGCGGGGGCAGGGCCTGGCCCGGCGGCTGGTCGCGCAGGCGGCCCGCCGGGTGCTCGACGAGGGCGCGGTCCCGACCTACCTGCACGACCAGGCCAACCTCGCCTCGGCGCGGGTCGCCGCAGCGGCGGGCTTCCCCGACCGGGGCTGGCGGTCGTTCGGGGTGTACCCGCCCTGACCGAGGCGCGTGGCGGGTGGCGCCGCCGCCACGACCGAGAGCGACGGCCCGGTGCGCCTGCGCGACCGAGGGCGACGGCGGGGCGGGGACGGCAGGGCGCGGACCGTGGATCCCGGGCCGGATCCACGGTCCGCAGCCTCCCCCCAGGTCCCGTGCCCCGCGGTGGCGGTGCGGGGCCGGTCGTCGTCCGTGCCGATCACGCTATGTGTCGGTGCGAGGTTCGGCAAGACTCCGACCGGTGGTTCAGACTGTCCAGAAGCGGACTTGACCTGCGGCGGAGCGCTGTCAGGTGACGCGGCGGGTCAGTGACGCAGCGTGCGGATGAGGTCCAGGACCTGCCGGGTGACCGGGCGCAGCACCCGCAGCCGGGACAGCCCCACCAGCCGGTCGATCAGGGGGACCGCGCCGTCGATGAGCTTCCGGGTCTTGGCCTGCCCCGGGGACCGGTCGTGGACCCAGTAGAGGACCACGCCCATGTACGCCAGCCAGAGCAGCTCGGGCAGGTGGGGACGCAGCTCCGCGTCCACCCTCGCCGTGGAGCCGTCGAGCACCTCGGCGAAGAGGTCGACGGCCGCCCGCCGGGGCGCGGACGACTCCTCCGAGAACGGGCTCAGCGGCGAGGTCGGCTCCGCCGCGGTCTTGAAGAAGCTGGCCGCGAAGTCGTGCGACGGGGTGAGCACGTCCACACCGGCGTGCAGCACCCCGGCGAGCCGCGCGGCGAAGTCGGACTCCCGGTCGAGCACCGGTCGCGCCGCCGCCCGGTGCTCGACCTGGGCCCGGGCGTAGAACTCCTGGATCAGGTGGTCCTTCGAGCCGAAGTAGTAGTAGGCGTTGCCCACCGCGACCCCGGCCTCCTGGGCGATGGCGCGCATGGTGGTCCGGGCGTACCCCCGCTCGCGGAACAGCCGCATCGCCGTGTCCAGGATGAGCTGCCGCGTCTGCTCGCCCCGGGCGGTGGCCGGCTCACCCGCAGCGGTCGTCGGCGCAGTCTGCTCGGTCATCGGGGTCACCGTATCCCGCCGGCTCGTCGACCGGCTCCGCCGACGGATCGCGGACGCGTTCGCGTGCCGCCGAGGCGGCGGCGACCACCCGGCGGGCGAGCGGCAGCAGGTGCGGGCGCGCCAGCCGCTCGGCGGTGCCCCGGTGGTCGGCCAGCGCCCAGAGGCAGGCGAACCAGGCGCCGTCTCCCGCGTACACCTCGCCGGTGTCCGCCACCACGGTGAGGTCGCGCAGCGTCGCGTCGTGGTCCAGGCCCGGGAAGCGCCGTCGGGCCTGCGCCGAACCGGCCGGCACGAACTCCAGGGGTACGAGCTGGGCGCGGGACGCCAGCCAGCGGCGGGCGGCGCGACACAGCGGGCAGTGCGCGTCGTAGAGGACGGTGAAGCTCCGGACGCCACCGCCCCCGTGCGCGGTGGCGTCCGGAACCCGGCCCGCGCCCCGGTCGGGCGGGATGGTCATCGGACCGGCGGGGTGCCCGGGCCGCCCTCGGCCGCCCCGTCCGGACCGGCGGGCTGCGGATCGCCGACGGGGTGCGGGCCGGCGGCGGGCTGCGGGCCGGCAGCGGGGTGCGGGTTGCCGACGGGGTGCGGGTTGCCGACAGGGCGGGGGCCGGCGGTGGCGGTCGGGTGGGGGCCGCGCGGCGCGGGGGGCATCGGCAGCCGGCCGACCGGGGCGAGCGGGGGCTGAGTGGCGAGCTGGCGCAGCCGGCCCCGGCGGTACCGGCCGAGCGCGAAGACGTTGAAGAAGTGCAGCGCACCCAGCACCAGCAGCACCAGGCCGATCTTGAGGGACAGCTCCTCCATGGCCTGGGCGGTGGACGCGACGGGATCGGGGTGTTTCATCGCCACGGTGACGTAGCCGAGATTGAGCAGGTAGAAGCCGACCACGAGCAGGCTGTTCACCGCGCCGGCCAGCCGCTCGTCGGCGAACACCTCCTCGAGGAAGACCAGCCCGTTGCGGGAGAGCGCCCGGGCCACCCACACGGTCAGCCCGATGCTGACCGCCAGGTAGACCAGGTACATCCAGACCTTGGTGTCCATCGCCGACGCCTCTCTTGAACGCGTTCAAGTTCCTGGCGTGAGCGTAGGATAGTTCTTGAACATGTTCAAGACGGCGGACGCGGCTGTTCGTGTGGCCGTTCGACGTGGTGGTCGGTATGGTCGGTCCGCGCCGGTCGGCGCATCTTCTCGACGTGAGGCGGCCCCGATGGGTGGACGGGACACGGAGTCGGGGCCGTTGTTCCTGCGGCCGGCCGGCGAGGTCGACATGGCCACCGCCGACGCGTTGGGCGACACGATCACCGACGCGCTGCACCGGCCCGGCGTACGCGAGGTCGTCGTCGACCTCGCCGAAGTCAGCTTCCTCGACTCCAGCGGCGTACGCGTCCTCGTGCACGGCGTCGCCCTGGCCCGGGAGCGCGACGCGACGCTGCGGGTGGCGAACCCGCAGCCGGTGGTGGCGCGGGTGCTGCGGATCACCGGGGTCGGCCCGCTGCTCGGGCTCGTCGACGACGCGGCCGCCCGACCCTCGGTCGCCCGCGGCTGGCGCGGGCTGGACTGATCCCGGTCGAGCCCCGGGCCCGGCCCTGGTCCCCCGGGGCCCGGTGCGGGCCGGGCTGATCCCGCTCGGCTGCCTGCGGGCCGGAGCGATCCCGCTCAGGGCTGCGTGCGGGCGGCGGCCGCGGCCGACCACTCGAGGAGCATCAGGGTGGCGTCGTCCTGGTGGGGCCCGGCCTGGTGCCCGACCACCGCGTGGCTGAGCCGGCGCAGGATCTCCGGCGCCGGCAGCCCCGAACCGATGTGCCGCTCGGCGAGGTCGGCCAGCCGGGGCAGGCCGAACATCTCGCCGGCCGGGTCGCGCGCCTCGGTCACCCCGTCGGTGTGCAGCAGCAGCCGGTCACCGGGTTCCAGCCGCGTCTCCGCCACGTCGACCCGGTCGTCGGGCAGGCCGAGCGGGAGCCGCCGGCCCCCGTCGAGCGCCTGCACGGCCCGGCCCCGGCGCAGCAGGACCGGCGGCGGGTGCCCCGCGTTGACGTAGCGCAGCAGCCCGGTGTCGGTGTCGAACTCGGCGAGCACCGCCGTGACGAACCGCGCGTCCCGCCACTGCGCGGCGATCGCGGCGTCGACCGCGCGCACCAGCCCCGGCAGGTCCGAGCCGGTGCGCCGGGCCGCCCGCAGCGCCGCCAGCGCGACCGAGGTGGTCAGCACCGCCGGTAGGCCGTGCCCGACCCCGTCGAGGATCGCCAGTGCCACGACGCCGCCGTCCACCGCGTAGTCGAACGCGTCGCCGCCGACCTCGTAGCAGGGTTCGAGCAGGGCGCTGACGGTGGTGTCCCAGGCGGCGAAGGTCAGCGGCGGCAGCAGTTGCCAGAGCAGCTCGGCCGAGACCCCCATCGGGCGGCTGCGACGCGTCCGGTGCAGGGTGTCCCCGTGCGTGCCCTTGCTGGTGACCAGGTGGCCGACCATGCCGGAGACGAGGCGGCAGCCGTCGCGGACCCCCTCGTCGGCGAGGTCGGTCCCGGCCGGGGGGAACACCTCCAGCAGCCCCAGCCGGTCGGTGCCGTCGACGACCGGCACCCAGAGCCGGGGCGGCGGCCCCTGCCCGGCGTGCACCTCGACCTGTGTGAACGCGCGACCGGCCAGGCTGCTGTCGATCGGCAACGGATCCGGCGTCGGCCGGCCCCGCTCCGGCAGCGGACGCAGGTCGCGCTGCTCGGCGTCGACCAGGTAGACGGTCACCGCCGCGCCCAGGGGCCGGAGCGCGTCGTTGACCGCCACGGGCAGTTGGTCCGGTGGCAGCCGGTGCGACAGGGACAGGAGATCGGCCAGCGCCCGGTGCCAGGGCTCGATCGCGGTCATTCCGGTGGCATACCCCGCCCCCGCCCGCCAAAGCCGCCCGGCGCGCACCGGATGCGCCACGCCCGCCTGAGGCGCACCGGCTGCGCCACGCCCGCCCGGGGCGCGCCGGTCGTGTCGCGCCCGCCAAAGCCGCCCGGCGCGCACCGGCTGCGCCCCGGGTCGGGCGTCGGTGGCGGCCCGCGTCAGCCGGCCAGGCCGAGCACCTCGGCCGCCGCCCGGCCGTTGGCGTGGCTCGCGCCGTACGTGGTGACGAACGCCCGTACGCCCGCCGGCCGCCAGCGGGCCGGCCAGCCCATCTCGACCACCGTCACCGGGTGCGCGGCGGCCAGCGCGGTCACCAGTTCGGGGCCGCCCGGCAGGCGGTGCAGGTGCCGCCCGACCAGCACGATCGGCCGGTCCCCGGCGAGCCGGCGCAGGGCCGCCGCGTCGGTCTCGGCGGCGACCACCCGCAGCTCCTGCACGCCGTCGAGGTGCGGGCCCAGGCCCCACGGCACCCGCCCCTCGGCGATGGTCGAGGCGGTGTGCAGCTGGACCACCAGCGGACGGTCCAGCGCGGACAGCTCGCCCTCCACGCGGACGGCGCGCCGTGCGGCGGCGTACCCGAGCGTGGTGGGGGTGGCCGGGGCCGCGCCGGTGGCCCGGGTCCAGGCCGCGAGCGCCGCGACGCGCCCGGCCGCCTCCTCGACCCGGGCCCGCTCCAGGCGGCCGTCGGCGAGCGCCCCGACGATCTCCTCGACCACCCGCTCGACCAGTTCGGCGTCGACCTGGGCTCCGATGCAGAGCAGGTCGGCGCCGGCGGCGAGGGCCCGTACGGCGGCCGGGCCCACCCCACCGGCGGCCACCGCGGCGCCCTTCATCTCCAGCGCGTCGGTGATGACGGCGCCGGTGAAGCCGTACTCGTGGCGCAGCAGGTCGACCAGGACCCTCCGGCTGAACGTGGCGGGCCCGTCGCCGGTCAGCGCCGGCACCCGGATGTGCGCGGTCATCACGGCCTGCGCGCCGGCCGCCACGACCGCGGCGAAGGGCGGCAGGTCGCGCTCGCGCAGCACGTCGAGCGGCACGTCCACGGTGGGCAGCTCGTAGTGGGAGTCGGCGACCGTCGCGCCGTGCCCCGGGAAGTGCTTGGCGCAGGCGGCCACCCCGGCGGCCTGGAGGCCGGCCACCGCAGCGGCGGAGTGCGCGGCGACCCGCACCGGGTCGGCGCCGAACGACCGGGTGCCGATCACCGGGTTCTCGTCGGCGGTGTTGACGTCCACGGTGGGGGCGAGGTCGACGGTGATGCCGAGGCCGGCCAGCTCCGCGCCGATGGCCTCGTAGACCCGCCGGGTCAGCGCCACGTCGTCGATCGCGCCGAGCGCCGCGTTGCCCGGGTACGGGCTGCCGGTGGCGTGCGCCAGCCGGGTGACGTCGCCGCCCTCCTCGTCGATGGCGACGAGCACGTCCGGCCGGCCCGCCCGCAGGGCCGCCGTGCTGGCCGCCACCTGCCCCGGGTCGTGGACGTTGGTGCCGAACAGGGTGTGCCCGGCGAGCCCCTCGGCCACCAGGTCGACCGCCCAGTCCGGGGGGATCGGCCCCGGGTACGCGGCGAGCAGCGTGCCGAGCGCGAGCCGGCGCAGTCCTGGATCGAGCCCCACGTGATCTTCCCCTTTCGGTGCCCGACGGCACGGATGTCGTACCGGTGGCGGTCGGCGACCTGTCGGCCGAGCGCCCCGGTCCCGGGCGGCCGTTACGCTACGGCTACCCGTTTGCAGGTCCGTTTACAGTTAGCAAGGTTTAACAAAACTAGAGGACGTGGCATGAGTTCGACCCGGCTGCCCGGCACCCCCCGTCTGTTGCGGGCGCTCAACGACCGCGCGGCGCTGGAGCTGCTGCTGGAGCAGGGGCCGCTCACCCGCGCCCGGCTGGGCGAGCTGACCGGGCTGTCCAAGGTCACGGCGTCCCAGCTCGTCGAGCGGCTGGAGGAGCGCGGTCTGGTCACCCGGGTCGGCGAGCAGGCCGGCGGGCGGGGGCCGAACGCCCAGCTCTACGCCGTGCGGCCGGGCAGCGCGCACGTGGTCGGGGTGGACGTCGGCGCCGACCGGGTGGTCGCCGCCTGCGCGGACATCACCGGGGCGGTGATCGGCCGCGTCGAGCAGTCGACCCACGACACCGACGACCCGGTCGGCGTGGTGCACAACGCGGTGGTGCAGGCCGCGAGCAGCGCCGGGGCGCAGCTTTCGAGCGTACGGCGGATCGTGCTGGGCACCCCCGGCCTGGTCGACCCGGGCACCGGCGACATCACCTTCGCGTTCAACCTGCCGCGCTGGCACAGCGGCCTGCTCGCCGCCCTCCGGGAGGACCTGCACACCCCGGTGGTCTTCGAGAACGACGTCAACCTGGCCGCCGTCGCCGAGGCGCAGTCGGGCGCGGCCCGGGGGCTGACGGACTTCGTGCTGGTCTGGGTCGGCGCCGGCGTCGGCCTGGCGATCGTGCTGGGTGGCCGGCTGCACCACGGCAGCAGCGGCGCCGCCGGCGAGATCGGCTACCTGCCGGTGCCCGGGGCGCCCATCCCGCGGGACGTCTCCCGCCGGGCGAAGCCGGCGTTCCAGCAGTTGATCGGCGCGGACGCGGTCCGCGAGCTGGCCCGCGCGCACGGCTACCCGGACGGCAGCGGCGCCGCCGCGGTGCGGGCGGCGGTCGCCGACGGCACGGCCGGCGGCCCGATGCTCGACGAGGTGGCCCGCCGGCTGGCGCTCGGCGTGGCGAGCACCTGCGTGGTGCTGGACCCGCCGCTGGTGGTGCTGGCCGGCGAGGTCGGCCAGGCGGGCGGGGCGGCGCTGGCGGAGCGGGTGCAGCACGAGGTCGCGGCGATCACGCTGGTCCGCCCCCGGGTGGTGCCGACCGGGCTGACCGAGGAGCCGATCCTGCGCGGCGCGCTGCGCACGGCGCTGGACGCGGTGCGCGACGAGGTCTTCGGCTCGACGGTCGGCTGACCCCGCTCCGCCCGGCGGCGTGCCGGGCGCCGCCCCCGCGCGGTGCGCGCCGGGTGCCGCCCCCGCGCGGTGTGCGGCGAGCGCCGCCGGCGCGCGACGCGCGGCGGTCACCTTCTGGCCATGCGCGGCGGGTGCCGTCTCCGCGAGGTGCGCGCCGGGTGCCGGGAACCCGGTCCGGCGGGGTCGGAGCGGGCCGGGCGTCATGTGAAGGAATTCTTCATCACCGCCCCCGATGCTGCAAGGTCTTGCCGCATCGGGAGCGGGCGACGTGGCAGGTCACATCAGGTCGCGCCGACGGAACACCGCAAAGGCCGCCGCGGTCAACGCGCCGGTGAGCCCGAGCAGCACGACGAGCGCGGGCTGCCAGGTCACCGTGTAGAAGGCACTGCACGACACGGTGGCGGTCGGTGCGCAGGCGTCGTCCCAGAAGTCGACGCCGCCGTTCAGCCAGGCGGCCACGTAGCTGGAGAGCATGTACCGCTCGACCTTGACGACGTCCAGGATCTCCATCACCAGCCGCGCCCCCAGCTCCCACACCACGAGGTAGCCGGCGACCGCACCGAGCGCCGCAGACGTGTGGCGGCCCAGGGTGGCGACGGCGAAACCCGCCGCGGTGAACAGCAGCGCCAGCAGCACGCCGCGCCCCCAGACCGCGCCCAGCGACTGCCAGAACTCCCCGTCGAGCCGCCCGGGCCGCCCCGCGACCTGGGCGATCAGCCAGAACGCCCCGAGGTACGCCGCGGAGGCGACGAGCGACAGCAGCGCCGTCGCGCCGAGCAGCGTGCCCAGCTTGGCGCCGAGCACCGTCAGCCGCCGGGGCCGCCAGAGCAGCAGGTTGACCACCCCGCCGGAGTTCAGGTCGGCGCCGATGTAGGAGGCGCCCACCAGGAACCCGAAGAGCACCAGGAACGCGATGAGGAAGTAGAGCAGCGGCTCGGCCTCCGAGGCGAAGGTGAACACCCCCGTCAGGTAGTCGGCGGCCACCGGAGCCCGCTCCATCCGGGCCGGGTCGACCTCGCCGCAGTCGTCCGGGAGGTACACCTGCGCCTCGCCCGGTCGCAGGACGCCCCGCTGCCGGTCCAGGCACAGCTGGTGGGTGCGTTCCAGCTGCTGGCGCGCCGCCGCGGCCTGCTGCTCGGCGTCGAGGACCTCCTCCGCGGTGGGCCGGTGCGAGCCGGCCAGGGTGGTCGCCGCGGTGACACCGAACGCGAGCACCAGCAGGACCAGCATGAGCTGCACGAAGCGTCGGGCGCCGAGACGCTCCAGCTCGGCACGGACCAGGTTCACGCGTCCACTCCCTTCGCGTCGAGGTCGATCACCGGTTCCCGGTCGCGCTGGTCGGGCAGCACCGTCTCGTCGACCTGCCGGGGCACCGCCGGGTGCGCCGGCGCGCCGGTCAGCTCGAGGAAGGCGCTCTCCAGGTCGGGCCGCAGCGGGGTCAGCTCGCGTACCCACAGGCCCGCCTCGCCCAGCGTCCGGCTGACCGTCGCGGCGTCGTCGACGTCGCCCACCACCAGGTGGTCGCCGTCGCCGGTCACCGTCAGCCCCGCCGCCGTCAGCAGCTCGGCCGCCCGCGCCGGCTCGTCCACCCGTACCAGCAGTTCGTGCCGGTCGAAGCCGGCCAGCACCTCGTCGACCCGCCCGGCGGCCACCCGGCGACCCCGCGAGATGATCGTGACGTGGTCGCAGATCAGCTGGATCTCGGCCAGGATGTGGCTGGAGACCAGCACCGTCACGCCGGCCTCGGCCAGCGAGCGCATCAGGTCCCGCATCTCCCGGATGCCGGCCGGGTCCAGCCCGTTCGCCGGCTCGTCGAGGATCAGCAGCTCCGGGTCCTTGAGCAGGGCCGAGGCCACCGCCAGGCGCTGCTTCATGCCCAGCGAGTAGCCCTTGACCCGCTCGTCGCCCCGGTCCCGCAGGCCCACCTGCTCCAGCACCGCGTCGACCCGGGCGACCGGCACACCGCCGGCCCTGGCGAGCAGGCGCAGCGTGCGGTGGCCGGTGAAGTTGCCGAAGAACTGCGGGCTCTCCACGATCGCCCCGACCCGCCCGGCCACCTGGGGCAACTGCTCCGGCGACGTCCGCCCCAGCACGGTCATCCGGCCGGCGTCGGCGCGTACCAGCCCGAGCAGGGCGCGCAGCGTGGTGGTCTTCCCCGACCCGTTGGGGCCGAGGAACCCGTGGATCTGGCCGGACTCCACGAGCAGGTCGAAACCGTCGACCGCCACCCGGCGCCCCCGCCGCAGGCTGTGGAACGCCTTGCGCAGGCCCTCGATCTCGATGACCGCGCTCACCGGCGCGGCTCCGGGTTCCGACCGGGCATGGACCCTCCTCCGCCACTGGTGACCAACGACACGGCGCCCCACCCTATGACCCGGGCGCCGCCCGTGGGGGGCGTCCCGGCGGTGCGTGGTTGGATGGGCGGGTGACTGGTGACGCGGATCTGGTGATCAGCCTCGACGGCGTCGGTGTGCGCCGCTCCGGCACGGCGCTGCTGCACGACGTGGACTGGCGGGTCGAGCTGGACGAGCGCTGGGTGGTGCTCGGGCCCAACGGCGCCGGAAAGACGACACTGCTCAACCTCGCCGCCGGGCGGCTGCACCCGACGACCGGCGCCGCCCACGTGCTCGGCGAACGGATCGGCCGCACCGACGTCAACGAGCTGCGCACCCGCATCGGCCTCTCCACCGCCGCGCTCGCCGAGCGGGTGCCCGCCGACGAGCGGGTCAGCGACGTGGTGGTCACGGCCGCCTGGTCGGTGCTCGGGCGCTGGCGGGAGAGCTACGACACGTCCGACGAGGCCCGCGCCCGCGCGCTGCTGGGCCAGCTCGGCGTCGGCGGCCTCGCCGACCGCACCTACGGCACCCTCTCCGAGGGCGAGCGCAAGCGGGTGCAGATCGCCCGCGCGCTGATGACGGACCCGGAGCTGCTGCTCCTCGACGAGCCCGCCGCCGGGCTCGACCTGGGTGGGCGGGAGGACCTGGTGGCCCGGCTGGCCGAGCTGGCGTACGACCCGGACGCCCCGGCGCTGGTGCTGGTCACCCACCACGTGGAGGAGATCCCGCCCGGCTTCACCCACGCGCTGCTGCTGCGCGAGGGCCAGGTGGTGGCCCAGGGGCTGCTCGGCGACACGCTCACCGGGGACAACCTCTCCAAGACCTTCGGGCTGCCGCTGGTGGTCGAGCGCTCCGGCGACCGGTACACCGCCCGCGCCGCCTGACCCGTTCGCGCCGCCTGACCCGTTCGCGCTGCCTGACCCGTTCGCGCCGCCTGAGCCGGGCGGTCACGGGTCGGGACGGGGGCCGTTCCCGGGGTCCTAGACTTCGCCGCAGCGTTCCGGCGGCGGGGAGGAGGTGGCGATGCGGCAGACCCGGGTCGTCGTGGTGGGCAGCGCCAACATGGACCTGGTGGGCACCGCACCCGCCCTGCCCCGGCCGGGGGAGACGCTGCTCGGCGCCGGCTTCGTCATGGTGCCCGGCGGCAAGGGCGCCAACCAGGCCATCGCCGCGGCCCGCGCCGGCGCCTCCTGCGCGTTCCTCGGGGCGATCGGCTCCGACGCGTTCGGCGTCACCCTGCGTGCCCGGATCGCCGCCGCGGGGGTCGACACCGGCCACCTCCGCACCACCTACGGCGCGTCCGGGGTGGCGCTGGTGATGGTCAACGCGCAGGGCGAGAACGCCATCCTGGTCACCCCCGGTGCCAACGCCTCGATGACCGACCTCACCGACCCGGAGCTGACCGCCGTACGCGAGGCGGACGTGCTGCTCGCGCAGCTGGAGATCCCGGTCGACACGGTGACCCGGGCGGCGGCCGTGGCCCGCGCGGCCGGCACCCGGGTGGTGCTCAACGCCGCCCCGGCCGTGCCGGTGCCCCCGGAGCTGCTCGCGGCGACGGACCTGCTCGTGGTCAACGAGACCGAGGCGCAGGCGCTGACCGGGCGCGGCCGGGACGCCCCGGCGGCCCTGCTCGACCTGGCGCCCAGGGCGGTGCTCACCCTCGGCGCGGAGGGCGCCTGGTACGGCGACCGGGACGGCACGGCCGTGCACGTACCCGCGGTCAAGGTCGACGTGGTGGACTCCACCGCCGCCGGGGACGCCTTCACCGCCGCGCTCGCGGTCGCCTGGGGCGAGGGCCGCGACGTGGTCGACGCGGTGCGCTGGGCGGCGGCGGCCGGGGCGGCCTGCGCCCGCCGGCTCGGCGCCTCGGTGGCGCTGCCCACCCGGGCCGAGATCGACGAACTCTACGTGCCCGCCTGACCCGACCCATCGACCGACGGCTGGGTCGCGCGGGGCCGCTCACGCCTCCACGTCGTCGGTGAGCTTCTCCCCCCGGCGGCGGAGCATGCCCAGCCCGGGGATGCCGGCGACGGCGAGCTTCAGGTCGCGGGTGACGTCGAGCAGGTCGTGCAGGTCCGGGCCGACCCGGTCCAGGGTGGCCAGGATCGGCAGGATGTCCGCCGTCAGGTGCTGCCGAAGCTTGGGCAGTTCGTCGACGAGGCGGATCGCGGCGGTCACCTCCTCGTGGCTGAGCTGCTCGATGAACCGGGTCGCCATCGGGACCGCCCGGCGCAGCGCCGGCTCGTACGCCGTCAGCAGTTCGGCGGCAGTGGCCGCCGCCTCCGCAGCCGTGCCCACGGTGCCGGCCGCCCGGCCGGCCACCGCCTCGGCCTCGGCGACCACCGCGCCCGCCGTGCGGGCCACCTTGTCCGCCTCGCCGACGACCGTGGCGGCGGCGGCCGACACCTGTTCGACCTCGCCGAGCACGACGGACGCGGCGGTCGCCACCTCGGTCGCGGTCCCGATCGCGGTGGTCGCGGCGGCGCTGATCACGGCCACCTCCCGCACCGCGGCCTCGGCGTCGGTGAGCACCCGGTCGGTGCGGTCGAGTGTCTGCTCGGCCCGGTCCACGAGGCCGTCGACCCGGTCCACCACGCCGCCGATCCGGCGCAGCAGCGCCTCCACCGAGTCGAGCACGGCGAACGCGCGGGCCGGCACCGCGGCGAACGAGGCCGCCGAGCCGAGGGCCTGGTCGAGGGCGGAGCGGGTCAGGCCGACGACCGCGGCGGGCCGGGGGAGGGGAATCACCATGGCACCAAGTGTGCGTCCCCCGCGCCCGGACCGCCGGACGGGACGGGTGGCGGCACCGGCGGCGGACCGGCCGCGTGACGGCGGCCTGCCGACCGAGGGCCGACGGCGCGTCGACCGTGTGACGGCGGCCTGCCGACCCGGGGTCAGGGATCCGTGTGCCGCTCGACCGCCCGCTGGACCGCCCGGTAGATCTGCCCGAACCGCAGCGCGTCCGGCGTGCGCAGCAGCAGCACCTCGCGGCCGTGGTGCTGCACCCAGAGTTCGTGCACCTTGCTGCCCCGCTCGTAGGAGCGGTCTAGCCAGCCGAGCGGGATCTCCAGGAACGGGGTCAGGGCCAGCGCGCCGACCGCGCACGCCGCGAGAATGACCAGCGCCAGCTGCCACTCGCCCCGGTCCTGCGCCGACCAGGCCAGCGACAAAACGCAGACGACCGCGACCAGCGGAGGCAGCGAGAGAAGCAGGACCAGGACGCCGCGCCCCAGCACCCGCCCCCTGACCGCCAGCGTCTTCGGGCCCTGCGCGTGCCAGACGTACGTCACGTCGGCGATCGGGACGGCGTGGCCTCCCACCCGGATCGACTCCGAGGTCACCTGCACCGCGTCGTCCCGGTAATAGAGGGTCATCACTAAGCCTAACCACCCGCGGGCGATCGGCCGCGAGTGCCGCGTCGCGTTCCCGTCCGACGGCGGGGTGACCGTTCGCGCCCTGTCGAGCTGAATCGTCTGCGACATCACAGCCCTCGGAACATGTTCGTCGGGCGGGTTCGTCGACGGCGTCGCTGGCGCGGGGGCCGCTTTCGTCCGGCGGCTTGTCACGAGTGCGCTGGCGGGGGCAGCCGCTTTCGTTCGGCGGCTTGTCAGGAGGGCGCTGGCGGGGGCAGCCGCTTTCGTTCGGCGGCTTGTGAGGAGGGCGCTGGCGGGGGCAGCCGCTTTCGTTCGGCGGCTTGTGAGGAGGGCGCTGGCGCGGGGGCCGCTTTTGTTCGGCGGCTTGTCGGGAGGGCGCTGGCGGGGGCAGCCTTCGTGTGGCGCGCCCGGCGGTGGGGCGCGACGGTGCAGGAATCCGGATCGCTCGCAACGGCGCTGGATCGAGGGCCGCCTTCCTCCGGTGAGTCGTCCACGACGTTCTGGTGCGGGGGTGGCTTCGCCGTCCGTGAATCGTTTACGACATCAGCTCGAAAGGGCGCACGAAGTGGTGTCGCTGCCACCGCGGCCCGGCGACCGCGGCCCGGCGACCGCGGCCCGGCGACCGCGGCCCGGCGACCGCGGCCCGGCGACCGCGGCCCGGCGACCGCGGCCCGGCGACCGCGGCCCGGCGACCGCGGCCCGGCGACCGCGGCCCGGCGACCGCGGCCCGGCGACCGCGGCCCGGCCGTCGTGACCCGCTCCGTCCGTTGGGGCCGTGCGTGCCCGGGGCCGTGCGACGACCCAGGGAGCCTGGTCGGGCCGCTGTGCGGCCTGGGAGTGTCGCCGGACGAGCCGATCGAGTGCTAGCGGCGGCGGGGCGCCACCGGCTGGCCGGCCTCCACCGCCCGCTGCACGGCACGGTAGATCTGCCCGAAGCGCAGCGCGTCGCGGGTACACAGCAGCCGCACGGGCTGGCCGCGCCAGCGGGCCCAGATCTCCAGCTGCCGGCTGCCGCGGGCGTACGAGCGGTCCAGGTGCTCGAAGAGGAAGTCGGCGACCGGCCCGACGGCGAGCCCGACCAGCACCGAGGCGCCGACGATGGCGACGGTGACGGTGAGGGAGCGGTCCAGTCGCAGTGCCAGCGCGATGCCCAGGGCGGCGGCCACCAGGGGGCCGGCCAGCGCCGCGCCGACCGCGCCCCGGCCGGCGAGCACCCGCCACGAACGACTGCCGCGCCGGTGCCACACCATGCTGATGTCGGCCAGCCGGAAGGTGCGGCCGTCGACGCGGACGGCGGCGGAGGTGACCTGCACCGACCTGTCGTCGTAGTAAGTAATCATGGCGGTTCTCCCGGTGGCGGGCCTGCAGACCACACTACTTACCCCGACGGGCCGGGCCGTAAGGTTGGCTCGCGACTTCGACGAGGAAGTGAGGGTCAGCGTGGGCGAGTTCGTGCGGCTGGAGACCAAGGACGGCATCGGCACCATCCGGTTGGAGCGGCCGCCGATGAACGCGCTCAACACCCAGGTGCAGGAGGAGTTGCGCGGCGCGGCCGCGGCGGCCACCGCCGACCCCGGGGTCCGGGCCGTCATCGTGTACGGCGGGGAGAAGGTCTTCGCCGCCGGCGCGGACATCAAGGAGATGGCCGACATGTCGTACGTGGACATGGCGGACCGGGCGGCCGACCTGTCCAGCGCGCTCGGCGCGATCGCCCGCATCCCCAAGCCGGTCGTCGCCGCGATCACCGGCTACGCGCTCGGCGGCGGCTGCGAGCTGGCGCTGGCGTGCGACTGGCGGGTGGTGGCCGAGGACGCCAAGCTCGGCCAGCCGGAGATCAAGCTCGGCATCATCCCCGGCGCGGGCGGCACGCAGCGGTTGGCCCGCCTGGTCGGCCCGGCACGCGCCAAGGACCTGATCATGTCCGGCCGGATGGTGGACGCCCAGGAGGCGCTGCGCATCGGGCTGGCCGACCGGGTCGCCCCGGCCGCCGAGGTCTACGAGACCGCGGTCGAGCTGGTCCGTCCGTACCTCACCGGCCCGGTGCAGGCCCTGCGCGCCGCGAAGCTCGCGGTGGACGGCGGCCTGGACATGGACCTGAACTCCGGCCTGGCGTGGGAGAGCCAGCTCTTCGCGGCGCTCTTCGCCACCGACGACCGGCGTGAGGGCATGGCGGCGTTCGTGGCGAAGCGCAAGCCGGACTTCACCGGCCGCTGACCCGGCGTCGGGGCCGGCGGGCCCGCCCGCCGGCCGCCGAGGCGAGGCCTGTTCACATTCTGCCTACCGATGAGTAGCGTGTGACTCCGGTCATGCGGACGAAGGGAAAGCGGCGATGACGGAGCGGATCGAAGGTCACGGCGGGGAGCTCGCGCTCGCGGCGCTGCGCGCGTACGGGGTGCGGGAGATGTTCACCCTCTCCGGCGGGCACGTCTTCCCGCTCTACGACGCCGCGCACAAGGGCGGCTTCCCCATCTACGACGTGCGGCACGAGCAGTCGGCGGTCTTCGCCGCCGAGGCGGTGGCGAAGCTCCAGCGCCGCCCCGGCCTCGCCGTGCTCACCGCCGGCCCCGGCGTCACCAACGGCATTTCCGGCCTGACCAGCGCATACTTCAACGCCTCGCCCGTGCTGGTGCTGGGCGGGCGGGCCCCGCAGTTCCGTTGGGGCTCGGGCAGCCTCCAGGAGATGGACCACCTGCCGCTGGTCGCGCCGGTCACCAAGCACGCCGAGACGGTGTTCAGCCCCGACGACATCCCGCGCGCGGTGACCTCGGCGCTGACCACCGCGCTCACCCCGCACCGGGGCCCGGTCTTCCTCGACTTCCCCCTGGAGGCGGTCTTCTCCGTCTCCGACGCCGAGCTGCCCGCCCTGCCGGGCATCGTGCCGGTCGAGCCCGACCCGGACGAGGTGGCGAAGGCGGCCGGCCTGATCGCCGCCGCCAGCCGCCCGGTGGTCATCGCCGGCTCGGACGTCTACGCCGGGGACGCCGTCGACGCCCTGCGCGCGGCCGCCGAGGCGCTCCAAGTGCCGGTCTTCACCAACGGCATGGGCCGGGGCGCGCTGCCGCCCGAGCACCCGCTCGCCTTCGCCAAGGCGCGCCGGGTCGCGCTGAAGGGCGCCGACGTGGTCGTGGTGATCGGCACCCCGCTCGACTTCCGGCTCAGCTTCGGCGACTTCGGCGACGCGAAGGTGGTGCACGTCGTCGACGCGCCCAGCCAGCGGGCCGGGCACGTCCAGCCGGCCGCCGCCCCCGCCGGCGACCTCCGGCTGGTCCTCGCCGCGTGGGCCGACCACGCCGGCGACCGGGTCGACCACGCCGACTGGATCGCGGAGCTGCGTACGGCCGAGGACGCCGCGAAGGCGCGCGACGCCGAGGAGATGGCCGCCGAGACCGACCCGATCCGTCCCGCCCGGGTCTACGGCGAGCTGCGCAAGGTCCTCGCCCGCGACGCCATCACCATCGGCGACGGCGGCGACTTCGTCTCGTACGCCGGCCGCTACCTGGAGCCCGCGCAGCCGGGCACCTGGCTCGACCCCGGCCCGTACGGCTGCCTCGGCACCGGCATGGGCTACGCGATGGGCGCCCGGGTCAGCCACCCCGACCGGCAGATCTGCGTCCTCATGGGCGACGGCGCGGCCGGCTTCTCGCTGATGGACGTGGAGTCCCTCGCCCGGCAGAAACTGCCGGTGGTGATCGTGGTCGGCAACAACGGCATCTGGGGCCTGGAGAAGCACCCGATGCGCGCCATGTACGGCTACGACGTCGCCGCCGACCTCCAGCCGGAGCTCCGCTACGACCAGGTGGTGAGCGCCCTCGGTGGCGCGGGCGAGACGGTGGCGAAGGCCGGCGACCTCGGGCCGGCCCTGCGGCGGGCCTTCGACGCCGGCGTGCCGTACCTGGTCAACGTGCTGACCGACCCGGCCGACGCGTACCCCCGCTCGTCGAACCTGGCCTGAGCCGCCGCCCGCCGCCGTCGCCACGACCCGGCGACGGCGGCGCCGCTCAGGCGCCCGGGGTGGAGCCCTCGGGGCGGTCCTCCTCGCGCGGTGGCTCGCCGTCGCGGCGGCGCAGCTCGTCCTCGCGGCGGCGCAGGTCGTCCTCCCAGCGGCGGAACAGCTCCTGGTCGTCCCGCCGCGAGCGCTCGCCGAGCGAGCGGAGGAACTCGGGGTCGTCGTCCGGGGCGACCGGGCGGGGCCGTTCCCGGGTCGGCAGGATCCGGCCCCTCGGCGCGCCGCCGGGCTGGCCGGGAGTGCGCTCGCGGCCGGCGAAGAACCAGGCGAGGGAGCCGAGCAGCGGGAAGAACAGGATGATCAGCACCCACGCGATGCGGGGCAGGGCCTTGATCTCGCCCTCCTCTGCGGAGAGGCAGCTGATCAGCGCGCAGACGGCGAGGACGATCTGCGCCAGGAAGAGGAGGACATACAGCCGGGCCATGCGTCAATGATGGCGCACCCGGTGCCGTCAACCCAGCCCGCGCGCCGCCAGGAGCGTGCCGAGCAGCGCGAAGCCGACGGTGGCGAGGGCGACCAGGGGCAGCGCCCGCCCGTAGCCCGGCGCCGGGCCGGCACCGGTGGCCCGGCGCCAGCAGACCGCCAGCGCCGCGCCCCAGCCGAGCACGGCGACGCCGGCGACCAGCGCGCCGAGCGTCCCGCCGGCGGGCGGGCCGGTGAGCGCCAGCCGCACGGTCAGCACCATGATCACCGTGAGCGCCAGGGCGGTGCGCCGCCAGGCCAGCCGGGTCCGCTCCGGTTGCAGCCCCGGGTCCCGGGCCGGGCCGTCCGGCGGCGTCCGCCCCGCGCCGCTCACGGCGCGCCGACCGCCCGGGCCAGCACCGCCGTTACCAGCAGCAGCGCGCCGAGGCCGACGGCGAGGGCGAGCACCGCCGGGAAGCGGGAGGCGGGCAGCTCCTCGCCGAGCCGGATGGCCCGTTCCGTACGCGCCCAGTGGTCGACCGCCCGGACCGCCACCGCCCCGCCGAGCAGCAGCAGCGCGACGGCGATCACCTCGCGCAGGTGCGCCAGCGGCAGGGGCGGCAGGAACTGGGCGGCGGCGAGCCCGCCCGCGACCAGCGCCAGCCCCGTACGCAGCCAGGCCAGGAAGGTGCGCTCGTTGGCCAGGGAGAAGCGGTAGTCGGGGGTACTGCCGACCGAGCGCAGCTCGCGCGGGTCGAACCATCGTCGGATCGCCTGCCACACGGGCCGATTATCCGCTTCCGGCCGGTCGTAGCCTGGAACGGTGACCGATCCTGCCGCGACGACACTGCGCAACGCGTACGACAACCAGTTGCGGGCGCGGGTGCCCGACCCGCTGCCGGCCGGGGTGACGGTGGAGCGCGACGGCCCGCTGGTCCGCGTCCTCGGCCTCGACCACGGCGGCTTCCTCGGCTACCGCGACCTCGGCGGGCTGACCGGCGCGGCGCTGGACGCGCTGATCGCCCGGCAGGTGGAGTTCTTCCGGGCGCGCGGCGAGTCGGTGGAGTGGAAGCTGCACGGCCACGACGAGCCGGCGGACCTGCCGGAGCGGCTGCGCGCCGCCGGGTTCGTGCCGGAGGAGCGGGAGACCGTCGTGATCGGCCCGGTCGCGCCGCTCGCGGCCGCGCTCCCGGTCGTTCCCGAGGGCGTACGCCTGCGCGAGGTGACCGCCCGCGCGGACCTGGACCGGATCGCGGCGATGGAGGAGGCGGTCTGGAACGCCGACCGCAGCCACCTGGCGAGCGGGCTGGAGCGGGAGATCGCGGCCGACCCGCAGTCGATCACCGTGGTGGTGGCCGAGGCGGGCGACGAGGTGGTGAGCGCGGGCTGGGTGCGCTACGTCGCGGGGACCGGGTTCGCCACGCTCTGGGGCGGCTCGACGCTCGCCCCGTGGCGCCGCCGGGGCGTCTACCGGGCGCTGGTCACCTACCGGGCCCGGCTCGCCGCCCAGCGCGGCCTGACGCTGTTGCAGGTGGACGCCTCCGACGACAGCCGGCCGATCCTCCAGCGGCTCGGCCTCGTCCCGGTCACGACCACCACTCCGTACGTCTACACTCCGTGATCATGGAGCAGCGGTTGACGGCCGAGGAGCGGCTGACCCTCAAGACGGGCGCGTTCGGGGCGGTGTTCCTGGTGGCAAACGCCGACCCGGGCATGCTGGCCCTGTTCCGGGAGAGCTTCGCCGCCTCCGGGGCCATGGCCGACACGAGCGGGGTGGTGAAGGAGGCGCTGACCAGCGGGCCGCTGCCGAAGCTGCCGCGCGACTCGGCGCTGGAGATCGAGGCGGTGGTGCTGCCGGCGCTGGGCCGCTCGATCGAGATCCTGTGCGAGAAGTCGCCCGGGGACGTGGCGACCTACCGCGACGTGGTGCTGACCGCCGCCGAGCGGGTGGCCGGGGCGCACCGGGGCGTGGCTCCGGCCGAGGCGGCGGCCATCGACCGGATCAGGGCCGCGCTGGCTCCGTCGGCGTGACCCGGGCCGCCGGGGTGCGCCGGGACGGTGTCCAGAGCGCCCGGACGGCGGCCCGGACGCACCGGTCGCGCAGGCGTCCGCAGGCGCACCGGTACGCCTCGGGGCGCGTCCTGCGGCAGGGGCGCCGCGGTGCGTCGCGCGGCGTGCCGGCGGGGAATTCTGACATTTCACGACACCTCCCGATTTGCCAGGTTACCGCCCGCGCACCCCGCGGTGAGCTGTGTCACCCCGAGGTCGCCGGAGGTGGATGCTACTGGCAGGTAACATTGCGTCGTGGGCAACTGCACAGCAGCCCGTGGTTGACCGGCGTCACGTCACGCGGGAGGCTGCGCCCGTGACCGGGCGAGTGATCGCTACACCAAACAGGAGGGTCGTCGAAGCGCGATGAACATCGTCGTACTTGTCAAGCAGGTGCCCGATTCGGGCGCGGACCGCAACCTGCGCACTGACGACAACACCGTCGACCGCGGTTCGGCGAACAACGTCATCAACGAGATGGACGAGTACGCCATCGAGGAGGCGTTGAAGATCAAGGAGGCCCACGGGGGCGAGGTCACCGTCCTGACCATGGGTCCGGACCGGGCGACCGAGTCGATCCGCAAGGCGCTCTCCATGGGCCCCGACAAGGCCGTGCACGTCGTGGACGACGCCCTGCACGGGTCCTGCGCCGTGGCCACCTCGAAGGTGCTCGCCGCCGCGCTCGGCCAGCTGGGCGCCGACCTGGTGCTCTGCGGCGCCGAGTCGACCGACGGCCGGGTGCAGGTGATGCCGCACATGATCGCCGAGCGGCTGGGCGTCGCGGCGCTGACCGGCGCCCGCAAGCTCACCGTCGACGGCTCGACCCTGACCGTCGAGCGGCAGACCGAGGAGGGCTACGAGGTGGTCACCGCCGCCACGCCCGCCGTGGTCTCCGTCTGGGACACCATCAACGAGCCGCGCTACCCGTCCTTCAAGGGCATCATGGCCGCGAAGAAGAAGCCGGTGCAGACGCTCTCCCTGGGTGACCTCGGCGTCGCCCCGGCCGAGGTGGGCTTCGAGGGCGCGACGAGCGCCGTGCTGGAGCACACCAAGCGCCCGCCGCGTTCCGGCGGCGCGAAGATCACCGACGAGGGCGACGGCGGCGTCAAGCTGGTCGAGTTCCTCGCCACCGAGAAGTTCGTGTGAGGGGTCTGGACATGTCTGAGGTTCTCGTCGTCGTCGAAGCCACCCGGGAGTTCGGCGTCAAGAAGGTCACCCTGGAGATGCTCACCCTCGCTCGCGAGCTGGGCACCGCGAGCGCGGTCGTGCTCGGCGGCGCCGGTGCCGCCGAGGCGCTGAGCGCCAAGCTGGGCGAGTACGGCGCGGAGAAGATCTACGCCGCCGAGGGTGACGAGATCGACGGCTACCTGGTGGCCCCCAAGGCCACCGTCGTGGCCGAGCTGGTCAAGCGGGTACAGCCGGCGGCCGTGCTGCTCGCCTCGTCGCAGGAGGGCAAGGAGATCGCCGCCCGCCTGGCCGTCAAGCTGGACAACGGCATCCTGACCGACGTGGTCGGCCTGGCGGCCGACGGCACCGCCACCCAGGTGGCCTTCGCCGGCTCCACGATCGTCAAGTCCAAGGTCACCCGCGGCCTGCCGCTGGTCACCGTCCGGCCGAACTCGGTCAACCCGACCCCGGCTGCGGCCACCCCGGCCGTCGAGCAGCTCACCGTGTCGGTCGCCGACACCGACAAGCTGGCCAAGGTCGTCGACCGGGTCGCCGAGCAGAAGGGCTCGCGCCCCGAGCTCACCGAGGCCGGCGTGGTCGTCTCCGGCGGTCGCGGCGTCGGCAACGCCGACAACTTCAAGCTGGTCGAGGAGCTGGCCGACCTGCTCGGCGGCGCCGTCGGCGCGTCCCGCGCGGCCGTCGACTCCGGCTTCTACCCGCACCAGTTCCAGGTGGGCCAGACCGGCAAGACCGTCTCCCCGCAGCTCTACGTCGCGCTCGGCATCTCCGGCGCCATCCAGCACCGGGCCGGCATGCAGACCTCGAAGACCATCGTCGCTGTCAACAAGGACGGCGAGGCGCCGATCTTCGAGCTGGCCGACTTCGGCGTGGTGGGTGACCTGTTCAAGGTCGTCCCGCAGGCCGCCGAGGAGATCCGCAAGCGCAAGTGAGCTGACGCTCACGCCCGAACGAGGGCCGGGAACGCGAGGTTCCCGGCCCTCGCCGTGCCGGGACCGCGGGCGGCGGAACGCCCCGCGGCCCGTTGCCGCTCTGCGACGATGGAGGTTCTTCCCGGGTATCCGCGCGCCGCCTCGCGAACAGGAGTGTGCCCATGCCGGCCAGGACGCCCGCGGGCGACCACCACGCGCCCGCCGCGCCCGAGGGCGGCCACCACGCCCTCGCCGCGCACGAGGTCGTGCTGCTGCTCGAGACCGACACCGAGCGCGGGCTGACCGACGAGGAGGCCGCGGCCCGGCTGACGCGCTACGGGCCCAACGTGCTGCCCAGCGCGGCCGGGGGCGGGGTGCTCCGCCGCCTGCTGCGGCAGTTCCACAACCCGCTGATCTACGTGCTGGTCGCCGCCGGCGTGGTGACCCTCCTGCTCGCCGAGTACGTCGACTCGGCGGTGATCTTCGGGGTGGTGCTGGTCAACGCCGTCGTCGGCTTCCTCCAGGAGTCCCGGGCCGAGGCGGCGCTGGACGCCCTGCGGGCGATGGTGCGTACCGAGGCGCGGGTGCTGCGCGCCGGTCGGCAGCGCCGGGTGCCGTCGGACGACGTGGTCCCCGGCGACCTCGTGCTGGTGGAGGCGGGGGAGAAGGTCCCCGCCGACCTGCGGCTGGTCCGCGCCGCCGAGTTGCGGGCCGACGAGTCCGCGCTGACCGGCGAGTCGCTGCCCGTACGCAAGGACGAGGTGGTCGTGCCGGCGGAGACGCCGGTGGCGGACCGCCGCAACCTGCTCTACTCCGGCACCCTGCTCACCGGCGGCACAGCCGTCGGCGTCGCGGTCGCCACCGGCGCGGAGACCGAACTCGGCCGGATCCACCGGCTGGTCGGCGGCGCGCGGGTGCTGGACACGCCGCTGACGGTGAAGCTGGCCCGGTTCAGCCGGCTGCTCACCGTGGCGATCCTGTTCCTGGCCGCGGTGACCTTCGCCGTCGGCGTGGCCCGGGGTGAGAACGCCGGGCAGACGTTCACCGCCGCCGTGGCGCTGGCCGTGGGCGCGATCCCGGAGGGACTGCCCGCCGCGGTGACGATCACCCTGGCGATCGGGGTGTCCCGGATGGCCCGCCGCCGGGCGGTGATCCGGCGGCTGCCGGCGGTCGAGACGCTGGGCAGCACCACGGTGATCTGCACCGACAAGACCGGCACCCTCACCGAGAACCAGATGACGGTCCAGCTGCTCTGGACCCCGCAGGGCCGCTACCAGGTCAGCGGGGCCGGCTACGCCCCGAGCGGCGACATCCGGGACGCCGAGGGCGGCCCGGCGCCGACCGGGGAGGCCGGCCCGCTGCGCTGGTCGCTGCTGGCCGGCGTCGGCTGCAACGACGCCCGCCTCGACGAGCAGGACGGCCGCTGGGCGGTGCTGGGCGACCCCACCGAGGGGGCGATGCTGGTGGTGGGCGCCAAGGTGGGGCTGCACGCGCACGAGGTCGCCGCCGAGCTGCCCCGGGTGGACTGCGTCCCGTTCACCTCCGAACGGCAGTACATGGCGACCCTGCACGACCGGCGCGACGGCGGGCGGGTGGTGCTCGTCAAGGGGGCGGTGGAACGGGTCGTCGAATGGTCCGGCGCGGCGCTGCGCGCCGACGGCTCCACCGGGCCGCTGGACGCCGCCGCCGTGCTGGCCGCCGCCCACGAGCTGGCCGCCGAAGGGCTGCGGGTGCTCGCCACGGCGATGCGGCCGGCCGGCCCGACCGGCGGGCTCGTCGAGGAGGAACTGGCCGGCACCCTCGTCTTCACCGGGTTGCACGCGATGCTCGACCCGCCCCGGGCCGCCGCCGCCGCGGCCGTCGAGTCCTGCCACCGGGCTGGCATCGACGTCAAGATGATCACCGGGGACCACCTGGCCACCGCCACCGCCATCGCCGCCCGCCTCGGGCTGCTGCGTACCGCCCCCGGCCCGGGCGACGTGCTGACCGGCGCCGACCTGGCGGCGCTGCCCCCCGGGGAGCTGCCCGCGGCGGTGCGGCAGGCGTCGGTCTTCGCCCGCGTCTCGCCCGAGCAGAAGCTGCGGCTGGTGGAGGCGTTGCAGGCCGACGGCCAGGTGGTGGCGATGACCGGGGACGGCGTCAACGACGCCCCGGCGTTGCGTCAGGCGAACATCGGCGTCGCGATGGGGCGCAGCGGCACGGAGGTGGCCAAGGAGGCCGCCGACGTCGTGCTCACCGACGACGACTTCGCCACCATCGAGTCCGCCGTGTCGGAGGGGCGGGGCGTCTTCGCCAACCTGACCAAGTTCATCACCTGGACGCTGCCCACCAACGCGGCGGAAGGACTGGTCATCCTCGTCGCGATCATGCTCGGTTCGGCGCTGCCGATCCTGCCCAGCCAGATCCTCTGGATCAACATGACCACGGCGGTCCTCCTCGGCCTGACGCTCGCCTTCGAGCCCAAGGAGCCCGAAATCATGGACCGGCCGCCCCGCGACCCGAGACAGCCCCTGCTCACCGTCGCGCTCGTCGTCCGCGTCCTGCTCGTCTCCGCGCTGCTGGTGGTGGGCGCCTGGTGGCTGTTCGAGTGGGAGCTGGACGGCGGGGCGAGTTTGGCGCAGGCGCGGACGGCCGCGGTCAACCTCTTCGTCACCGTGATGGCGTTCTACCTGTTCAGCTGCCGGTCGCTGACCCGGTCGCCGTGGCGGCTCGGCCTGTTCAGCAACGGCTGGCTGATCGTCGGGGTGCTGGCGCAGGCACTCGGTCAGCTCGCCCTGACCTACCTGCCGGCGATGAACGACCTGTTCCGGACGGCGCCCATCGGCGGGGAGGCGTGGCTGCGGATCCTGGGGATCGCCGTCGTCGTCTCCGCCATCGTGGCGCTCGACAAGCGGTTCGGCCGGTTCGGCCGCCGGCTCGGCTGAGTCGCCGGGCCGGCGGCCGTGCCGCCGGGTGGGGAGCTGATCGGCGGGCCGGGGAGCTGAGCCGGCCCGCCGATCAGCCCGTCAGGGAGCCCCTCAGCAGGCTCTTGCCGGAGTGGGCCGTGTTGTTGTCGTACGCCTCGGCGGAAACGTCGACAACCGAGTATGCCTGAAGGTCGACGTTCGGTGGCAACGGCAGCAGCTCGTCCGGTTCGTCGCCGAGCACACCGACCGAGAACATCTTCATGTCGCGCGGGTTGATGAGCCAGACCTCGTAGTACCCCGCGACGTCCGGGAGATTCGTCACGTGCAGGTGCAGCCTGCCGTCGTCGAACACCCGGGCCTCGCCGTTGGCGTCCGGCGGCGTCGAGCCGTACGCCTTCAGCGGGGCGCTGGCCAGCACCGCCCGCTGCGGGGTCGGTGCCGGGCCCGGCTCGGACGGACCGACCACGGCGAGCGTGCCGACCACGCCGAGGACGGCGGCGGCCACCGCGGTCCCGGCGGTCACCGCCCAGCGCGACCAGCGGCCGCGTCGGTGCGGCGGCGCCAGGACGGTGCCCGTGCGCTGCGGGGCGGCCGGCCCGTCGTCGCCCTCGCGGCGGGCCTGGCCACGGTCGTTCCGCTCCACCGCGTCGGCGTCCTCCGCCGGGTGCGGCGCACGGGGGCCGGCCAGCGACGGCAGTGCCTCCGCGGCGCGGATCTCCGCACGGTCGTTCCGCTCCACCACGTCGGCGTCCTCCGCCGGGTGCGGCGCACGGGGGCCGGCCAGCGAGGGCAGTGCCTCCGCGGCGCGGATCTCCGCCACGATGCCCTGCCAGACGTGTTCCGGCGGGTCGGGCAGGGCCTGCAGACCCTGGGTGCCGACGCCGAGGCCGGCCACGTGCCGGAGGGTGCCCAGCTCCGCCCGGCAGTGCTCGCAGGTGTCGAGGTGGGTGCTCTCCCCGGCGTCCGCCGCGCTCTCACCGAGCGCCAGGAAGACCAGCCGGTCGTGGTCCAGGTGCGACACCGTCCACCTCCCATCTGCGTTTCAGACTCGCCATGCCGCGCCGGATGTGACTCTTCACCGTGCCGAGCGGCACCCCGGTCACCGTTGCTATCTGCTGGTGGGTGAGGTCGTCGAAGAACGCCAGCTCCAGCATCCGCCGCTGGTCGTCGGGGAGCCGGGCCAGTTCGTCGGCGACCACCAGCCGGTCGACCACCGCGTCCGGATCCGGGCCGGCCGGCCGCGGCTCCGGCAGCTGCCGGACCGTCTCGACCACCCGGGTCTCCCGGGCCGACGCCCGTAGCCGGTCGATCACCTTGCGCCGGCCGATGCCGAGCAGCCAGCCGACGAGCGACCCCTTGGCCGGGTCGAAGGTGTCCCGCCCCAGCCAGGCGGCGACGAAGGTCGCCTGGGTCACGTCCTCCGCGTCGCTGCGGTTGGCCAGCGTGCTCACGGCCAGATGGAGCACCGCCCGGCCGTAGCGGTCGTACGCCTCCCGCAGCGCCAGCTCGTCGCCGGCGCGGAAGCGGAGGGCCAGGTCGTCGGGTGGCGCCGGCTCTGGCGACGTCGTCACGGGCCGGCTCGCCTTCCATGGGGCATGCCCGACTGTAGCTCCCACAGCCATCGCCCCACCTTTCCCGTCGGGTGTCCTCGCCTGCTCTTCGCTCGGCGGGCGGCACCCGGATGCGGAACCGGCGAAGAAAAAGAAACTGCCTCCGGGCGCATCCGGCGGCGGCGAACCCGGCGTAACCCGTTCTGCACACCGTTCCTGACGAACCAGTACCAATCACCAGGAGGCAGACATGGAGCTCTCGTACTTCCGCCGGGTCGCCGCGGGTGGCGCGGTCGCCGCGCTCACGTTCGTCGGAGTCGGCGCCCTCGCCGCCACCCCCGCGTACGCCGCCACGTCCAAGGTCTCCGTGGTGCACGGCATCCCGGACACCCCGGTCGACGTGTACGTCAACGGTGAGAAGACGCTGGACAACTTCAAGCCCGGCGACGTGGCCGGCCCGCTGAACCTGGAGGAGGGCGCGTACGACATCGCCCTGACCAGGCCCGGCGAGCCGGTGGCCCAGGCGATCCTCACCGTGGACGACGCCGCCGTGCCGGGCGGGGCGAACATCAGCATCGCCGCGCACCTCGACGCCGCCGGCAAGCCGAAGATCACGCCGTTCGTCAACGACACCGGCAAGGTCGCCGCCGGCAAGGCCCGGCTGATCGTCCGGCACACCGCGGCCGCACCGGCGGTGGACGTGCGCGCCGGCGGAACCCCGGTCTTCGAGGACCTCACCAACCCGAACGAGGCCAAGGGCGACGTCGACGCGGGCGCCGTCAAGGCCGACGTGGTGCTCGCCGGCACCGACACCGTGGCGATCGGCCCGGCGGACCTCGACCTGAAGGAAGGCACCGCGACGATCGTGTACGCCATCGGGTCGGCGGACGCGAAGAACCTCGGCGTCGTGGCGCAGACCATCACCGGCCTGCACTCGGCCCCGGCCGGGGTGCCCAGCGGCGACGGCGGCCAGGCCGGCACCGGCGTGGACACCTGGTGGTACGTGCTGACCGGCGCCGGCGCGCTCCTGCTGGTCGGCGGCGGGGCCCGGGTGGCCACCGCCCGGACCGGTCGCAGGTGACGGTGCGCCACCGCGGGGCGCTGGCGGCCATGGCCGCCGGCGCCGCCGCGCTCACCGTCGCCACCGTGGTCGCCTGCGGCTCCCGGCCGGCCGAGGACGTCGGCGCCGACGAGGCGGCGGCCCTGGCCAGCGCCACGCCCGCCCCGTCGGTCACCGTCGGCGACGCCGCCTCGGTCCCGGTCGCCCCGGGCGACCTGCCGGCCGGCACGAAGACCGTCCCGCCGGTACGGCTGGCGATCCCGGCGATCGACGTCACCGCCACGGTGAACGCGGTCGGCATCAACGAGCGCACCAACGAGTTCGAGGTGCCGCCCAGCGTCGACCAGATCGGCTGGTACCGGTACGGGCCGGGCCTGGAGGCGGACGCCGGCTCGGTGGTCGTCGCCGGCCACGTGGACAGCGCCACGCAGGGCAGGGGCGCCTTCTACCGCCTGCGGGAGCTCGACGAGGGCGACACCATCACCGCCACCGGCGGCGACGGCAAGGCCCGGCGGTACCGGGTCGTCGCCCGGGAGGAGTACGACAAGACCAGGATCCCGCTGGAGCGTTACTTCGCCCGCGACGGCAAGCCGCGGCTGACCCTGATCACCTGCGGCGGGCCGTTCGACGCGAAGGCCCGCAAGTACCGCGACAACATCGTCGTGACGGCGGTGCCCGCCTGACCGGCCGGGGCCCCGCCGACCGGCCGGCTGGCGACCGGCCGCTCCGGCCCGATCGGCACCACCCGTGGGCGCCCGCGCCCGACCGGACCCGGAACCCCGACCGGGCCCGCGCGCCGGGCGGGGAGGAACGTCCTCCCCGCCCGGTTCCGGCACGCGAGGTCGTGGCAGGGGCACTCCGGCATCCGGCCCGCCACGATCCGCCCGTAGGCTGAGCGGTGATGGCTTACCTGGATCACGCGGCGACGACTCCGATGCTCGACGAGGCACTGGAGGCGTACGTCGCCGCCGCCCGCGAGGTCGGCAACCCGTCGTCGCTGCACGCCGCCGGCCGCCGGGCCCGGCGGCGGGTGGAGGAGTCCCGGGAGCGGGTGGCCGCCGCGCTGGGCGCCCGGCCCTCCGAGGTCGTCTTCACCGGCGGCGGGACCGAGAGCGACAACCTCGCGGTCAAGGGCATCTTCTGGGCCCGGCGCGGGGCCGACACGCGGCGGGACCGGGTGGTCTCCAGCGCGGTCGAGCACCACGCGGTGCTCGACGCGGTGGACTGGCTGGTCGACCACGAGGGCGCCCGGGTGGGTTGGCTCCCGGTGGACGCCGCCGGCCGCCTCAGCCCCGACGAGCTGCGCGCCGAGCTGGCCGCCCACGGCGACCGGGTCGCGGTGGTGACCGCGATGTGGGCCAACAACGAGGTGGGCACCGTGCAGCCGGTCGCCGAGCTGGCCGCCGTCGCCGCCGAGCACGGGGTGCCGTTCCACACCGACGCGATCCAGGCGGTCGGGCAGGTCCCGGTCGACTTCGCCGCGAGCGGCGTCGCCGCGCTGACCGTGACCGGGCACAAGCTCGGCGGGCCGACCGGGGTGGGCGCGCTGGTGCTCGCCCGCGACGTGCCGGCCACCCCGCTGCTGCACGGCGGCGGCCAGGAGCGCGACGTGCGCTCGGGCACCCTCGACACCGCCGGCATCGTCGCCTTCGCCGTCGCCGTGGAGGCGGCGGTCAAGGGCCAGCAGGAGTACGCGGCCCGGATCGCGGCGCTCCGCGACGACCTGGTCGAGCGGGTCCGGCACGCGGTGCCCGAGGTGATCTTCAACGGCGACCCGACCGACCGGCTGCCGGGCAACGCGCACTTCTCCTTCCCCGGCTGCGAGGGCGACGCCCTGCTGCTCCTGCTCGACGCCCAGGGGATCGCCTGCTCGACCGGCTCGGCCTGCTCCGCAGGGGTGGCCCAGCCGTCGCACGTCCTGCTGGCGATGGGCGCCGACGACGACCGCGCCCGTTCCTCGCTGCGCTTCACCCTCGGCCACACCAGCACCCCCGCCGACGTCGACGCCCTCATCGCGGCCCTCCCCGCCACCGTCGAACGCGCCCGCCGCGCCGCCGCCCTCCGCACCCCCCGCTGACCCACCCCGCCCCGCCCGCCCCCTCTCTGCCGCGATCTTGCACTTTCGGCCCCCGGATCGCGGCATTCACGCCTTTTGTCGGGGCAGAAGTGCAAGATCGCCGCTCTGTTCGCCCGCAGGGGCGCGGGGCGGGCGGGGCGCGGGGGCGGGGGAGGTCGGGTGGGTGGGGGCGGGGATAGGCTCGGTGGGGTGAAGGGAGTGGGCCGGTGAGGGTGTTGGCGGCGATGTCGGGCGGGGTCGACTCGGCGGTCGCGGCGGCGCGGGCCGTGGCGGCGGGGCACGACGTGACCGGCGTGCACCTGGCGCTGGCGCGCAATCCGCAGACGTACCGCACCGGGGCGCGCGGCTGCTGCACCCTGGAGGACTCCCGCGACGCGCGCCGGGCCGCCGACGTCATCGGCATCCCGTTCTACGTCTGGGACATGGCCGACCGCTTCCACGCCGACGTGGTGGACGACTTCGTCGCCGAGTACGCGGCCGGCCGTACGCCGAATCCCTGCCTGCGCTGCAACGAGAAGATCAAGTTTGCCGCGGTGCTGGACCGGGCCGTGGCCCTGGGCTTCGACGCCGTGGTCACCGGCCACCACGCCCGGCTCGGCGCCGACGGGCTGCTGCGCCGCAGCGTCGACGAGGCCAAGGACCAGTCGTACGTGCTCGCGGTCCTCACCCGCGAGCAGTTGGACCGGTCGATGTTCCCGCTCGGCGACTCGACGAAGGCGCAGGTCCGCGAGGAGGCCGCCCGGCGGGGACTGGCGGTGGCCGACAAGCCCGACTCGCACGACATCTGCTTCATCGCCGACGGCGACACGCGCGGCTTCCTCGCCCAATGGCTCGGCGAGGCCCCCGGCGAGGTGGTGGACGCGGCCACCGGGGCCGTGGTGGGCAGCCACACCGGGGCGTACGCGTACACGGTCGGGCAGCGGCGCGGCCTGCACCTGGACCGGCCCGCGCCGGACGGCCGCCCCCGGTACGTGCTCTCGATCACGCCGAAGACCAACACCGTGACGGTCGGTCCGGCCGAGGCGTTGGAGGTCTCCCGGGTACGCGCCGAGCGCCCGGTGTGGACGGGCGGCCCCCGCCCGGACGGGCCGCTGGAGTGCGAGGTGCAGTTGCGCGCGCACGGCGACGTGGTGCCGGCGACCGTCGAGCTGACCGCCGACGGGCTCCGCGCCGAGCTGCGCCGCCCGGTGCGCGGCGTCGCCGCCGGTCAGGCGATCGTCGCCTACCGGCCCGACCCGGGCGGTGACGTCGTGCTCGGCTCGGCCACGATCGCCGGCTGAGCGGTCGTCGCCTGTCGGCCCCCGACCCGGGCGGTGACGTCGTGCCCGGCTCCGTGACGATCGCCGGCTGAGCGTTCCGGCCGTCCGGGCGCCGGTTAGTCTTCGGCCGTGACAGATCAGGCGTGGCCCTGGCCGGCCGGCGCGGCGACCGGCATCGGTTCCCTGCCCGGCACCGACATCGCGGAGGCGCAGCGGATCGTCCTCGGCGAGCTTCCCGCGCTGCCCCACCTGCCGGAGCTGCCGGCCCGCGGTCCCGGCGCGGACCTGATCGGCCGCACCGCCGGCCTGCTGGTCGAGCTGCCGGTGGAGCTGTACGCCGCCCGGTGGCGGGTCGCGCCGCGCCCCGGGCGGGACCTGCGCCGCGCCCGCGACCTGATGGAACGCGACCTCGACCAGCTCGCCGAGCAGGCCGAGGAGTACGCGGGGCCGGTCAAGGTCCAGGCCGGCGGCCCGCTCACCCTGGCAGCGTCCCTGGAGCTGCCGATCGGGGGCCGGATGCTGCGCGACCCCGGCGCGGTGCGGGACCTCACCGGCTCGCTCGCGGAAGGGCTGCGCGGACACGTGGCGGCGGTCGCCCGCCGGCTGCCGCGCGCCACCGTGCTGCTCCAGCTCGACGAGCCGTCGCTGCCGACGGTCCTCGCCGGCCGGGTGCCCACCGAGAGCGGGTTCGGCGCGTACCGGGCGATGGAGCCGGGCACCGCCGCCTCGCTGCTGCGCACTGTCGTCGAGGCGGCCGGGGTGCCGGTCGTGGTGCACTGCTGCGCGCCGGACGTTCCGGTGGAGCTGATCCGGTCGGCCGGCGCCGCCGGCGTGGCCCTGGACCTCGACCTCGTCACCGACCTCGACCCGCTGGGCGAGGCGATCGACGCCGGGCTCGGCCTGCTGGCCGGCGCCGCCCCCACCCGCCCGCCGGCCCCGGGTCGCGCGCCCACCTCCGCGCAGGTCGCCGACCGGGTACGCCGGCTCTGGGACCGCCTCGGCTTCCCGCGCCGGCAACTGGCCGAGCAGGTGGTGGTCACCCCGGCCTGCGGCCTCGCCGGCGCCACCCCGCAGTACGCCCGCGCGGTGCTCGCCGCCTGCCGGGACGCCGGGCGGCGGCTCGCCGAGGACTGAGGTTTCCCGTCGTACGGGCGGGGCAGATGATCGGCATGATCGGACAGCTTCGCACCGTCGTCATCGACTGCCCCGACCCCCGGGCACTGGCCGACTTCTACTCGGAGCTGCTGGGCCTGCCCCTCGACCCCGGCGCCAGCGACGACGGCTGGGTGGTGCTCGCCGGCTCGGGGCACCGGCTCGCCTTCCAGCGGGCGCTCGACCTGCGTCCGCCGTCCTGGCCCGACCCGGCGCGCCCCCAGCAGTTCCACCTCGACGTGCAGGTCGAGGACGTGGAGGAGGCCGAGAAGCGGGCGCTGGCGCTCGGCGCCCGGCGGCTGCCCGGTCAGGGCGACGGCTTCCGGGTCTACGCCGACCCCGCCGGTCATCCGTTCTGCCTGGTGTTCTCCGACTGATCTTCCGCCGGTCCGCCGCGCTGGTGCGGGTTGCGCCCGGGCGGCATGATCGCGGGAATGATCGACACCTCGCTCCGCCGGGCCGCCGGCTCCCTCTTCGGCCTCGCCTACGGTGACGCGCTGGGCAAGCCGACCGAGTTCCTGACCGTCGCCGAGATCGTCCGCCGCCACGGTCCGGCCGGGCCGCGCGAGCTCGACGGCGACCCGGCGCTGGTGACCGACGACACCCAGATGGCGCTGGCCGTCGGCTGGGCGCTGCACGACGCCCCGACGCTCACGCCCGAGGCCGTCGAGCCGCTGCTGCGGCGACGCTTCCTCGACTGGGCGGCCAGCCCGGAGAACAACCGGGCGCCGGGGATGACCTGCCTGCGCGCCTGCGCGGAACTCGGGCGGGGCGTCCGCTGGCAGGACGCGACGGTCGCCGGGTCCAAGGGCTGCGGGGCCAACATGCGGGTCACCCCGGTCGGCCTGGTCGACGTCGACCTGGACACGCTCGCCGGGCTGGCCCAGCTCCAGGCGGGCCTCACCCACGGCCACCCGACCGGCCTGGCGGCCAGCGAGCTGACCGCGTACGCCGTGCGGCTGCTGCGCGACGGCGCGACGCCGGCGGAGCTGCCGCGGCTGCTCACGGACCGGGCGCGCGGCCAGCGGCGGGTCTACCGCGCCGACTGGCTCGGCGACCTCTGGCAGCGCCCGGGGGTGGACACGCCGCAGGACTTCATCGCGCGCGGCTGGGACGAGTGCCTGGCCGTCCTCGGCCGCCTCGACGCCGCGCTCGCCGGCCCCGACGACGGCGGCGACCCGTGCCGGCACACGGGGGAGGGCTGGATCGCCGAGGAGGCGCTGGCCACCGCCCTGTTCTGCGCGATCCGGCACGCCGACGACCCGGTCGCCGCGCTGGCCCGGGGCGCCACCACCGCCGGCGACTCCGACTCGATCGCCGCGCTGGCCGGCGCCTTCGTCGGCGCGGCCCTGGGGATGCCGGCCTGGCCCGCCGCCTGGTCCGCCCGCATCGAGTACGCCGACCAGCTCGGCGCCCTCGCCCACGCCTGGGACCGACCGCCGGCCGCCGGCATGGGGGGCCGGGCCTGCTGAAGTCGACGGTGCCGCTGCTGGCGGCGCTGCCACTTGCGCCGCTGGTCGTGACGTCGGCGGCGGGGCACCCGCCTGTGCGCTCCGCGGGCGGTCGGCACCCGGGCGGACCCGCGTCCCCGCGTGGCCCCGCGGCGGGTCAGGCGCCGGGGAGGTGGGGCAGCCGGCGCACGCGCCGCCACAGGGCGGGGTCGCAGGCGCCGGCGCGGCGGGCGAAGTCGGCCAGCGGGACGTGGACCGGCTCGGCCAGGTCGAGGAAGCTGTCGTGGTCGGCGTCCGGGTCCCACTCCCGGGTCGGGATGCGCACGTGGTCGTCCCGGGCGCTCTTGTCCTGGCTCGTGATCTTCAGGACGTCGGCGCCCCGCGCGTCGGCCCGCAGCACCAGGCACGGCCGCACCTTCGAGCCGGTGCCGTCGGCGTACGGGACCTCGGCCCACCAGATGTCGCCCGGGCGCGGCGCGTCGGCGGGCGCCCGCTCGGCGGTACGCGGCCGGGGCGGCGCGGAGGACCGGCCCGGGCCGCCCCGGGACGCCGGGCCCCGGCCCGGCCGGGTGCGCGGTCGCTCCGGCCGGCGCGGGGCGCCGCCACGGGCGCCGCCACGGGCGCCGCGTCGCCACTCGCTCCACGCCCAGCCCGCCGCGACGGCCAGCACGACCGCCGCCGCCCAGAGCAGCCATTCGGGCATCCGTACCCCCGTCTCGCCAGTGGGCGCGGCGGGCCGCCCCGGCCGTGCCCCGCCGTCCGGCGATCCTCGCACGTCGGCGGCGGGGTCGCCGCTCGGGCGCGGCGGGTGGCCGGCGGATTGTCCGACCGGCCCGCTACGGTGCCGGGGTAGCGGAAACACGGGAGGTCGCACGGTGTCCGAGGAACCCACCCCTCAGCAGGTCACTCCGGCGCAGGAGGCGGCGGCCGGCGCCGAGCCGACCCCAGAGGCGCGGGACCGGCACGCCACGCTCAGCCAGGAGCTGACGGAGCACCAGTACCGCTACTACGTGCTGGACGCGCCGACCGTCTCCGACGCCGAGTTCGACCGTCAGCTGCGGGAGCTGGAGGCGCTGGAGGAGCAGTTCCCGGGGTTGCGCACCCCCGAGTCGCCGACCCAGCGGGTCGGCGGCACCTTCTCCACCGACTTCACCCCGGTCACCCACGCCGAGCGGATGTTCTCGCTCGACAACGCCTTCGCCGACGAGGAGCTGGCGGCCTGGGCCGAGCGGGTCGAGCGGGACGCGGGCGGGCCGGTGCCCTACCTGTGCGAGCTGAAGGTCGACGGGCTGGCGATCAACCTCACCTACGAGCGCGGGCGGCTGGTCCGGGCGGCGACCCGGGGCGACGGCCGCACCGGCGAGGACGTCACCGCCAACGTGCGCAGCATCCGCGACGTCCCGGGCCGACTGACGCCGTCGGACGAGTTCCCCGACGTGCCGGAGTTCGTCGAGGTCCGAGGCGAGATCTACTTCCCGGTGGCGGCCTTCGCCGACCTCAACGCGGGGCTGGTCGAGCAGGGCAGGGCCCCGTTCGCCAACCCGCGCAACGCCGCCGCCGGAAGCCTGCGCCAGAAGGATCCGCGGATCACCGCGTCCCGCCCGCTGCGCCTGGTGGTGCACGGCATCGGCGCCCGCCGCGGCTTCCAGCCGACCGCCCAGTCAGAGTCCTACGCGGCCCTGAAGGCGTGGGGGCTGCCGACCAGCGACCGTTGGCGCGTGGTGCCCGACCTGGCCGGCGTCGCGGAATACATCGCCCACTACGCCGAGCACCGGCACGACGTCGAGCACGAGATCGACGGCGTGGTCGTCAAGGTGGACCCGGTCGCGATCCAGGGCCGGCTCGGTTCGACCAGCCGGGCGCCGCGCTGGGCGATCGCCTTCAAATACCCGCCGGAGGAGGTGACCACCAAGCTGCTCGACATCGACGTCGAGGTGGGGCGTACGGGCCGGGTCACCCCCCGGGCCCTGCTCGAACCGGTGAAGGTGGCCGGCTCCACCGTCGCGTACGCCACCCTGCACAACGCCCGGGAGGTCGAGCGCAAGGGCGTGCTGATCGGCGACACGGTGGTGCTGCGCAAGGCCGGCGACGTGATCCCGGAGGTGCTCGGCCCGGTGGTCGACCTGCGCCCCGCCGACGCCCGGCCGTTCGTCATGCCCACCACCTGCCCGGCCTGCGGCTCGCCGCTTGCGCCGGCCAAGGAGGGCGACGTCGACATCCGCTGCCCCAACTCCCGCACCTGCCCCGGTCAGCTGCGGGAGCGGGTCTTCCACCTCGCCAGCCGCAAGGTGTTCGACATCGAGGCGCTCGGCTACAAGAGCGCCGCGGCGCTGCTCGACGGCCAGATCATCACCGACGAGGGCGACCTGTTCGCCCTCGACGCCGAGCAGCTCGCCCGGTCGCCCTTCTTCGTCAACAAGGACGGCAGCCTCGGCAGCAACGCGGCCAAGCTGCTCGACAACCTCGCCGTGGCCAAGGAGCGCGACCTGTGGCGGGTGCTGGCGGGGCTCTCCATCCGGCACGTCGGGCCGACCGCCGCGCGGGCGCTCGCCCGGCACTTCCGCTCCGTCGAGGCGATCGACAAGGCCAGCGAGGAGGAGCTCGCCGCGGTCGACGGCGTGGGCCCGACCATCGCGGCGAGCATCCGGGAGTGGTTCGCCGTCGACTGGCACCGCGACGTGGTCCGCAAGTGGGCCGAGGCCGGCGTACGGATGGCCGAGGAGGCGGTCGACGAGGGGCAGCGCCCGCTGGAGGGGATCACCGTGGTGGTGACCGGGACGCTCGCCGGGTTCAGCCGCGACCAGGCCGCCGAGGAGATCCAGGGCCGGGGCGGCAAGGTGAGCGGCTCGGTCTCCAAGAAGACCTCCTTCGTCGTGGTGGGCGACAACCCGGGTTCGAAGGCCGACAAGGCGGCCAGCCTCAAGGTGCCCGTCCTCGACGAGGAGGGATTCCGGACGCTGCTGGACACGGGCCCGGACGCGGCCCGGGAGGTCGCCCGCATCGAGTCCTGACGACGCGCGCGGCGGGGGGAAGCGGCCCGGATACCAACTTAATTACGACTACGACCGATTCGCGACTGTCGTGTCGGGCATTGCGCCGTCAAGGGCGTTTCATTGACGACACGGCGTGCAGCGGGTCACGCCCTCGTGGACCGAGCCCTCGGGAGGTGTGATGGAGGCCGCCGACCTGCGAAACTCCGTTCCGCCCGACCGGGGGCGACCCTTCTTCGCGTTCGTCGGTTCGGTGGTCGCGCTGGCCGTGCTGGTCTGCGTACGCCCGCTGCTCGCCCTTCCGGACGCGCTGCCGGAGCTGCCGGCGGCGTTCTGGGTGATGGCGGCCCTCGCGGTCGGCTGCGACGCGCGCCCGTTCGTGCCGCCCGGCCGCCGGCAGACCTCGGCGGTCTTCCCGTCCACCTGCTTCACCTTCGCGATCCTGCTCGGCTGGGGGCTCGGCCCGGCCGTCGCCGTGCAGGCGGTGGCCGTCGTCGTGTCCGGCTGGCGGATGGGGCACGCCCCCTGGCGGACGGCCTTCAACGCCGGCCAGTACGCCTGCGCCCTGGCCGCCGCGTACGCGGTCACCTGGCTCGGGCCCGGTGGCATCTTCGACGGGGGCATGCTGAGCTGGACGGACGTGGCGGCGGTGGGTGGCGCGACGCTGGCCTGGTTCGCCGTCAACTACGCGCTGGTCAGCGCGGCCGTCCGGCTGCGCTTCGGCGACCGCTGGTGGCCCAGCCTGCGGCAGGGGCTGGGCTTCGAACTGCTCTCCACCGGTTCCCTGCTGCTGCTCGCCCCGGTGCTGGTCGCCGCGGCGCGGGCCAGCGCGGCGCTGATCCCGCTGGTGCTGGTGCCGCTGTTCGCCGTCTACCGGATGGCCCGGCTCAGCGTGGAGCAGCAGCAGCTCGCCTCCCTCGACCCGCTCACCGGCCTGCCCAACCGCAAGGCGCTGCTGGCCGAGGTCGGCGAGCGGGTGCACCTGCACGCCGAACGGGCGGCCCGCGGCGAGCCGGGCGCCCGTCTGGCGCTGCTGCTGATCGACCTCGACCGGTTCAAGAACGTCAACGACGCCCTCGGGCACGCGGTCGGCGACCGGCTGCTGGTCGAGGTGAGCGCCCGACTGACCACGGTGGTCGGGGACGACATGGTGGCGCGGCTGGGCGGCGACGAGTTCGCCATCGTGATGACCGGGCTGACCGACGCCGGCGAGGCCCGGGACCTCGCCGACCGGGTGGTCCGCGCCCTGGCCGAACCGGTCTCCCTGGACGGGCTGCCGCTCGACGTGGGCGGCTCCATCGGCGTCGCGATCTTCCCCGAGCACGGCGAGGACTTCGCGACCCTGATGCGCCACGCCGACGTGGCGATGTACGACGCCAAGCACCGCAACGACACCGTGGCGGTCTACACGGCCGAGTCCGACCACAACTCGGCCGAGCGGCTGGGCCTCCTCGCGGACCTGCGCCGGGTCCTGGAGGCAGGCCGGCCGGGGCAGGCGGTCGGCCCGGCGGTGGCCGGTACGGCCGGTGCCGGTGAGGTCCCGGCCGACGCTGGCGGTGACCTCCCCGGCGTGGGTGGTGGCGCAGTGGTGGCGGCCACGGCGGCGGTGGGCGCGCGCGGCGGGGACGGCGCCGAGCTGCCGGCCGACCCGACCGGACTGCGCCCGGACGCCGGGTCCGGCCGGTGGCGGTTGCGCCGCCGCCGGCAGCGGACCGGGCCGCCGCACGCCGACGAGCTGATCAACCAGATCGTCACCGCCGCCGACCCGATCCGCCGCCGTACCGCTGTCGGCGAGGCCGGCCCGGACCGGGGCGACGGGCCCGCCCGCCGCGAGCGGTCCGCGCGCGCGGCCGGGGAGACCGGCGTCGGTGTACGCCGGCAGGGCACGCCCGGCGACGGCGACCCGGCGGGCCGGCGGGGGGCCCGGCAGGACGCGGGCCGGCGGCGGGATGCGGAACCGGGGCCCGGCCGGGGGCGCGACGCGGAGCCGGGCCCGGCCGCCGACGCGGGCGAGATCACCATGTACTACCAGCCGCAGGTCGCCATCGCGACCGGTGAGGTGGTCGGCGTGGAGGCGCTGCTTCGCTGGCGGCATCCGCGCCGGGGGATGGTCGACCCGGAGGAGCTGATCCGGGTCGCCGAGCAGAGCGCGGTGATGCGGCTGCTGACCCGCCGGGTGGTGGACGACGTGGTGGAGCAGCTCGCCAAGTGGTCGGCCGCCGGGATCGGCCTGCCGGCGGCGCTCAACGTCAGCGTGCGGGACCTGCACACCGGCGAGATCGCCGACCAGATCGCCGACCGGCTCGCCCGGTACGGCGTGCCGCCGCAGCGGCTGCAACTGGAGATCACCGAGGGCGCCCTGATGGCCGACCCCCGCCGGGTGCTGGCCACCATCACCCGGCTGCACCGCATCGGCGTGGGCATCGCGCTGGACGACTTCGGCACCGGATACTCCTCCCTGCAACACCTGCGCCGGCTGCCGTTGTCCGAGGTGAAGGTGGACCGCTCCTTCGTGCTGGGCATGGCCGACGACGCCGACGACGCGGCCATCGTGCAGTCGACGATCGGGCTGGCGAAGGCGCTCGGGCTGCGCGTGGTCGCCGAGGGCGTGGAGGACGAGCGCACCTGGCGGATGCTCCACGCGGCCGGCTGCGACGCCGCGCAGGGCTGGTTCTACGCCCGGCCCATGCCGGCCGGGGAACTCGTCGCCTGGCTGGCCCGCTACCGTCCGGTCCGCCCCACCCCCGCCCCGGACACCGAGATCCCCCGCCGGCACGCCCGCTGAGCCGGACCACCCCGCCGGCACGCGTCCGGCGTCGCCGCCGGGACCTGCCCGTCCGAACCGCCTGGCGCGCGGCGCGGGTGGGCGGCGCGGTCGGGCGCGCCGCGCCCGGAGGGGGAGTCGGGGACGCGCCGCCGGGGCGGAACAATAGACTCGCTCCGGTCACCGCGCGTCACGCACCACCGGTCGCGCGGGCGGCACCCGGCCCGACCAGCAGCATCGTCACGAAGGGGGCACCGATGGCCGCCATCTCCCGCGAGGAGGTCGCGCACCTGGCGCGACTGTCGCGGCTCGCCGTCACGGAGGAGGAGCTGGACACCTTCGCCGGTCAGCTCGACGTGATCCTCCAGGCGGTCGCGCAGGTCGGCGAGGTCGCGGCGGCGGACATCCCGCCGACCTCGCACTCGGTGCCGCTGACCAACGTCCTGCGGGACGACGTCGTGGTGCCGGGGCTGACCCCGGAGGAGGCGCTGTCGGGCGCGCCCGACGCCGAGGAGCAGCGGTTCCGCGTACCGCGGATCCTGGACGAGGATGTGGCGTCATGAGCGAGCGGACCATCAGGCGCGGTGTGCGCGGCGCTCAGGGCGCCGGTGAGCGAAGCGAGGCGGCGGCATGAGTGACCTGACCAGACTGACCGCGACGGAGATCGCGGGGCTCGTCGCCGCCGGCGAGACCTCCGCCGTCGAGGTCACCCGGGCGCACCTGGACCGGATCGCCGCGGTCGACGACCGGGTGCACGCGTTCCTGCACGTCGACAGCGAGGGCGCGCTGGCCGCCGCCGCCGAGGTCGACGCCCGCCGCGCCGCCGGCGAGGAGCTGGGCCCGCTGGCCGGCGTGCCGGTCGCCGTCAAGGACGTGCTGACCACCAAGGGCGTGCCGACCACCGTCGGGTCGAAGATCCTGGAGGGCTGGCGCCCGCCGTACGACTCGACGATCGTGCGGCGGCTGCGCGAGGCCGGCACGGTGATGCTCGGCAAGACCAACATGGACGAGTTCGCGATGGGCTCCTCCACGGAATACTCGGCGTACGGGCCGACCCACAACCCGTGGGACCTGAGCCGGATCCCGGGCGGCTCCGGCGGCGGCAGCGCGGCGGCGCTGGCCGCGTACGAGGCGCCCCTGGCGATCGGCTCCGACACCGGCGGCTCGATCCGCCAGCCCGGCGCGGTCACCGGCACGGTCGGCGCGAAGCCCACCTACGGCGGCACCTCCCGCTACGGCCTGGTGGCGTTCTCCTCCTCGCTGGACACTCCCGGCCCCTGCGCCCGTACGGTGCTGGACGCCGCGCTGCTGCACGAGGTGATCGGCGGGCACGACCCGCGCGACTCCACCTCGATCCCGCAGCCGGTGCCGGACGTGGTGGCCGCCGCGAAGCGGGGCGCGACCGGCGACCTGACCGGCGTGCGGCTCGGCATCGTCAGCGAGTTCACCGGCGAGGGGGCCGAGCCGGGCGTGCTGGCCGCGTTCCGCGAGTCGGTCGACGCGCTGACCAAGCTGGGCGCCGAGATCGTCGAGGTGTCCTGCCCCAACTTCAAGTACGCCCTGCCGGCGTACTACCTGATCGCCCCGAGCGAGTGCTCCTCCAACCTGGCCCGGTTCGACGGCGTCCGGTTCGGCCTGCGGGTCGGCGACGACGGCAACCGGTCGCTGGAGGAGGTCATGTCGATGACCCGCGAGGTCGGCTTCGGCCCCGAGGTCAAGCGCCGGATCATGATCGGCACGTACGCGCTCTCGTCGGGCTACTACGACGCCTACTACGGGCAGGCGCAGAAGGTCCGGACCCTTATCACCCGGGACTTCACCGCCGCGTTCGAGCAGGTCGACGCGCTGATCTCGCCGACCACCCCGTTCGTGGCGTTCCCGGTCGGGGCGCGCACCTCCGACCCCTACCAGATGTACCTGGCCGACCTGTTCACCATCCCGACCAACCTCTACGGCGGTCCCGGCATCTCGGTGCCGTGCGGGCTCTCCGACGGGCTGCCGGTCGGTCTGCAGGTCATGGCCCCGACGATGGCCGACGACCGGATGTACCGGGTCGCCGCCGCGCTGGAGAGCGCCGTCGGCACGTTCACCCCACCGGCGCTGTAGCCGACGTCGTTCGCACGGTGCCGGCCCGGACCCGCGGTTCGGGGGCCGGGCCGGCACCGTGCGGCCAGCCTGTCACCTACCGGCCCTCGGTGTCGCGGACCAGCAGGGCCGCCTGGACGCGGTTCGCACAGTCCAGCTTGGTGAGGATCCGGCTCACGTAGGTCTTGATGGTGGTCTCGCTCATGTGCAGCCGCCGGCCGATCTCGGCGTTGGACAGGCCCTCGGCCACCAGCCCCACGACCTCCCTCTCGCGCGACGTCAACGCGCGCAGCCGCTCGCCGGCATCCTGCCGGCGCCGGGCGGTCACCGGCGTGACCATGCCCAGCACCAGGCGGGTCACGGCGGGGGAGAGCCAGGCGTCGCCGGCGTGCGCCGCCCGGACCGCGCGGACCAACTCGTCCGGGGTGCAGTTCTTGAGTACGAATCCCGCCGCGCGGTGCTGGAGGGCGTGCAGCACGTTCGGTTCCGCGCCGAACGAGGTCAGCACCACCACCCGCAGCCAGGGCGCCTGTCGACCGAGTTCCTCGAGCGCGCCCAGTCCGTCCAACACCGGCATCCTGAGGTCGATCAGCGCGACGTCGACGCGGTGCCGGACGGCCTCCGCCACGGCTGCCCGGCCGTTCTCCGCCTCGGCGAGGACCGTGATGTCCGGCGCCGACTCCAGCACGGTGCGGATGCCGGCCCGGATCAGGGGTTCGTCGTCGGCGACCAGAACCTTGATCATTCAGCCCACCCCCGCCAGGATGCTCGCGGGGAGGACCACGAACATCAGCACCGCGGCCGCGAACCCGACAGCGACCGTACGGAAACGTCCGACCGTGAGCGGGTGGTCGTCGTCGGCCGGCTGTTCCGCGACGCCGGACCGCACGCAGGGCAGCATCGCGTAGAGCCGGAAGGAACCCTCGGTCAGGCGGTGATCCAGGAACCCGCCGGCCGGGAGGAGCCGCTCGCTCAACCCGGTCAGGCCGTGGCCCGACCCGATGTCGTTGCGTGGGGTCGGCGGATCGGGCAGCGGATTGACGACGGTGAGCAGCAGCGTGCCGTCCTCCCAGCCGACGTCGACAGTGACCGGCTGGCCCGGGGCGTGCTTGACGGCGTTGGTCAGCCCCTCCTCGACCACCCGGTACGCCGCCTGCCCGGCCGCCGTCGACAGCGGCAGCGCCTGGCCGCGTTCGCGCAGCGTCACCGACACCCCGGCCGCCTGGAACTCGGCCACCAGCCAGCCGATCGCCGGCACCCCCGTCGACGCGGCGGGTGCCTCGTCCCGTTCGCGTAGCGCCCCCACCAGCTCGTACAGCTCGACCATCGCTCTGCGCGTCGCGGTCGCCAACTGCCGGACCGCCTGCTGTTGCTGCGGTGGCAGCTCCGCCACCTCGAGCGCGGCCGCCTGGACCGACACCAGGCTGAGCCGGTGGCCGAGCGAATCGTGCATGTCCCGGGCGATCCGCAGCCGTTCGTCGAGCCGTTCCCGCTCGGCGAGGATCTCCTGTTCCCGGCGGAGCTGCCGGTTGTTCCGGTCGAGCGCCGACACCAGCCGGTCGTGCTGCGCGAGATACCTGCCGACCAGCAGCGGCAGCGCGACGAACACGACGAACGTCGAGACGACGGGCGCGAGTCCCTGCGCGCCCCGGGCCACGAGCTGTGCGCCGAGGCCGCCGACCGCCGCGCCCACGGTCACGGCGGTGCCGGTCGGGGAGGAGATCGCCCGCCCGGCCTGGTAGGCGGCCCAGAGCAGCAGGACGTACGTGCCGCCGGTCAGCGTGGCCAGCGCCAGCGCGGCCACGAACGAGGCCGCGGGGCTCCGGTACCGCAGGGCGATCACCAGCACGACGGTCAGCGCGTATGCCGCGATGGCCGCCGGGGGCAGGCCGTCGGAGTGGGCGGCCGCCAGGAGCAGGGTGTCCACCACGGCCACCATGGCGACGAGAAGAAACTTGGCCACGCCTAGCAGGTTAGTGCGCGACGCCGGATCAACTTTGGCGACGAAGACCGACAACCTTCGAGGACTGCCCGCGTTCCGCGCGGTCCCTAGCCTGGGTCCGGTGATAGAAGTGCGCAACCTCAGCAAGCGGTACGGGAACACGGTCGCCGTGGACGGCCTCACCTTCACCGTACGGCCCGGCCGGGTGACGGGGTTTCTCGGGCCGAACGGGGCCGGGAAGTCCACCACGATGCGGATGATGCTGGATCTCGACCGGCCGTCCGGCGGTCAGGTCCGCATCGACGGCATGCGCTATCGGCAGCTGTCCGAACCGCTACGCCGGGTCGGCGCCCTGTTGGACGCCGGGGCGGTGCACCCCGGCCGCAGCGCGTACCACCATCTGCTGTGGCTGGCGCAGAGCAACCGGATCCCCAAGGCCCGGGTGCGGGAGGTCCTGGAGCTGGTCGGTCTGGCCGACGTGGCGAGGAAACGGGTCAGGGGCTTCTCGCTCGGCATGGGCCAACGGCTCGGCATCGCCGCCGCGCTGCTCGGCGATCCGCCGGTGCTGCTGTTCGACGAGCCCGTCAACGGGTTGGATCCGGAGGGCGTGCTCTGGATCCGGCACCTGATGAAGGGGCTGGCCGCCGAGGGGCGCACGGTCTTCGTCTCCAGTCATCTGATGAGCGAGATGGCGCTCACCGCGGCGCATCTCGTCGTGATCGGCCGCGGTCGGCTCCTCGCCGACACCACCGTCGACGACTTCATCGCGGCCCACGCCCGCTCGTACGTCCGAATCCGTACGCCGGAGCCGGAGCGGATGCGTGACGCGCTGACGGCGGCCGGCATCGTGGTTCGGCAGGCGGCGGACGGCGCGTTGGAGGCGAACGGGGCGCAAGCCTCGGAAATTGGCGAGTTGGCTGCGGCGCACGGTCTGACCGTCCACGAGGTCAGCACCCAGTCGGCCACGTTGGAGGAGGCGTTCATGAGGCTCACCGGGGACACCGTCGAGTACCGGGCCGTCGGAGGGCAGCGATGAGCGCCGGGGCGGTCCTCACCTCCGAATGGACCAAGATCCGGACTGTCCGGTCGACGGGCTGGCTTCTCCTGCTGGGCTTCACTCTCTGCGTCGGCCTCGCCGCCCTGTTCGGGCTCAGCTTCCGCAACCCTTCGCCCACCGGGTCGGCATACTTCGACCCGCTCTTCGCCACGTTCTACAGCCTCACCCTCGGCCAACTCGCGCTGGTGGCGTTCGCGGTGCTCGTGGTCGGCGGCGAGTACGGCTCCGGCACGATCCGCATGTCGCTGGCGGCGGTACCCCGCCGGGGCGTGTTCTACAGCGGCAAGGTGCTCGCCGGCGCGCTGCTGGTCGCGGGCGTCTCGCTGGTCACCGTGCTGGCCACCTTCGTCGTGGCGCAGGCGGCGCTCGGCCCGCGCGGTACGACCCTCGGCGCGGACGGGGTGCCGCAGGCGATCGTCGGCGCGTGGCTCTATCTGACGCTGATCTGTGTGTTCGCCATGGGGGTGGCGACGATGCTGCGCAGTTCGGCGCTGTCGCTCGGGATCCTGATCCCGCTGTTCTTCCTCGGTGGGCAGGGGCTCGGCAACATCCCGAAGCTGAAGACCGTGACGCAGTTCCTGCCGGACCAGGCCGGCTGGGTGATCATGCACCTGGCCGGGCCGCCGGACGATCCGCGCTGGGCCCGCGCGTACGGCCCCTGGGCCGGACTGGGCATCCTCGCGCTCTGGGCCGCCGCCGCCCTCGTCGGCGGCTACCTGGTGCTGCGCCGGCGCGACGCGTGAGCACCGGCCGGCCGGGTCGGGGCCGGGGCGGACCAGCCACTAGGCTTGGCCGGGTCTGTCCGGATGTCGAGAGCTGGAGTGCCGATGAGCACGATCGTCCTGCCGTCGTACGACGAGGTTGTCGAGCGTTATGAGCCGGTGATCGGCCTGGAGACCCACGTCGAGCTGGGCACGAACACCAAGATGTGGTGCGGCTGCCCGACCGACTTCGGCGGCGCGCCGAACACCCGGGTCTGCCCGGTCTGCCTGGGCCTGCCCGGCTCGCTCCCGGTGGCGAACAAGGCGGCCATCGAGGCGACCATCCGGATCGGCCTGGCGCTGAACTGCTCGATCGCGCAGTGGTGCCGGTTCGCCCGGAAGAACTACTTCTACCCGGACATGCCGAAGAACTTCCAGATCAGCCAGTACGACGAGCCGCTCTGCTTCGACGGCTACCTGGACGTGGAGGTCAACGGCGAGCTGGTGCGCATCGGCATCGAGCGGGTGCACCTGGAGGAGGACACCGGCAAGACGCTGCACGTCGGCGGCGCCACCGGGCGCATCCACGGCGCGACCGAGTCGCTCGTCGACTACAACCGGGCCGGCATCCCCCTCGTCGAGATCGTCACCAAGCCGGTCGCCGGCACCGGGGCGCTCGCGCCGGAGGTGGCCCGCGCCTACGTCACCGAGCTGCGCGACGTGATCCGCTCGCTGGGCGTCTCGGACGTACGGATGGAGGAGGGGTCGCTGCGCTGCGACGTCAACACCTCCCTCAACCTGCCCGGCCAGGAGTGGGGCACCCGCACCGAGACCAAGAACGTCAACTCGCTGCGGTCGGTCGAGCGGGCGGTCCGGTCGGAGATCATCCGGCAGGCGTCCGTGCTCGACGCGGGCGGCCGGATCACGCAGGAGACGCGGCACTTCCACGAGGACACCGGCGACACCACGCCGGGCCGCTCCAAGGAGACCGCGACCGACTACCGGTACTTCCCGGAGCCGGACCTGGTGCCGCTAGCGCCGGACGCCGCCTGGGTCGCCGAGCTGAAGGCCGCCCTGCCCGAGCTGCCCCGGCTGCACCGGCGCCGCCTGCAGGAGCAGTGGGGCCTGTCGGAGGCGGACATGCAGTCGGTGCTCAACGCCGGCGCGGTCGAGCTGATCGAGCAGACGGTGGCCGCCGGCGCCACCCCGGCCGCCGCCCGCAAGTGGTGGCTGGGCGAGCTGTCCCGGCGGGCCAACGAGACCGGCGTCGAGCTGGCCGACGTCGGGGCCACCCCGGCGCAGGTCGCCGAGCTGCAGGGCCTGGTCGACGCCGGCAAGCTCAACGACAAGCTGGCCCGCACCGTCCTGGAGGGCGTGGTGGCCGGCGAGGGCTCGCCGACCGAGATCATGACCAACCGGGGCCTGGGGGTCGTCTCGGACACCGGCGCGCTGACGGCCGCCGTGGACGAGGCGATCGCCGCCAACCCGGACATCGCGGAGAAGGTCCGCAGCGGCAAGGTCGCGGCGGCCGGCGCGCTGGTCGGCGCGGTCATGAAGACCACCCGCGGCCAGGCCGACGCCAAGACCGTCCGCGAACTGATCCTGGAACGCCTCACCGCCTGAGGTGCACGTAAGGGCCCCTTCGGTTCGCAGGAAGGGGCCCTTACGTACGCCCCCGCACCCCCGCACCCCCGCACCCCCGCACCCCTCGCGAGGCGTCAACGGCGACGCCTGGATGGAGCCACCGTGAACGAGCGACCGCCCCGTACCGACCTCGACGTCCTCGACGAGATCCAGCGACGGGTGCTCTGGCTCGCCACCCGGATCGTGGACGCGGCCAACCACGACCGCGACACCGGCGACGGGGTGAAGGTGGGCGGGCACCAGGCGTCCAGCGCCTCGCTGGTGACGGCGATGACGGCGCTGTGGTTCGCGCACCTGGACGCCGAGGACCGGGTCGCGGTCAAGCCGCACGCCTCGCCGGTCTTCCACGCCATCCAGTACCTGCTGGGCAACCTCGACCGCTCCTACCTGACCCGGCTGCGGGCCCGGGGCGGCCTCCAGTCGTACCCGTCGCGGACAAAGGACCCCGACGAGGTGGACTTCTCCACCGGCTCGGTGGGGCTCGGCGCGGCGGCGCCGTTGTTCGCCGCGGCGACCCGGCGTTACGTCGACGCGCACTTCGGCGCCCGCCCGCACTCGCGGTTCGTCGCCCTGATCGGCGACGCCGAGCTGGACGAGGGCAACATCTGGGAGGCGGTCGCCGACCCGGCCACCACGGGCCTGGGCAACGTGATGTGGCTCGTCGACTTCAACCGGCAGTCGCTGGACCGGGTGGTGCCCGGGGTGCGGATCAACCAGTGGCGGGGGCAGTTCGAGGCCGCCGGCTGGCACGTCGTCGAGGTCAAGTACGGCCGAAGGCTCGCCGAGGCGTACGCCCGGCCGGGCGGGGAGCGGCTGCGCGACTGGATCGACGCGATGCCCAACGAGCAGTACCAGTCGCTGTTCGGGCTCGCCGGGCCGGCGCTGCGCAGGCAGTTCCTCGACGGCGCGCCGGACGAGGTCGAGGCGTTCATCGCCGACGTCGGCGACGACGAGCTGGGGCCGCTGGTCACCGACCTGGGCGGGCACGACATGGCGGCCATGCTCGACGCGTACGCCCAGTGCGACGCCGTGACCGACCGCCCCAGCGTGGTGTTCGCGTACACGGTGAAGGGGTGGGGGCTGCCGATCGCCGGCAACCCGCGCAACCACTCCGCGCTGCTCAGCACCGAGCAGGTCGACGCGCTGCGCGCCGCGCACGGCCTGACGACGGAGACCGAGTGGGACCGCCTCGACCCGGCGTCGGAGGCCGGCATCCGGGCCGGCGAGCGCCGGGAGGCGCTGTCCCGCGTGCCGCGCGAGCGGGCGCTGGGGGTCACCGTCCCGGAGACCACGAGGGTACGTGCCAACAAGCCGATCTCGACGCAGGAGGTCTTCGGCCGGGTGCTGGTCGAGCTGGCCCGCAACCCGGAGGTGGGCCGCTACCTGGTGACCACCGCGCCGGACGTGGCGACCTCCACCAACCTCGCCGGGTTCATCAACAAGACCGGCGTCTTCGCGCCCACCGAGCAGCGCTCCTGGACCGAGGACCGGATGCTGCGCTGGACGGAGAGCCCCGCCGGGCAGCACATCGAGCTGGGCATCTCGGAGATGAACCTGTTCCTGCTGCTCGGCCAGCTCGGCCTGTCGTGGGACCTGTCGGCCCAGCCGCTGCTGCCGGTCGGCACCGTCTACGACCCGTTCGTGCTGCGCGGCCTCGACGCGTTCCTCTACGGCACCTACTCCGGCTCCCGCTTCGTGGTCGCCGGCACCCCGTCGGGCATCACCCTCGCCCCGGAGGGCGGTGCCCACCAGTCGACCATCACCGCCTCGGTGGGCCTGGAGCTGCCCGGGGTGACGTTCCTCGAGCCGGCCTACGCCGCCACCCTGGACTGGCTGCTCTGCGACGCGTTGGGCCAGATCGCGGGCGGCTCCACCCCGTCGGCGACGGCCGCCCCGGCCGAGGACGGCGCGTACTACTTCCGGCTCAGCACCCGCCCGATCGACCAGGCGCCCTTCGAGGCGGCCCGGGCCCGGCTCGGCGACGCGGTGCTGCGCCGGCAGGCGGTCGCCGGGGCGTACCGCCTGGTCGACGCCCACCAGGCGTACCCGCACCTGGTCGACGCCCCGGTGGTGCAGCTCGCCGCCTCGGGCGCGGTGCTGCCCGAGGTGCTCGCCGCGGCGGCGGAGCTGGCCGAGGAGGGCATCGCCGCGCACGTCGTCGACGTCACCTCGCTGGACCGGCTCTACCGGGCCTGGCAGCGCACGCTGCGGCAGGGCGTCCGCACGGCGACCGTGCCGAGCGTGCCGGGCGCGCTGCGCTCGGCGTTCGCCGACCGGGTGCCGGTGGTGACCGTGCACGACGCCGCCTCGCACGCGATGGCGTGGCTGGGCTCGGCGGTCGGCGCCCCGGCGGTCCCGCTGGGCGTCGACGAGTTCGGCCAGTCCGGCAGCGTCCACGAGCTGTACGAGCTGCACGACCTGCTTCCCGGCAGCATCGTCAACGCCGCCCTCGCCGCCCTGTCCCTGCGCTGACGTGGCGCTGGGTCGCCCTGTCCCTGCCTGACGCGGCGGAGACAGGGCGACGGTCGGCGTGGCCGTCACCGAACGCGACGACAGTGGAGATGACACAGTGCAACTGCCGTTGCGGGCCGCAGCGGTGTCCGCTCGCGCCCTTTGCTCTGCACCCACGGACGCACCAGGCTCCTGAGCCGGGGCGGAGGTGAACCCGGTCGATCGGCTACCGACGGCAGGCCGCTACACGGCGTTACTGGTGCGTCAGTGGGTGCAGAGCAAAGCGTCCGACGACAGGAAGGGCTGCGGGCGGAGACAACTACCGAGGGTCACGGCCGGAGGCGAGTCGATGTGGTCCGGCAACGGTCGGAACGGTCGCCCTCCGGGCTCGGCGCTCAGCGGCCGGAGCCGCACGACCAGCCCACCAGGGTCAGGCGTGCCAGGGTCGGGCGCACCTGGGCCGGGCGTGCCAGGGCCGGGCGCACCTGGGCCGGGCGTGCCAGGGCCGGGCCTGCCAGGGCCAGCGCGTCAGGGCCACCGCCTAGGACCGGCGCGCCAGGACAAACGGATAGGACGGCCAGCCGGTCGGGGTCAGCGCGTCGGGGTGGGGGTGACCGGGGCGGGCACGCCCGCCTTCGGGTCCTCCACGACGTGCCGCTCCAGGTTCACCTGGGCCTGGCCGGTGCCGCCCACGGTGATGTCGTCGTACGCCTGGAGCAGCTTGTTCTCGTCGAAGTAGAGGACGCTCATCGACAGCGGGGTGGGCTTCTCGCCCTCCAGCCCGCGCAGCCCGGCGCCGCCCGTCGACCCCTGCACCATGAGCTGGGTCGGCATCTGCCCGGGTGCCGCCGGCAGCTTCGACACCTGCCGGTTGTGGGTGTGCCCGGCGAGCACCAGCGGGCAGGTGCCCGACAGCGGGCCGGCGGAGGCGGGGTCGTGCACCAGCGCGATGTTCACCGGCCGCGGCGAGCTGCGCACCGTCGCGGCGAGCTGGTCGCCGACGCCGATCACCTGGTCGGCGACCTGCTTGGTGAGGCCGCTGCCCGCCGGGGAGGTGTTCTTGTCGGGGGTGAACCGCGGGTCGCCGATGCCGGCGATCGTCAGCCCGGCGACGGTGGTGGTGGTGTTGTTGAGCACGATCGCGTTCGGCTGTCGGGCCACGGCCGCCGCGGTCCGGCCGGAGTCGTGGTTGCCCCGGATGTAGACGTAAGGCTTCTTGAGCAGGCCGATCGAGCCGACGTAGGAGGCCTCCGGCTCGCTGCCCCAGTCGGTGATGTCGCCGGTGTCGATCACCACGTCGATGCCGAACTGCTCGACCACGGTGCGGATGAGCTGCCAGCCGGTCGGGTTGAGGTGCATGTCGGAGACGTGCAGCACACGGGTGGTGCCGGGCGCCGGCTCGTAGACCGGCAGGGACGACACGGTGGTGTAGAGCTGGCTGACGTTGCCGACGATGCGCTGGAGCTGCTCGGCGTACCGGGTGTAGTCGTTGGCGATCCGCCGGGCGTCGCCGACGATCGCCGGAGCGTTGACCAGCAGCCCCTCGTAGCGTGGCTCCTCGATGGCCTGCGGGCGGATGGTCGACGCGGCGGTGCCGAGGCTGCCGGCCGTGATGACCAGCGCCAGCCCGCCGGCCCAGGCCGCCCGGCGGGCGTCGCGGAAGACCAGCAGCGCCAGCAGCAGGGTGACCAGCACGGCCGAGGCGAGCGTCCGCAGGCCGAGCCGCAGCACGCCCTCCCGGACGTCCTCGACGGCCGACCGGCTGGCCCGGTCGATGCTGGCCGGGTCGTCGAGCAGCGCCTCGGTGCGGCTCTGGTCCAGCGCGCCCAGCTCGACCGTGAGATGGGTCGGCCCGTCGTGGCTGTCGAGCAGCAGCGCGCCCAGCGGCGGGATGTCGACGGTCGTGCCGCCGCTGACCGCCGGCGCCACCGTCAGGTCGGCCTGGAACGGCCCGATGTCGGTGCTGACCCGGCCGCCGGCGAGCACGCCGATCAACACCCCGACCAGGGTGACGACCAGGACCGCAAGCGTCACCCCGGTCGCGCGGAGCGCGCGCCGGCCGGCGTCGCCGCGGCGGACACGACCGGCCGCCGGGGCGTCCACGCCCCGGCGGTCCTGCTGCTCGTTCTCCTGCCCGTCCATGTTGAGATTCTGACCTGCCCAGTGAGGGATCTTGGGAAACCCGGACGCTCCGGTGGCGTCAGCTCCGCCCGGCCCCGCCGCCGGCGAAGACCAGACGCAGCAGCCGGTCGTCCTCGGGCGCCGGGTTGCCGCGCCCGTCGTGGTTGGAGGTGCTCACCCAGATGGAGCCGTCGGGGGCGGCGGCCACGGCCCGCAGCCGCCCGAACCGGCCGGTCAGCAGCTCCCGAGGCTGGCCGAGCACGGTGCCGGTGTCGGTCAGCTCGACCAGCCACAGCCGCTTGCCGCGCAGGCAGGCGGTGACCAGCAGCCGGTCCGTGGCGGTCAGCCCCGAGCAGGAGGCCTCCGACGTCGGCCACTGGGTGATCGGGTTGACGTAGCGCTTGTCGTCGTCGCGCCCCTCGACCTGCGGCCACCCGTAGTTGCGCCCCTTGGTGACCTGGTTGATCTCGTCCCAGGTGTTCTGGCCGAACTCGACGGCGTACATCCGCTTGGCGGCGTCCCAGGCGATGCCCTGCACGTTGCGGTGGCCCAGGGACCACACCGGGGAGTTCGGGAACGGGTTGCCGGGTGCCGGCTTGCCGTCCCTGGTGATCCGCAGGATCTTGCCGCCGAGGCGCTTGGCGTCCTGCGCCTGCGGCCGGTCGCCGGCGTCGCCCGTGCTCGCGTAGAGCAGGCCGTCCGGGCCGAAGGCGAGGCCGCCGCCGTTGTGGATGCCCGCCTTCGGGATGCCGGTGAGGATCGGCGTGGGCGTGCCGCCCAGCTCCAGCCGGGCGATCCGGTTGTCGCGTGCCGTCGTGTAGTAGACGAAGACCGACCTGTCGCGCTGGTAGTCGGGGGAGACGGCGATGCCCATCAGCCCGCCCTCGCCGGCCGCCGCCACGTCGGGGACGGTCTGCACCGGGGTGACCTTCAGGCCCTCGGGCCCCGACTCCGGGCCGACCCGCAGGATCCGGCCGCTGTCCCGCTCGGTGACCAGCGCGGTGCCGTCGGGCAGGAAGGCGATCCCCCACGGCACCCGCAGCCCCTTGGCCAGCACGGTGGTGACCACCTCCTGGCCGGCGGCGCCGGCGCTCGCCGTCGCCGAGGGGGTCGGGAAGGTGGGCGGCTCACCGGCCGGGTCCGGCTCGGGCTCGCCGAAGCTGCAACCGGCGTTCGCGAGCAGCAGCGCCGCGCACGACGCCGCCAGGGCCGCCCTCAGGCGGCGGGTGCGAGGGTACGGGGGACGGGCGCTCACCCGGCCCAGGGTAGCCCGCCGGGGCGCCCCACCGGGGCCGACGGATCGGACCGGCCGCCGTGGCGGGCTCGGCGGGCCCGCACGGCGAGGAGCGCGACGTCGTCCTCCCGGTGGTGGACGGCCGTGAGCAGCAGGTCGCAGAGCTCGTCCAGCGGCAGCCCGTCCGTGCCGGCCAGCCGCTCGGTCAGCTCCGCCATCCCTTCGTCGATGCTGCGGTCCCGCCGCTCGATGAGGCCGTCGGTGTAGAGCAACAGGGTGTCCCCCACGGCCAGGTGGGCCTCCCGGCTGGTGCGGCGCACGGGCCGGCGCAGCCCGAGCAGCGGCTCCGCCGCCCCGCCGAGCACGTCCACCGCGCCCCCGGCCCGGACCACGAGCGGCGCGGGATGGCCCGCGTTGCACCAGGTGACCCGCCGGCCGCCGGCGTCGTCGGCGCGCAGCCGCACCAGGGTGGCGGTGGCCGCGGCGGGGATGCGCAGCCCGCGCATCGTCTCGTCCAGGCGGCTCATCAGCTCGCCGACGGTGTCGGGCCGGCCGTACGCGTTGCCCCGGACCAGGTTGCGCAGCTGGCCCATGGTCGCGGCTGCCTCGATGTCGTGGCCGGCCACGTCGCCGATCGCGACGATCAGTTCCCCGCCCGGCTGGCGGAAGGCGTCGTACCAGTCGCCGCCGACCTCCACCCGGTCGGCGGCCGGCTGGTAGCGGGCGGTCAGCTCCAGGTCGTCGGCGGCGGGCAGCTCCGGGAGCATGCTGTGCTGCAGCACGTACGCGACGTGCCGCTGCTCGCCGTACATCCGGCTGTTGCCGATGGCCTGCCCGACCCGGCGGCCGATGTCCTCGGCGATGAGCAGGTCGCTGTCGTCGAAGCCGCGCCGCGCCGGGCCGTTGATCAGGCTGACGCAGCCGAGCACCCGCCCGGCGTCGCTGATCGGGACGCTGAGGTGCGACGAGAAGCCCAGTCGTACGGCGATCTCCGGCATCTCCGGCCCGACGGTGCCCCGCCGCACGTCGGCGAGCGAACCGGCGCTGCCCAGCACGGACCGGCCGGTCCGCAGCACCGTCCGGGTGATCGAGTCGGGGCTGAGGCCGGTCCGCATCAGCTCGGCGAAGCGGGCGACGTCGGCGGCCCGGGACGGGTCGCGGTGCACGGCGGTCACCTCCCGGGGTGCTCCGTCGCGTCCGACGAGGGTGACCAGGGCCCAGTCGGCCAGCAGCGGCACCATGGTGTCGCGGAGGTGCCGCAGCACGGTGGGCACGTCGAGCGTCCCGGCCAGCGTCCCCGCCAGCCCGGCGAGCAGCTCCAGCCGGCCGTTGGCCTCCTCGGCGCGCCGGCGCGCCTGCTCGGCGCCGTCGAGGGCGATCCGCAGCCGCAGCTCCGACGAACAGGCGGCGGCCAGGTCGGCCAGCGTCCGCAACTGGTCGGCGGTCCAGTCGCGGGGCTTGTCGTCGATCGCGCAGAGCGACCCGAGGACGCGGCCCTCGAGGTCGGTCAGCGGCATCCCGGCGTACGCCACCACGCCCAGCTCGGGCACGGCGAGGTTGTCCCGGACCGTGGGGTGGAACCGGGCGTCCGACAGCGCCATCGGGGTGCCGAGGTGCACGACCTGCTGGCAGAACGAGTGGCTCAGCGGCGTCTGCCGCAGGGCGGCCCAGGGCTGCGACAGGCCCACCTCGCCGGGGAAGAACTGGCGGTCGGCGTCGACCAGGGAGACCAGCGCGACGGGCACGTGGAGCAGGTCGCCGACCAGCCGGGCGAACCGGTCGAACGCCTCGTCGGGGGCGGCCGTCAGCCCGGTCTCGGCGAGGGATCGCAGCCGGTCCGGGTCGCGCAGCGCAGAGCTCGGAGCGGGGTGCCCCGAAGCGTCGCCGCGAATTCCGTCGGTCATCGATCACCTGCCTGTGCCGGTCGGAGGCCGGCCGGCGCTCCGGCCCCCCTATACCCCGTCCGGACCGGGATCGACACGGCCGACGTGCAGTGGCCCCGGGACCGCGCGTCGGCGTCCGGCCGCCCGTTCGGGTGCCGGGGCCCGCCCCGCCCCGCCGGCGGCGGTGCCGGGGGCCTATCGTCGGCGGGCGTGAAGGTATGGATCCCGCACGAGGCCGGCCGTACGCTCCTCGGGGAGCTGCCGCCGGACGTCACGGTCGAGGTGCTGGCCGACGCGAGCCGGCGCCCCTCCGAGGTGGCCGGCGTCCGGTTCTGGGTGCCGCCCTTCCTGGCCGGCGGCGACGCCACCGCGCTGCTGCGGGAGCTGCCCGACCTGTCGGTGGTGCAGCTCCTCTCCGCCGGGGCGGACGCCTGGGTCGGCCGGGTCCCGGAGGGCGTGACGCTCTGCGACGCCCGGGGCGTGCACGACCCGTCCACCGCCGAGTGGGTGGTCACGGCGATCCTGTCCCAGCTGCGGGCCTTCCCGGCCCTCGCCCGGGCGCAGGCCCGGCGCGAGTGGGCGTACGACGAGGTGGCCCCCACCGACGAGCTGACCGGCAAGCGGGTGCTGATCGTCGGGGCGGGATCCATCGGCACGGCGGTACGCGACCGGCTCGCGCCGTTCGACGTGAGCTTCACCCTGGTGGCCCGGACCGCCCGCCCCGGGCAGGGCGTGCACGGCGTCGACGAGCTGCCGGGGCTGCTGCCCGAGGCCGACGTGGTGGTGCTGCTGGTGCCGTTGACCGAGCAGACCCGCGGGCTGGTCGACGAGAGGTTCCTCGCCGCGATGCGCGACGGCGCGCTGCTGGTCAACGCCGCGCGCGGGCCGGTGGCCCGGACGGAGGCGCTGGTCGCCGAGCTGCGTACCGGCCGGATCTCGGCCGCGCTGGACGTGACCGACCCGGAGCCGCTGCCGGCCGACCACGCGCTCTGGACGATGCCCAACGTGCTGCTCACCCCGCACGTGGCGGGCTCGGTGCGCGGTTTCCTGCCGAGGGCGTACCGGCTGGTCGGGGAGCAGGTCCGGCGGTTCGTGGCCGGCGAGCCGCTGGTCAACGTGGTGGTGGACGGCTACTGAGCCGCCCGGTCGGCACGTCGACGCCCGCGCCGCCGGGTCAATGCGCCGCGCCGGGCAGGGTCTGGCCGGTGGCCTCGACCAGGCGGGGCAGGTCGCTGCCGCGGACGGCGGGCAGCTGCACCACCTGCCCGTCGTCGAGTCGCGCGAGCGCGCGGCCACGCGGGCCGGGGGCCAGCTCCACGACCCGGTCCCAGCTGATCCGGCGCTGCCCGAGCAGTGCCCGCAGGCGCAGCTCGTGGGCGTCCGCGTCGGTGCCGGCGCGCAGCGCCCAGAGCCCGACGGCGAGCGGGACGAGCAGCACCGGCAGCAGATACCACCGGGCGCCGGCCAGCGGCAGGGTGCCGATGAACGCGATGATCGCGGCGGCCAGGATCGCCTGGTTGTGCCGGAAGCTGACGGTGTGGGAGCTGCTCACCCCCCGATGATCCCACCCCCGGTGGCCCCGGTACGCGCCGGGCGGTGTCCGGGTGATCCTGCCGTGTCAGTGACGAGGGTCACTGTCGCCTCGGCGTCACCGCCGCCCTGCGCGCTCGTTGGCGTGAGGTGGGCCGTGGACCAACTGTCCGGCGCCCCGCACCGCCGCACCGCCCGTGCCCCCTCACGAAGGCGACCGCCGTGCCCCTCGCGTACCCGCACCGCGCCCCCGCCCGCCGTCCGGCCACGCCGGAGGCCGTGGTCCTCGTCGCCGTCGCGCTGCTCCTGCTGGTCGGCGCGACCGGCCGGGCGCCGGCACCGGCCGTGGTGGCGCTGGCGGGCGCGGCGGGCTCCGCGCTGGCCGGCACGCGCCTGTCCCGGCTGGCCGCCGGTCCGCCGGCCGCGCCGGCACCCACCCGGTCCCGGGCGGCCCGGCGCCGGGCCGCGCCCCGCCGGGTCGCCGTGCTGCTCGACGCCGCCGTGGTGGCGGCGGGGCTGGCCGCCGCCGTCCTCCCGCTCGCCGGCGCGGGGCGCCGGCCCGCCGTCGCCCTGGCGGGACTGTTCGTCGCCGCCCCGCTCTTCGTCGCCGGCCTGCCCCCGTGGGCCCGGGCGTCGCGCCCGGCCGCCCGGGTCCGGCTGCGCCGGCTGCTCGACGCGTCCGCCGGCGGCATCGGGCTGGTCCTCGCCGGCTGGCTGCTGTTGCCCCGCGACCGCCTCGACCCGCCGGCCCGGCTCGCGGCGGCGGTGGCCCTCGGCGGGCTGGCGGTCGGGGCGCTCATGGCGCTGACCGGGCCGCACCGGCGCTCCGGCGCCGCGCGGTGCCGCGCCGGGGCGACGCTCACCCTCCTCGGGCTGGCGGCACTCGCCGCGCTTCCCGTCGCGCCGCAGCGGGCGGGTCTGCTGGCCGTACCCCCGCTGGTGGGCGGGGTGCTGCTCACCGCGGCGGGGGCGCGGCGCGCGACCCGGCCGGAGCCCGACCCGCCGGCCCTGCCGACCCTGGTGTGGCCGCGGGCGGTGATCCCGGCCGTCGCGGCCGTGGCGGCCACCGGCTGGCAGCTCCGCTCGGGTGGGCCGCCGGACCTCACCGCGGTGCTGCTCGCGCTCGCGGCGGCGCCGCCGCTCGTGCTCCGCGACCTGCTCCGGGCAGGCGACCCGCCCGCGCCACCACCCGGTCACGCCCCGCCGGCCGGCGCACCGTCGCCCCCCGGCGAGGCCCCGCCGGCCGGTGGTCACGCCCCGCCGGCCCGTGCCGACGCGGGCCCGGACCCCGCCGGCGCCCCGCCGGCCGGCGTCGAGGAGGCGGCCATCCTGGCCGAGGGGGCGGCCTTGGAAGGAGCGCCGGTCCGCGCCGAGGAGACCGGCGTCGGGGAGGCGGCGGCCGGCATCGCGGGGGCGGGCCGGTACGCGGCGGTGCGCGGCCGGTCCGGCGAGCCGGCGGACCGCCCCGGCTTGCTGCGGGCCCTCGCCGTCCTGCGCGACGCGCCGTCGCCCGGTGGCGCGGTGCTGGTCGTCGACCTGCACGGCCCCGGCGGCACCGCCGGCGACGGGCCCGGCGACCCCGCCCGGGAGGACCTGCCGGCCGAGGTCGCCCGGCGCGCCCGCGCGGTCGTCGGCCCCGGCGACCTGCTCGCCGACCTCACCGCCACCGGCTTCGCGGTCGTCACCGCGACCGGCCCGGTGCTGGCGTACGCGCTGGGCGCCCGGCTGCTCGCCGCCCTCACCCAGCCCTACCAGGTGCCGGGCGGGGTGCTGCGGCTGCGGGTCAGCATCGGGCTGGCCGAGGTCGCCGGCGCCGCCCCGGAGGACGTGCTGCGCCAGGCGGACCTGGCCCGGCGGCGCGCCGTCCAACTCGGCCGGGACCGGGTCGAGTGGTACGACGCCTACCTGGAGGAGCAGCTCGTCCGCCGGCTCGACCTGGAGCGGGAACTGCCCGGGGCGGTCGCCCGCGGCGAGCTGGACCTCGTCTACCAGCCGGTGCTCGACCTGACCGACCGGCAGCCGGTCGGCACGGAGGCGCTGCTGCGCTGGCGCAGCCCGGTGCTCGGCACGGTGCTGCCGGCCGAGTTCCTGCCGGTGGCCGAGGACCTCGGCATCGTGGGCGAGCTGGGCTGCTGGGTGCTGGACCGGGCCTGCCGGCAGCTCGCCGCCTGGTCGCTGGGGAGCCGGCAGCTCTGGATGGCGGTCAACGTGACCGTACGGGAGTTGGCCGCGCCCGACTTCGTGCCGCGTACCGCCGCGGTGCTGGACGCGTACGGGGTGGCGCCGGAGCGGCTGGTGGTCGAGGTGGCGGAGCCCCGGGTGGGCGCCGAGCTGCCGACCGTGGTGGCCCGGCTGGCCGGCCTGCGTTCGCTGGGTGTGCGCACCGCGCTGGACGACTTCCGGGCCGAGCACGCCTCGCTGGCGCAGCTCCGCCGGTTGCCGATCGACCTGCTCAAGGTCGGCCCGCAGCTGGTGGACCCGGCGGATCCGCAGCGTCCGCTCATCGACGTGGTGGTGAACGTGGGGGACCGGCTGGGGCTCGACATCGTGGCCGAGGAGCTCGAGTCGGCCGGCCTGGTCGAGGGCGCCCGGCGGGCGGGCTGCCGGTACGGGCAGGGCTTCGCGTTGGCCCGCCCGGCCACGGCGGAGCGGGTCGAGGCGTACTTCGAGGAGTTCCCGTCGGCGTCGCGCCGACCCGCGGGCGACCCATGATCGTTGACCGGTTCAACTGCTCCGGCGCGGCGGGGCCGTGCTGCCCCGGGGCGTCAGGTGGGCCGTCTCGTCCTGGACCCGGTCGGCCGGCGCGCCGCCGATCACCGCGAGCAGTTGCCGGGCGGCGTGCGCGCCGTACGCCGGGATGTCCCGGCCGAGCGCGGTCAGCGGCGGGTGCACCAGTTGGCAGAGCGGCGAGTCGTCCCAGGCCACGATGGACAGGTCGGCCGGCACTGCGAGGCCCATCTCCTGGGCCACCGACAGGCCCGCGATCGCCATCACGTCGTTGTCGTAGATCACGGCGGTGGGGCGGCCGGCCGAGCTGAGCAGCCGTCGGGTGGCGCGCGCCCCCTCCTCGCCGGTGTAGTCCGACGGCACGGTGACCGCGTCGGTCAGGCCGAGCCGCCGGCAGGCCCCGGCGAACGCCTCGGTGCGGATCTCGGTGTGCAGCAGGTCGGGCAGCCCGCCGACGCGGGCGATCCGGCGGTGGCCGAGGGCGACCAGGTATTCCACGGTCTCCACCAGCGCCGCCGCGTCGTCGGACCAGACGCTGGCCAGCCCGCCGGTGCCGCCCGGGCCGCCGATCACCACCGCTGGCAGCCCCAGCTCCTCCAGCACCGGCACCCGACGGTCGTCGGTGCGCAGGTCGCAGACGAGGACCCCGTCGACCCGCCGCTCGCCCCACCACCGGCGGTAGACCGCGACCTCCGCCTCCTGGTCGGCGACCACCTGGAGGGTGAGGGCGTACGACCGGGCGGAGAGTTCGGCTTCGACGCCGCTGATCAGCTCCATGAAGAACGGCTCGATGCCGAGCGTGCGGGCCGGGCGGCAGAGGGCGAGGCCGACGGCGTCGGCCGTGGCGCCGGAGAGGGAGCGCGCGGCGCGGCTCGGGTTGAAGCCGATCTCGGCGGCGATGGCGAGGATCCGCTGCCGGGTGGTCTCGGAGACCCCCGGCTGGCCGTTCAGCGCGTAGGAGACCGCCCCCTTGGACACTCCGGCGCGGCGGGCGACGTCGGCGATCGTGGGCCGCTTCACCGGCGTACTCCTCCACTTCTCCCGCCTGGGCGGGTTTCACCGCGAGGCCGGGGACGACCGGCGGCGATCCACGCTACTGCACCGACCGGCGGCCGGGCCGCTCCGACCGGCCACAGTGCTGGTCGAACCATGAGCTTTTCCGGTTAAGTAGCTGGCTTTCCGTGTCAGTCGGCGCCCGCCTGCGTCCGCCGCCCGTCGCCGCGCGACAGCTGCCACCACTGCGATCAGGTTCCGTGACAACAGGCAGGTTACCGTCGGGTGCCGGGGCGAGGTTGCCCGTTGACAGCGTCGATGCCGGCCCGTACGGTGGCGTCACTTATCCGGTTCAGTCGACGCTCCTCTATGTCGGGAGCGTTCCCACTCTGGCGCGGAGGATGACATGGGACGGTCCTTGACGCACTGGGCCCGGGCGACCGCCGTCGGCGCGGTCAGCCTGGTCCTGATCGCGGCGTGCAGCGGCAACAGCGGCGGCGGCTCCGAGCCGGGCGGCCCCGTCACGTTGAAGATCAATTTCTGGGGCGACTTCGGGCTCGACGAGCTCAAGACGAAGTACGAGGCCGCCAACCCGAACGTCAGGATCAGCCTGAACACCGGCGAGTACAACGCCCAGCACGAGGACCTCCAGAAGAAGCTCGTCGCCGGGTCCGGCGCGCCGGACATCGCCGCCGTCGACGAGGGCTTCGTCGTCCAGTTCCGCGGCCAGGCCGACAAGTTCGTCAACCTCCTCGACAAGGGCGCCGGCGCGTACGAGCAGAAGTACCTGCCGTGGAAGTGGAAGCAGACCCTCACGCCCGACGGCAAGTCCCAGATCGGCCTCGGCACCGACGTGGGCGGCCTGGCCATGTGCTACCGCACCGACCTGTTCGAAGCCGCCGGCCTGCCCACGGGGCGCGACCAGGTCTCCGCGCTCTGGCCCACCTGGGACCGGTTCGTCCAGGTCGGCCAGCAGTACACCGCCAAGAGCGGAAGGAAGTTCATCGACGCCGGCACCAACGTCTTCAACCCCGTCCTCGGCCAGCAGCCCGTCGGCTTCTACGACGAGAGCGAGACGCTGAGGATGGACGGCGGCCCGAAGGTCGCCTTCGACGTCGCGGCCCGCACCATCGCCGCCGGCCTCTCGGCCAACCTCACCGCGTTCTCGCCCGAGTGGAACAGCGGCTTCGTCAAGGGCGACTTCGCCGTGCTCGCCTGCCCGGCCTGGATGCAGGGGCACATCAGGAACACCGCCCCCGGCACCAGCGGCAAGTGGGACGTGGCCGCCATCCCCGGCGGGGGCGGCAACTGGGGCGGCTCCTTCCTGACCATCCCCAAGCAGGGCAAGAACGTCGACGAGGCGTACAAGTTCGTCGAGTGGCTGATCCAGCCCGAGCAGCAGATCGAGATCTTCAAGAAGGTCGGCAACCTGCCCTCCCAGCCGGCGCTCTACCAGGACCCGGCGATCCGCGACTTCACGAACCCCTTCTTCAACGACGCCCCGGTGGGGCAGATCTTCTCGAAGACGGCCGAGAACCTGACCCCGCAGTACCTCGGCCGGCGCAACGGCCCCACCCGGGTGGCGGTGGAGAACGTCCTCAACCGGCTGGCCACCGGAAACCTGAAGGGCAAGCCCGACCAGGCGTGGACCGAGGCGGTCAAGGAGGCCGAGAAGGCCGCCAAGTCCTGACCGCACGCCGAGCCCGGCCGGGGCGGGTGGCCCCACGACCCGCCCCGGCCGGCCGGCCGTACCCCTTCGGTTCCTGGAGGTCCCCGATGCCCACCACCCGTGCCGCTCCCGCGACGCCCCGGCCCGGCCGGGACCCCGGCGCGACGGCCAGCCGCCGCGACCGCCCGCACGAACCCGGCCCCTGGCGTACGCGGCTGCACCGCTTCGACGTGCGCTACGTGCCGTACCTGCTGATCGCCCCGTTCTTCCTGCTCTTCGCGGTCTTCGGGCTCTTCCCGATCGTCTTCAACGGCGTCGTCGCCCTGCGCCACTGGCGGCTCGACGACCCGACCCTCACCGGCTGGGCCGGGCTGGAGAACTTCCGCCGCCTCTTCACCGACGACGACTTCTTCAACGCGCTGTCCAACACCTTCGGCATCTTCCTGCTCTCGACCGTGCCGCAGCTGCTGCTGGCCCTGATCGTCGCGTCGCTGCTGAACCGCAAGCTGCGTGCCCAGACCTGGTTCCGGGTCGGGGTGCTGCTGCCGTACATCACCCCGGTGACCGCGTCGACGCTGATCTTCTCGGTGGTCTTCGCCCGCGACACCGGCATCGCCAACTGGGCGCTGTCGCTGCTCGGCATCGGCGAGACCGAGCCGATCGACTGGCGGTCGGCCAAGTGGTCTTCCTGGATCGCCATCGCCACCATGGTCAACTGGAAGTGGATCGGCTACAACGCGCTGCTCTACCTGGCCGCCATGCAGTCCATCCCGCGCGACGTCTACGAGGCCGCCGCCGTCGACGGGGCCGGGCCGTGGCGTCAGCTGTGGCGGATCACCGTGCCGATGATCCGGCCGGTGGTCATCTTCACGGTCGTGCTCTCCACCATCGGTGGCCTGCAACTGTTCACCGAGCCGATGCTCTTCGACGCCAACCCGGCGCTGGGTCTCGGCGGCGACGACGGGCAGTGGCAGACCGTCGCGCAGCTCATCTACAAGGTCGGCTGGCGGGACCTCAACCTCGGCTACGCCGCCGCCATGTCCTGGGCGCTGTTCCTGGTCATCCTGCTCGTCGCGGCGGTCAACGCCCTGCTCACCAACCGCCTGGGCGGTGGGAAGCGGTGAGCGCGAGGAGTGAGCTTGCGAGCCCCGCAGTCGCGAACGAAAGGTGGCACAGGTGAGCGCGAGGAGTGAGCTTGCGAGCCCCGCAGTCGCGAACGAAAGGTGGCACAGGTGAGCGCGAGGAGTGAGCTTGCGAGCCCCGCAGTCGCGAACGAAAGGTGGCACAGGTGAGTGCCTCGAACTCCCGGCGGGCGGCGCTGACGGGCCGGGCGCCGCAGCACATGCCCGGCACCGTCTGGACCTACCTGTTCCTCAGCGTCGTGATCGCGTTCTCGGCGTTCCCGCTCTACTGGATGTTCGTGATCGCCACGAACACCGACGAGGCGCTGGCGAAGATCCCGCCGCAGGTGCTCCCCGGCGGCCGGCTGCTCACCAACCTGCGCGAGGTCTTCTCGATGCAGGACGTCTTCTTCCTCCAGTCCCTCGGCAACAGCGTGATCGTCTCGTCCGTGGTGACGGCGTCGGTGCTGTTCTTCTGCTCGCTGGCCGGCTTCGCGTTCGCCAAGCTGCGCTTCAGGGGGCGCAACGCGCTGATGGTGATGGTCGTCCTGACCATGACGGTGCCCAACCAGCTCGGCGTCGTGGCGCTCTACATCCTGATGGGCCGGATGCCCGGCGAGGGCGGCTGGAACGGCACCCTCCTCGCGGTGATCGTGCCCGGCCTGGTCAGCGCGTTCGGGGTCTTCTACATGCGGCAGTTCATCCTCGACGCGGTGCCCGACGAGCTGGTCGAGGCCGCGCGGATGGACGGCGCGAGCACCATGCGGATCTTCTGGAGCGTGGTGGTGCCGGCGGTCCGGCCCGCCATGGCGGTGCTCGGCCTGCTGACGTTCGTCGCCACCTGGAACGAGTTCCAGTGGCCGCTGATCACCCTCGGTGGCACCGACTACCCGACCTCGATGGTCGCGCTGTCCGACCTGGCCAGCGGCAACTACGTGCTGTACCGGCGGGTGCTGGCCGGTGCCCTGGTCGCCACCCTCCCGCTGCTGGTGATGCTCTTCATCGGCGGCCGTCAGATCGTCCGCGGAATCATGGAAGGTGCGGTGAAGTCGTGACCCGGCAAGCGTTGCACGAGGGCTGGACCCTGCGGGCGGTGGAGGGGCCGCAGGTGCCGGCAGAGGTCGCCGGGCGCGCGGTGCCGGCCACCGTACCGGGCTGCGTGCACACCGATCTGCTCGCCGCCGGCCTGATCCCCGACCCGTACTTCGACGACAACGAGACGGCCCTGGCCTGGATCGGCCGGACCGACTGGGTCTACGAGACCACCTTCGCGCACGAGCCCGGCGGTGACGACCGGGTCGACCTGGTGTGCGCCGGCCTCGACACCGTCGCCACGCTCACCCTCAACGGCGCCGAGGTCGGCCGGACCGAGAACATGCACCGCGGTCACCGCTTCGACGTCCGGTCGCGGCTGGTCGCCGGGTCCAACACCCTCGCCGTACGCTTCGACTCCGCCTACCGCTACGCCGAGGCGCAGCGGGACCGGCTCGGGGACCGCCCGAACGCCTACCCGGAGCCGTTCCCGTTCATCCGCAAGATGGCCTGCAACTTCGGCTGGGACTGGGGGCCGACCCTGGTCACCGCCGGCATCTGGCAGGAGATCGGGCTGCACGCCTGGTCGACGGCGCGGCTGGCCGTCGTACGTCCCCTGGTGACCGTCGAGGCCGGCGACGGCCGGGTGGAGCTGCACGTCGAGGTCGAGCGGGCCGGGGACGCGCCGCTCACCGTGCGGGCCAGCGTCGCCGGCGTGGCGGCCGAGGCGACGATCCCGCCGGGGGAGCGCACGGCCGTGCTGGCCCTCACCGTCCGGCACCCGGCGCTGTGGTGGCCCAGGGGGTACGGCGAGCAGCCGCTGCACCCGCTGGAGGTGACGCTGCACGACGCCGACGCGCACCCGCTCGACACGTGGTCGCGCCGGATCGGCTTCCGCTCGGTACGCCTCGACACCGCCCCCGACGCGCACGGCACTCCGTTCGCCCTGCACGTCAACGACACCCCGGTCTTCGTGCGGGGCGTCAACTGGATCCCCGACGACGCGTTCCCCACCCGGATCACCCGGGACCGGCTGGCGCACCGGTTCCGGCAGGCCGCCGACGCGAACGTCAACCTGCTGCGCGTCTGGGGCGGCGGCCGGTACGAGTCGGACGACTTCTACGACCTCGCCGACGAGCTGGGCCTGCTCGTGCAGCAGGACTTCCTCTTCGCCTGCGCCGCCTACCCGGAGGAGGAGCCGCTGCGCGCCGAGGTGGCCGCCGAGGCCGCCGAGCAGGTGGTCCGGCTCGCCCCGCACCCGTCGCTGGTGCTCTGGACCGGCAACAACGAGAACATCTGGGGCTGGCACGACTGGGACTGGCAGGAGCCCCTCGCCGGGCGCACCTGGGGACGCGGCTACTACCTGGAGCTGCTGCCCCGGATCGTCGGCGAGCTGGACCCGACGCGGCCGTACTGGCCGGGCAGCCCGTGGTCCGGCAGCGAGGAGATCCACCCCAACGACCCGGCGCACGGCACCACGCACATCTGGGACGTCTGGAACACCGACGACTATACGAAGTACCGCGAGTACGTGCCGCGCTTCGTCGCCGAGTTCGGCTACCAGGCCCCGCCCGCGTACGCGACGCTGCGCCGGGCGCTGTCCGACGAGCCGCTCGCGCCCGACTCGCCCGGGATGGCGCACCACCAGAAGGCGATCGACGGCGACGCCAAGCTCCGGCGAGGGCTCGACGCGCACCTGCCCGCCCCGGGGGACTTCGACGACTGGCACTGGCTGACCCAGCTCAACCAGGCGCGGGCGATCCGGCTCGCCGTCGAGCACTTCCGTTCCCACCGGGACGTCTGCGCGGGCACGATCGTCTGGCAGCTCAACGACTGCTGGCCGGTGACCTCGTGGTCGGCCGTGGACGGCGACGGCCGCCGCAAGCCCCTGTGGTACGCGCTGCGCCGGGCGTACGCCGACCGGCTGTTGACCGTCCAGCCCCGCGGCGGCGGCCTGGCCCTGGTCGCGGTGAACGACGGTCCAGGCCCCTGGCGGGCGACCGCGTCGGTGACCCGGCTGACCCTGGCCGGCGAGCCACGGGCGAAGGCGACGCTGGAGCTGGACGTCCCGGCGTACGGCAAGGTCGAGCTGGCGCTGCCGGCGGAGCTGGCGCGGCCGGAGGAGGCCCGCCGCGAGCTGCTGGTGGCCGAGGCGGGCGACCCGGCCGAGCGGGCGCTCTGGTTCTTCGCCGAGGATCGGGACGCGCACTGGCCGCCGGCCCGCTACGACGCGGTGGTCGAGCCCGTCGACGGCGGGCAGCGGGTGCGGGTCACCGCCCGGACGGTCCTGCGCGACGTGACGATCTTCCCGGACCGCCTCGATCCGGCGGCCGAGGTCGACGAGGCGCTGGTCACCCTGCTGCCGGGGGAGTCGGCCACCTTCACGGTGATCTCCGGAGCCCCGCTGGACCCGGCGGCCCTGACCGCCCGCCCCGTCCTGCGCTGCGTCAACGACGTCGTCGCCGACTGAGGTGTTCGCGCGGCCGGGGTGCCGCGCGTACCTCGCCCGACGCTAGTTGAAGGTTTTCGCAAGTGCTAAAGTCGGCAACCGGATGTGGGTCGCGTGACGGAGGCTGACGTGTCGGTACCGCTCTACCAGGCGAAGGCGGAGCTGTTCCGCACCCTCGGCCACCCGGTGCGGATCCGGGTGCTGGAGCTGCTCCAGGACGGGCCGAAGCCCGTCCGCGACCTGCTGGCGGCGATCGACGTCGAGGCGTCGAACCTGTCCCAGCAGCTCGCGGTGCTGCGCCGGGCTGGCATGGTCACCTCCAGCCGCGACGGCGCCCTGGTGATGTACGCGCTCAGCACCCCCGACGTGGCCGACCTGCTGGCCGCCGGCCGGCGCATCCTCGGCGCGGTCCTCACCGACCGGGACGCGCTGCTGGACGAGCTGCGATCCTCCGGGGAGCGGCGGTGAGCCAGACGCTCGGGCTGGCCGACCGCTTCCTCGGGCTGCTGCCGCCGCGCGCCGACTGGCAGGCGGTGCGCCGCGCGCCCCGGCGCGACCTGCTCGCCGGGCTGACCGTGGCGGTGGTGGCGCTGCCGCTGGCCCTGGCCTTCGGCGTCACCTCCGGGCTCGGCGCGCAGGCCGGGCTGGTGACGGCGGTGGTGGCCGGCGCGGTAGCGGCCGTCTTCGGCGGCTCCCACCTCCAGGTCTCCGGGCCCACCGGGGCGATGACCGTGGTGCTGGTGCCGGTGGTCCAACAGTTCGGCCCCACCGGGGTGCTGATGGTCGGGGCGATGGCCGGGCTCGTGCTGATCGCCCTGGCACTCGCCCGCCTCGGCCGCTACGTCCACTACCTGCCCGTGCCGGTGATCGAGGGCTTCACCGCCGGCATCGCGGTGGTCATCGCCCTGCAACAGGTGCCGGCGGCGCTCGGGGTGACCGACGCGCACGGCGACCGCGTCTGGGCCGTGGCAGCCGATGCCGTCTCCCGGTTCGTCGCGGACCCACGGCCGGTCCCGGTGGCGATGGCCCTCGGCGTCGCGGCCGTGATGCTGCTCGGTGCGCGCTGGCGTCCCGGCTGGCCGTTCTCCCTGCTCGGGGTGGCCGCCGCCACCCTGGTCGCCGAGACGGCCCCGGTCGAGCTGGCCCGCATCGGCGCGCTGCCCGCCGGCCTGCCCGCGCCCTCGCTCGGCTTCCTCGACCTCGGCGCCGTCGGGGTCCTGTTGCCCTCCGCCCTCGCCGTCGCGGCGCTGGCCGCGCTGGAGAGCCTGCTCTCCGCCACCGTGGCGGACGGGATGACGGTCGGTCAGCGCCACGACCCCGACCGCGAGCTGTTCGGGCAGGGGCTGGCCAACCTCGCCGCCCCGGCGTTCGGCGGGATCCCGGCCACCGCCGCCATCGCCCGTACGGCGGTGAACGTGCGCGCCGGCGCGAGCTCCAAGCTGGCGGCGCTCACCCACGCCGTCGCTCTCGCCGGGATCGTCCTGGCCGCCGCCCCGCTGGTCGGCCGGATCCCGCTCGCCGCCCTCGCCGGCGTCCTGCTGGCCACCACCGTGCGGATGGTCGAGGCAGGGTCGCTCTGGGCGCTGGCCCGCGCCACCCGGGGCGACGCCCTCGTGCTGGTGCTCACCTTCGCGGTCACGGTGGCGCTGGACCTGGTCACCGCCGTGGCGGTCGGCGTGGGCGTGGCCATCGTGATCGCCCTGCGCGCCGTGGCCCGCACGGCGCGCGTGGAGCAGGTGCCGCTCGACCCCGGCGAGCACAGCGCCGAGGAACACGCCCTGCTCGCCGACCACATCGTGGCCTACCGGCTGGACGGCCCGCTCTTCTTCGCGGCCGCGCACAACTTCCTGCTCCGCCTCTCCGACGTGGCCGAGGTGCGCGTGGTCATCCTGCGGATGTCCCGGGTGACCACCCTCGACGCCACAGGCGCGCAGGTGCTCGGCGACGTCATCCACCGCCTCTCCGAACGCGGCGTCACCGTGCTGCTCTCCGGCATCGACCCCGACCACGACCAGGTGCTGGCCGCCCTCGGCGTCGCCGACCAGCTGCGCCGCGACGGGCTGGTCTTCCCCGACACCCCGGCCGCCATCCGCCACGCCCGCAGCGAGGTGCTGGCGGGAGCCGGGGCGTTGCGCTCCGTCGGTCTCTGACTATCGGCCAAAGGACCAGAGGCAGAGCGGAGTCGGAGTTCGAAGGCGCTGACACGAGCGCCACGGTCAGGTTCTGCCCGGACAGGTGCGCGGGAGCGCTGTCGAGCTGATGTCGTAGACGATTCACCGCCGCCCGCCGCCCGCCGCCCGCCGCCCGCCGCCCGCCGCCCGGTCCGGCCTGGTCCGTCCGGCCTGGTCCGTCCGGCCTGACCTCGCCTGGTCGGTCCGCCTAAACCTGGCCCGGTCTGGCCTGGCCGGTCTGGCCTGGCCGGTCTGGCCCGTCCGGTCTGGCCCGTCCGGTCTGGCCCGTCCGGTCTGGCCCGTCCGGCCTGGCCCGTCCGGCCCGGCCTGCCCAGCCGCCATCGCCTGATGTCGCAAACGACTCAGCTCGAAAGCGTCCGCACGACCCCTTCGCCCCCCGCCCGGCCCGGCCACCACCGCGGCGGGGAGCGCGGGCGGCTACTCCGGCACGCGGCGGTAGGCGCCGTCGCTGGCCGAGGTTGCCATCGAGGCGTACGCGCGCAGCGCCGCCGACACCGGCCGCTGCCGGTCCACCGGCGTGTACGGCTTGTCGCGCTTCTCCTCGGCGACCCGGCGGGCCTGGAGCACGTCCTCCGGCACGTTCAGCTCGATCGAGCGGCCCGGGATGTCGATGACGATCTCGTCGCCCTCGCGGACCAGGGCGATCAGCCCGCCGGAGGCCGCCTCGGGGGAGACGTGCCCGATGGAGAGCCCGGAGGTGCCGCCGGAGAAACGCCCGTCGGTGAGCAGCGCGCAGGCCCGGCCCAGCCCCCGGCCCTTGAGGAACGAGGTCGGGTAGAGCATCTCCTGCATGCCGGGGCCGCCCTTCGGCCCCTCGTAGCGGATCACCACCACGTCGCCGGCGACGACCCGCTTGTTCAGGATCGCCTCGACGGCCGCGTCCTGGGACTCGAAGACCTTGGCGGGGCCGCGGAAGGTGAGGCACTCCTCGGGCACCCCGGCGGTCTTCACCACGCAGCCGTCCGGGGCCAGGTTGCCGTGCAGGATGGCCAGCCCGCCGTCGGCCGAGTACGCGTGCTCGCGGTCCCGCACGCAGCCGCCGGCCGCGTCGGTGTCCAGCGACGACCAGCGGTTGGTGGTGGAGAACGGCTCGGTGGTGCGCACCCCGCCCGGGGCGGCGTGGAACAGCTCGACCGCCTCCGGCGTCGCCGAGCCGCCCCGGACGTCCCAGTCGGCGAGCCAGCGCTCCAGGCTGGGGGAGTGCACCGCGTGCACGCCACGGTTGAGCAGGCCGGCCCGGTCCAGCTCGCCGAGGATGGCCGGGATGCCGCCGGCCCGGTGCACGTCCTCCATGTGGTACTGCGGGGAGTTCGGGGCGACCTTGGCCAGGCAGGGCACCCGGCGGGAGATCTCATCGATGTCGGCGACGTGGAAGTCCAGCTCGGCCTCGCGGGCGGCGGCGAGCAGGTGCAGGATCGTGTTGGTCGAACCGCCCATCGCCACGTCCAGGGCGACCGCGTTCTCGAACGCGGCCCGGTTGGCGATCGCGCGGGGCAGCACGGAGGCGTCGTCTCCGTCGTACCACCGCTTGGCGATCTTCACGGCGGTGCGGCCGGCCTCGACGAAGAGCGACCGGCGCGCGGCGTGGGTGGCCAGCGTCGAGCCGTTGCCCGGCAGCGCCAGGCCGATCGCCTCGGTCAGGCAGTTCATCGAGTTGGCCGTGAACATGCCGGAGCAGGAGCCGCAGGTCGGGCAGGCCGACCGCTCGATCTCGCCGAGCTGGCCGTCGGTGACCGCCTCGTTGGAGGAGGCGATCATCGCGTCGATCAGGTCGATCTTGCTGTGCACGACCCCCTCGATCGCCGTCGTCTTGCCGGCCTCCATCGGCCCGCCGGAGACGAAGACGGTCGGGATGTTCAGCCGCAGCGCGGCCAGCAGCATGCCCGGGGTGATCTTGTCGCAGTTGGAGATGCAGACCAGGGCGTCCGCGCAGTGGGCGTTGACCATGTATTCCACGGCGTCGGCGATCAGCTCGCGGCTGGGCAGCGAGTAGAGCATCCCGCCGTGGCCCATGGCGATGCCGTCGTCGACCGCGATCGTGTTGAACTCGCGGCCCACCCCGCCGGCCTCGGCCACCGCCTCGGCGACCAGGCCGCCCATGTCCTTGAGGTGCACGTGGCCGGGTACGAACTGGGTGAAGCTGTTGGCGATGGCGACGATCGGCTTGCCGAAGTCGTCGTCGGTCATCCCGGTGGCCCGCCACAGGGCCCGGGCACCGGCCATCGTCCGACCGTGCGTGGAGGTCTTCGACCGCAGCTCAGGCATGCCCACCAGTGTGGCACCGTCGCGGGGGCGACCGCCGGGCGTGCGTGCCGTGTCCCAACAGATGCACACCCGGTCCCCCACGGCCGGTCCCGATCCGGCACAGTTGAGACGTGCATCTCTCCCCGGGCCTGGTCGCGGCGGCGGTGCTGTGCGGCCTGCTCGCGGCGACGGCCGCCGCGCTGTCGGCCGTCGACGCCCGGCGCCGGTCCGGGCCGCACCGGCAGGCGTACGCGCTGCTCGCCGCGGCGTCCGCGGTCGCGCTCGTCAGCCTCCTGGTCGGGGTCGCCGTGGCGCTCTCCGCCGCCGGTCACGAGCCGCACGCCTCAGAGCGACGCCCGGGCTGGGCCACCGTCGTCGGGGTCGGCACGGCGGCCGGCGGGCTGCTCTTCTCCGCCGGGCTGCTCCGGCTCCCCGGCGTGGCGGGTTCGGCGGCGGCGACGCTCCGGCTGGCGCTCGACGGGCTGGTGATGGCCGCCGCGTTCTGGTTCGTCGGGTGGGTGCTGTTCTCCGAGCCGACCCGGCTGCTGGGCGGCGCCACCCCCGTGGCCTGCCCACCGATCCTGCTGGCCACGGTCAGCGCGGCCCTGACCGCCGGGATCGCCCTCATCGTGGCGTTCCGCGCCGAGCCGCCGCGCCGGTTCCTCGCCGGCATCGGCGCCGGGGCCACCGCGGTGACCTGCGGCGGGCTCGGCGTCGCCACCGGCCTCTGCCAGGCCGGGCCGGGCGTGGCGCTGGCCGGGGCGGGGGCGCTCGCCGTCGGCCTGTTCGTCGCGGCGCTGGCCGCCCGCGCGGAGTCGCCGGCCGGCCGGGCCGACCTCGACCTGATCCGTCGCGACGGCGACCACGCGTTCGTCCCGATGTTCGCGATGGCGGCCTCGGCGATGTACCACCTCCTCCAGGACGGCCGGTTCGACGCGCTCGGCATCGTCGCCGGCAGCGTGGAGGGCTTCGCCCTGGTGACCCGGCAGTACCTGACCCTGCACGACGTGCGCGGCTACGCCGGGCGGCTGGCCGAGCGCGAGGCCCACTTCCGCGAGTTGGCGCACACCGACCCGCTGACCGGGCTGGCCAACCGGCGAGGGCTGCTGCGGGCGCTGCACCGCTGCGCCGAGGCCGGCACGCCCTGCGTGCTGCTCGGCCTCGACCTCGACGGCTTCAAGAACGTCAACGACATGCGCGGGCACGACGTCGGCGACGCGGTGCTGGCCGAGGTGGGCCGGCGGCTGCGCGCCAACCTGCGCCCGGGCGACGTGGCGGCGCGGCTCGGCGGCGACGAGTTCGCGGTGCTGATGCACGGCCGCCCGGCCGACGCCGACCGGGTCGCCGAGCGGCTGCTCGGGGTGCTCGGCGGTGCCTACGACCAGCCCGAGGGGGCGGTCTTCCTGTCGGTGAGCATCGGGCTGGCGGGCTGGGGCGGGGAGCCCGACGTGGAGCTGCTGCTGCGCCACGCCGACCTGGCGTTGCGCTACGCCAAGCAGCGCGGCAAGAACCGCATCGAGCGCTACGACGCCGCGTACGACGGGCTGCTGCGCCGGCGCACCACCCTCGAACACGAGCTGCGCGGGGCGATCGAGCGCGACGAGCTGCGGCTGGTGTTCCAGCCGGTGGCGTCGCTGCCGTCCGTGCGGCCGGTCGGCGCGGAGGCGCTGCTGCGCTGGCGCCACCCGGAGCTGGGCAACGTCCGCCCCGACGAGTTCATCCCGCTCGCCGAGGAGTGCGGGATGATCGCGAAGCTGGGCGCGTGGGTGTTGCACCAGGCCTGCTACCAGCTCTCCCGCTGGCTCGCCGACGGCCACGACGTCTGGGTCTCGGTCAACGTCTCCCCGCGCGAGCTGCACGCCCCGGAATACGTGGTCCAGGTCGCCGAGGCGCTGCGCGCCCACCACGTGCCGCCGCAGCGGCTGGTGCTGGAGGTCACCGAGCACGCCGTGGCGACCGACCTGGACGAGCTGATCCGGCGGCTGACCGCGCTGCGGCTGACCGGCGTGCGGATCGCGCTGGACGACTTCGGCGCCGGCTACTCCTCGCTCGGGCAGCTGCGGCGCCTGCCGATCGACATCCTCAAGATCGACCACGGCCTGGTCGCCGAGCACGAGCCGGTGCGGCCGGTCGACCGGGACGGCCCCGCCTTCGCGCCGATGGTCGACATCGTCATGCGCCTCGGCCACCAGCTCGGCCTTGAGGTCATCGCCGAGGGGGTGACCACGCCGACCGAGCTGGCCGCCGTGGTCGCCGCCGGCTGCCGGTTCGGCCAGGGCGCGCTGTTCGGCTGGGGCGTGCCGGCCGAGCACCTGGAGGCGATGCTGGAGGCGGCCACGTCGCCCGGCGCCCGCCCGGCGCCACCCCCCGCCCCCGCCCCGCCCGTCGCGCCGGCCGCGCGGCCCCGACGGCTGCCCACGGTGCCCGCCCCGCGCCCGCCCGAGCCGGAGTCCGGGCAGGTGGAGCGGGGTGCGCAGGCGCCCCGAACGGGTGAATCCCCGCGATCCGTCAACCAACATGTGGGATCAGTTGACTCATCGCGTGAGATGCGTCAGGCTTGACCGCATGTCGTCGTACCGGTCGCTGCGAGTACTTACCTGAGCGCACTCTCGTCCATCGAGAGTGCGCCGGCCCCGTGCATCCTGCACGAGGGCTTTTTTGTTGCCGTCGGACCAATCGACGCCGGGCCCGCGTCCCGCGTCACACCGCTCGAACAGCCCCACCACTCCAGCCGAAGGCCTGAACCGCCATGACGAGACCCACGCCAGAGACACTCGCCCACTCCGCCCGCCGGGCCCGTACGGGCGCCGAGCCGGCGACCGACACCGACCACGCCGGCACCGCCCGCGCCGCGGCCAACCCGGCCGTCCCGGGGGTACGCACACCCGCTCCGGCCCAGGTCTCCGGCGCCGGTTCGCTCGTGCGGTCCCTCGAGGCGCTCGGCGTCGACGTCGTCTTCGGCATCCCGGGTGGCGCGATCCTGCCGGCGTACGACCCGCTCTACGACTCCACCGTCCGGCACATCCTGGTCCGCCACGAGCAGGGCGCCGGGCACGCCGCCACCGGCTACGCCCAGGCGACCGGCCGGGTCGGGGTCTGCATGGCCACCTCCGGCCCCGGCGCGACCAACCTGGTCACCCCGATCGCCGACGCGTACATGGACTCGGTGCCGATCGTGGCGATCACCGGGCAGGTCGCGCGGCCCTCGATCGGCACGGACGCCTTCCAGGAGGCGGACATCCAGGGCATCACGCTGCCCATCACCAAGCACAACTTCCTCGTGCAGGAGGCCGAGGAGATCCCGCGGGTGCTGGCCGAGGCGTTCCACCTGGCGGCCACCGGCCGGCCCGGCCCGGTCCTGGTCGACATCCCCAAGGACGTCCTCCAGGCGCCGACCACCTTCACCTGGCCGCCGACGCTGGACCTGCCCGGCTACCGCCCGACCCTGCACCCGCACGGCAAGCAGATCCGCGAGGCGGCGCGGCTGATGACCTCCGCCCGCCGCCCGGTGCTCTACGTCGGCGGCGGCGTGCTCAAGGCCGGCGCCACCGAGGGGCTGCGGCGGCTGGCCGAGCTGACCGGCATCCCCGTGGTCACCACGCTGATGGCGCTCGGGGCGTTCCCCGACTCGCACCCGCAGCACCTGGGCATGCCCGGCATGCACGGCACGGTCGCCGCGGTCTACGGCCTGCAGAAGGCCGACCTGATCGTGGCGCTGGGCGCGCGCTTCGACGACCGGGTCACCGGCAAGCTCGACTCCTTCGCCCCGGACGCGACGGTGGTGCACGCCGACATCGATCCGGCCGAGATCGGGAAGAACCGGCACGCCGACGTCCCGATCGTCGGCGACGCCCGGCACGTCATCGACGAGCTGATCGCGGCGGTGACGAACGAGCAGTCGGCCGGTCACCGCGCCGACACCGCCGACTGGTGGACCCAGCTCGACGACCTGCGCAGGCGCTACCCGCTGGGCTACGAGGAGCCGGCCGACGGCACCCTCTCCCCGCAGTACGTGATCAAGCGGCTCGGCGAGATCGCCGGTCCGGACGCGATCTACGTCGCCGGTGTCGGCCAGCACCAGATGTGGGCCTCCCAGTTCATCTCGTACGAGAAGCCGTACACCTGGCTCAACTCCGGCGGCCTCGGCACGATGGGCTACGCCGTGCCGGCGGCGATGGGCGCCAAGGTCGGCAAGCCCGACACGGTGGTGTGGGCGGTCGACGGCGACGGCTGCTTCCAGATGACCAACCAGGAGCTGGCCACCTGCGCGCTGGAGGGCATCCCCGTCAAGATCGCCGTCATCAACAACGGCAATCTGGGCATGGTGCGGCAGTGGCAGACCCTGTTCTACGGGGAGCGCTACTCCAACACCGACCTCGGCACCCACAAGCACCGCATCCCCGACTTCGTCAAGCTCGCCGAGGCGCTCGGCTGCATCGGCCTGCGCTGCGAGAACGCCGAGGACGTCGACAAGACCATCGAGGCCGCGATGGCCATCGACGACGCCCCGGTGGTCATCGACTTCGTGGTCGGCAAGGACGCCATGGTGTGGCCGATGGTCGCCGCCGGCACCAGCAACGACGAGATCATGTTCGCCCGGGGTGTCCGCCCCGCCTTCGACGAGGACGAGCTGTAGTCATGACCGCACGCACCGAGCGGAGCGAGGGCCACGAGGGCATGACGAGGAAGGCACTCCCATGACGATGCACACCCTGTCCGTGCTGGTGGAGAACAAGCCGGGCGTCCTGGCCCGGGTCTCCGGGCTGTTCTCCCGGCGCGGCTTCAACATCGACAGCCTCGCCGTCGGCGAGACCGAGAACCCGGACGTCTCCCGGATCACGATCGTGGTCAACGCGGAGTCGTCCCCGCTGGAGCAGGTGACGAAGCAGCTCAACAAGCTGGTCAACGTGCTCAAGATCGTCGAGCTGGACCCGCAGGTCTCGGTCGCCCGGGAACTGCTTCTGGTCAAGGTGCGCGCCGACCGCGCGGCCCGGGCCCAGGTCCTGGAGACGGTCGGTCTGTTCCGGGCCCGGGTGGTCGACGTGGCCCCGGACACGCTGACCATCGAGGCCACCGGCACTCCGGACAAGCTCGACGCGCTGCTGCGCGACCTCGAACCCTTCGGAATCAAGGAGATGGTCCAGTCCGGGCTGGTGGCGATCGGGCGCGGCTCGCGTTCCATCACCGCCGGTCCCGCTCTCCGGGCCGCCTGAACCCCGACGACGCCGGCGCCGCCGCGCCGCGGAGAACCGACACCGCACAGATCCACGACGGGCCGCCCGGACCGCCGTACGAAAGGGAAATCATGAGCGTTGAGGTGTACTACGACGACGACGCCGACCTGGGCCTCATCCAGGGCCGCAAGGTGGCGGTGGTCGGCTACGGCAGCCAGGGCCACGCCCACGCGCTGTCGCTGCGCGACTCCGGCGTCGACGTGGTGATCGGTCTGCCGGAGGGCTCCAAGAGCCGGGCGAAGGCGGAGGAGCAGGGCCTGCGGGTGGTGACGCCGGCGGAGGCGGCGGCCGAGGCCGACGTCATCATGATCCTGGCGCCGGACACCGCCCAGCGCCGCCTCTACGCCGAGTCGATCGCGCCGAACCTGGCCCCGGGCAAGGCGCTCTTCTTCGGCCACGGCTTCAACATCCGCTACGGCCTGATCAAGCCGCCCGCCGAGGTCGACGTGGCGATGGTCGCCCCGAAGGGCCCCGGTCACCTGGTCCGCCGCCAGTACGCCGACGGCAAGGGCGTGCCCTGCCTGGTCGCCGTCGAGCAGGACGCCAGCGGCAACGCGCTCGCCCTGGCCCTGTCGTACGCCAAGGGCATCGGCGGCACCCGGGCCGGCGCGATCCGGACGACCTTCACCGAGGAGACGGAGACCGACCTCTTCGGCGAGCAGGCGGTGCTCTGCGGCGGCGCGGCGGCGCTCGTGCAGACCGGCTTCGAGGTGCTCACCGAGGCGGGCTACGCCCCGGAGGTGGCGTACTTCGAGTGCCTGCACGAGCTGAAGCTGATCGTCGACCTCATGTACGAGGGCGGCATCGCCAAGATGCGCTACAGCATCTCGGACACGGCCGAGTACGGCGACCTCTCCCGTGGGCCGCGCGTAATCGACGCCCGGGTCAAGGAGGAGATGCGCAAGATCCTGGGCGAGATCCGGTCCGGCGAGTTCGCCCGGGAGTGGGTGGCCGAGGACGAGGCGGGCCGGCCGAACTTCAGCAAGTGGCAGGCCGAGGGCGCGGCGCACCCGATCGAGGAGACCGGCCGGAAGCTGCGCGGCATGATGAGCTGGGTCGATCGCCCGATCACCGAGACCGCCTGACCGCACACCGGCGGCCCGGGCCCGGCGCTCTCCCCGGCGCCCGGCCCGGGCCGCCTCCCATCGGCCACCGCCGTGCGCCACCGCCGCGCGCCACCGCCGTGCGCCACCGCCGTGCGCCACCGCCGTGCGCCACCGCCGTGCGCCACCGCCGCGCGGCGGGGCGACCACGCTGATCAGCGCGCCGGACGCCGCCCTGATCCGCCGCCCTGATCCGCCGCTCGCCCGCCCCGCGCGGGATCCGCGGCGCGTCCCGCCGCGATCCGCCGTTCACCGGCGCGTCGACACCGGTTGTGAGGGCACTCACCCCACGCTCCGGGACACGCCGACCGGGCCGCCCCCTACGATCGCGGGTAGGTGCGTAGCCGGCACCTGACGGCCATGGCACGGATCAGCGCGGGGCGCAGCGCGGCGTCCCGCAGCCCGGCCCACCGCTCTGACGACACCTAGAGGACCAATGACTCCTGTCGTACTGATCGCCGAAGAACTCGCCCCCGCCGCCATCGAGGTGCTGGCCCACGACTTCGACGTGCGCCACGTCGACGGCACCGACCGTCCGGCCCTGCTCTCGGCGCTCTCCGAGGCCGACGCCGTCATCGTGCGCAGCGCCACCCAGATCGACGCCGAGGCGATCGCCGCCGCGCCGCGGCTGAAGGTCGTCGCCCGGGCGGGCGTGGGCCTGGACAACGTCGAGGTGCCGGCCGCCACCGCGCGGGGCGTCATGGTCGTCAACGCCCCCACCTCCAACATCGTGTCCGCCGCCGAGCAGGCCCTCGCGCTGCTGCTCGCCGTGGCCCGGAACACCGCCAGCGCCAGCGCCGCGCTGAAGGCGGGGGAGTGGAAGCGGTCGAAGTACACCGGCGTGGAGATCCAGGGCAAGACCGTGGGCGTGGTCGGCCTCGGCCGCATCGGCGTGCTCTTCGCGCAGCGGATCGCCGCCTTCGGCACCCGGCTGATCGCGTACGACCCCTACATCCAGCCGGCCCGCGCGGCCCAGCTCGGCGTCCGCCTGGTCGGCCTGGAGGAGCTGCTGCGCGAGAGCGACTTCATCTCGATCCACCTGCCGAAGACCCCGGAGACCGTCGGCCTGATCGGTGAGAAGGAGCTGGCCGTCGTCAAGCCGGGCGTCCGGATCGTCAACGCCGCCCGGGGCGGGCTGGTCGACGAGCAGGCCCTGGCCGACGCGATCGCCGAGGGCCGGGTCGCCGGCGCGGGCGTGGACGTCTACGCCAAGGAGCCGTGCACCTCCTCGCCGCTGTTCGCCTTCGACAACGTGGTGGCCACCCCGCACCTGGGCGCCTCCACCGCCGAGGCGCAGGACAAGGCCGGCCTGGCCGTAGCCAAGAGCGTCAAGCTGGCGCTCCAGGGCGAGTTCGTGCCGGACGCGGTGAACGTGCAGGCCGGCGGGGTCGTCGCCGAGGACGTGCGGCCGCTGCTGCCGCTGGCCGAGAAGCTCGGCCGGGCCTTCACCGCCGTCGCGGGCGGGGTCGCCGCCAGCGTCACCGTCGAGGTGCGCGGTGAGATCGTCAACCACGACGTGTCGGTGCTCAAGCTCGCCGCCACCAAGGGGCTGTTCAGCTCCGTGGTCGAGGAGCAGGTCACCTACGTCAACGCCCCGCACCTGGCTGCCGAGCGCGGCGTCGAGGTCACCCTCGCCACCCAGGCCGAGACGGTCGACCACCCCAACCTGGTCACTGTCCGCGGCGCGCTGCCCGACGGTCGTACGGTCAGCGTCTCGGGCACGGTGACGCAGGCGGGGGCGCGGGACGTCATCAAGCTGACCGAGGTGGACGGCTTCGACGTGGAGATCGGCGCGGAGGGCATCCTCGTCTTCCTGCGTTACGCCGACCGCCCCGGCGTCGTGGGCACCGTCGGCACGCTGCTCGGCGAGGCCGGGATCAACATCGCGGCGATGCAGGTGGCCCGCCGGGAGGCCGGCGGCGAGACGCTGATGACCCTCACGGTCGACCAGGCGCTCGGCGCGGACCTGCTCACCTCCGCCGCGGACTCGATCGGCGCGGTGGCGGCCAGCGCCGCCGACCTGCGCGACGAGTGACCTGAGCGCACGACAGCGGGGGCCCGGCGATCCGCCGGGCCCCTTCGTCGTACGCGGGTGGCGTCAGCCGGTCAGCCGGGCCGGCGGCGGGTAGACCGAGCCGTCCTGGGCGTCGAAGAGCATGAGGTCGTGCTCGCCGGCCAACCGCTCGATGTCGAGCAGCACCTCGTCCGCGCAGGTCGGGTGCAGGTTCAACTCGACGTGGTCGCTCGCCGCGTGCAGCGGCGCCACCGCCCACGGGGTGTCCCGCCCGGCCGGGCGGTCCGGGTACCTGGTGGTGATCGCCCGGTAGAACGCCACGACCCGCGGGTCCGGGTGGCGCTCGACGTGCTGCCCCTGCCGGCAACGGCCCACTGCCGCCCGCACGTCCTCGGGTGTCGCCCCGTCCGCCAGGGCCCACACGCTCAGATCGAAACTCACGGCGGACAGCGTGCCATCCGCCGCTCTCACTGTCGAAATCGCCCCGCCGACCGGCGCGATCGACGCCGCGAGAGTCCGCTGTGGAGACCCTTGCGTCGAGTTGCGTCGATTCGCTAGCGTACCGGTGCGGTCACTGGCCGAGCTCGCGGCGTGGGCCCGTCTTCGGGTGGCGAGGTCGACGTCCGGCCGACCGGCCCGCACCCCTCGATTGCGCGAGCCACGCGCACTCGTCGCTGACCGGCCCCCACGGTCGTTGCCGAGACCGTGGGGGCCGATCGCCTTCCCCGCTGCCCGTCGCCTCCCGCGCGTGCCCGTCGTCGCCGACGTCGGGGTGTGGGGCGGGCCGACCAGCCGGCCCATGCCCGTCGCCTCCCGCGTGTGCCCGCCGTCGCCGACGGCCGGGGTGGGGCGGGCCGACCAGCCCGCCCATGCCCGTCGCCTCCCGCGTGTGCCCGCCGTCGCCGACGGCCGGGGTGGGGCGGGCCGACCAGCCCGGCCCACGAGCGGCTGACCCGCTGCCGGGGCCAGCCTCAGCGGCGGTGGGCGAAGAGCGCGCGGTAGTCCGACCCGTTGCGGAACCAGGCCAGCCCGGCCGGCCCGGCGGCGTAGAGCGCGGTGGCGTAGGCGTCGGCGACGGCGAGGTCGGGGCCGACGACCGTCGCGGCGACCAGTTGGTCGGCCGGCTCGCCCGTGTGCGGGTCGACCACGTGCCCCCGCCGGCCGCTCACCCCCGAGGTGCCGACCGCGCCCGCCGTCATCTCCAGCACCAGCGGCGCGCGGTGCCGGTCCGTCGGGTGGTGCACCGCCACCCGCCACGGGCCGCCGTGCGCCGCGTGCCCGCGTACGACCAGGTCGGCACCGCTGAGCACGGCGTAGTCGTGGATGCCGGCGGCGCGCAGCCGGGCGGCGGCCCGCTCCACCGCCCACCCGCCGAGCAGGCCGCCCGGGTCGAAGCCGCCGGGCACCGCCCAGGCGTCGAACCAGCCGTCGGTGGCCGCCCGCATCGCCGCGCATCGGTCGACGAGGTCGGCCAGCGGCGGGTACGACTCGGGGCTGATCTCGCCCCGGCGCAGCCGGGAGACGAGGCTCTCCGGCCGGGTGGGGCCGTAGGTGAGGTCGATGGCCCGCAGCTCCGCGACCGCGTCCCGCAGGGCCTCCCCGACGCCCCGGCGGCCCAGCCACTCGGGGGCGTTGAGCAGCAGCGAGTATTCCGCCGTCGTGGTCCGGACGGTGTGCTGCACGGCGATCCGGTCGCCGGTGGCGGCGCCGAGCCGGTCGACCCGGTGGCTGCGGGAGCCGAGGCGCAGGTCCGGCCGGCGCGGCTGGAAGGCCGACTGGTCCACCCAGCGGGTGCGTGGCTGCTGGTCGATCCGCATGATGACAGTGCTCCCTCGCTGCCGGCGCCGCGTCGTCGCGGTACCGTCGCGGGCCCCCGTGACCCGACTCGTCACCACGCTAGGCAGCGGAGATGACCTGACCATGAATGTCACCTGAGAGCTCCCTGTGCATCCGCATTTCCCGCATTCTGGAAGCTTCGTACCGGGACGCGGGACGGCGGCGTACGGTCGGACCAAACGGCGAGTCGAAGGAGCGCAGGACGTGGCACGGATCGCGGTGGTGGCCGGGGACGGGATCGGACCCGAGGTGGTCGCGCAGGCCCGCAAGGTCATCGACGCCGTGCTCCCCGGCGTGGAGGCCACCGAGTACGACCTCGGCGCGGCCCGCTGGCACCGCACCGGCGAGGTGCTGCCCGACTCGGTGCTGGCCGAGCTGGCCGGGCACGACGCCATCCTGCTCGGCGCCGTCGGCGACCCGACCGTGCCGCCGGGCGTGCTGGAGCGGGGTCTGCTGCTGAAGCTTCGGTTCGCCTTCGACCAGTACGTCAACCTGCGCCCGTCGCGGCTCTGGCCCGGCGTCGCAGGGCCGCTGGCCACCGTCAAGCCGGGCGAGGTCGACCTCGTGGTGGTCCGCGAGGGCACCGAGGGCCTCTACGCCGGCGCCGGCGGCGCGCTGCACCGGGGCACCCCCGCCGAGGTCGCCACCGAGGAGAGCCTGAACACCCGGCACGGCGTGGAGCGGGTGATCCGCGACGCCTTCGCCCGCGCCGCCCGCCGGGAGCGGCGCAAGGTCACCCTCGTGCACAAGACCAACGTGCTCACCCACGCCGGCTCGCTCTGGGCGCGCGCGTTCGAGGCCGTCGCCGCCGAGCACCCCGACGTGACCACGGAATACCAGCACGTCGACGCCGCCGCGATGTTCCTCGTGACCCAGCCCCAGCGCTACGACGTGGTGGTCACCGACAACCTGTTCGGCGACATCCTCACCGACATCGCCGCCGCCGTCACCGGCGGGATCGGGCTGGCGGCCAGCGGCAGCATCAACCCCGAGGGGGCGTACCCCTCGATGTTCGAGCCGGTGCACGGCTCCGCGCCGGACATCGCCGGGCGCGGCGTGGCCGACCCGGTGGCGGCCGTGCTCTCCGCCGCGCTGCTGCTCGACCAGCTCGGCCACGCCGACGCCGCCGCCCGGGTCACCGCCGCGGTCGGCGCGGAGCTGGCCGCCCGGAGCGCGGGCGTACCGCTGCGCACCGAGGAGGTCGGCGACCGGCTGGCCGCGCTCGCCGCTTCCTGACCCCGGCCGTCCCGCCCGGGCCGCCGGTCTCCGTCCACCGCGTCGCCCCGTCCGGTCGCCGGTCTGCGCCCGCCGCGCCCCACCACGCGCCGGCGGGGCGTCCGTGCGGCGGCGCGGCAGCGCCCGGACGGCGCTACCGGCTGAACGACCGTTCGGGGTAAGTTTCTCGCACCACATTTCTCGGCATGCGGACCCGTGTGCCGTTCGTTCCGCAGGGAGGTCAGCGCGATGAGCGGTGGTGACAAGCTCGACTTCGAGATCCGTCCGAATCCCGCGCCGGTATCCGTCGCCGACCGGGCCGCCCTGCTGGCCAACCCCGGGTTCGGCCGGGTCTTCACCGACCACATGGTCACCATCCGCTACGCCGACGGCAAGGGCTGGTACGACGCCCGGGTCGAGGCCCGCGCGCCCATCCCGATGGACCCGGCCGCCGCGGTGCTGCACTACGCGCAGGAGATCTTCGAGGGCCTGAAGGCGTACCGGACGGCCGACGGCGGGGTCACCATGTTCCGCCCGGAGGCCAACGCCGCCCGCTTCGCCGCCTCCGCCCGGCGCATGGCGATGCCGCCGCTGCCCGAGGAGGCGTTCGTCGACTCGCTGCGCCGGCTCGTCGAGATCGACCGGGACTGGATCCCCGCGGGCGAGGACGGCAGCCTCTACCTGCGTCCGTTCATGTTCGCCAGCGAGGTGTTCCTCGGCGTCCGGCCGGCCAACGAATACCTCTACGTGGTGATCGCCTCGCCCGTCGGCGCGTACTTCCCGGGCGGGGTCAAGCCGGTCACCGTCTGGGTCACGCCGGACTACACCCGGGCCGCCCCGGGCGGCACCGGCGCGGCGAAGTGCGGCGGCAACTACGCCAGCTCGCTGGTGGCCCAGGCCGAGGCGATCGAGCACGGCTGCGACCAGGTGGTCTTCCTGGACGCGGTGGAGCGGCGCTTCGTCGACGAGCTGGGCGGCATGAACGTGTTCTTCGTCTACGACGACGGCACCGTGGTCACCCCGCCGCTGACCGGCACGATCCTGCCCGGCATCACCCGGGAGTCGGTGCTCACCCTGGCCGCCGGCGCGGGGCACCGGATCGAGGAGCGGCCGGTGAGCTTCGCCGACTGGCAGGCCGACGCGGCGAGCGGGCGGCTCCGGGAGGTGTTCGCCTGCGGCACCGCCGCCGTGATCACCCCGATCGGGGAGGTGCGCTTCCCCGACGGCGGCTTCCTGATCGGCGGCGGCGAGCCCGGCCGGGTCACCATGGCCCTGCGGCAGCAGCTCGTCGACCTCCAGCGGGGCGGCGCCGCCGACCCGCACGGCTGGGTCCGTCGCATCCTCTGACCCGCGCCCCCGCACCACTGCCCGCCCCCGCGCCCTCCCCGGCCGCGGGGGCGGCCCCACCTGACGCCCGTCACCACCCCGCGCTACCTACCCCACGACCGCCTCGCCCTCCCGCGCCGCCCCGCCTCACCGCCCCGCCCAGGGTGGGGCGGTGCCGGGTGGGGCGGGGTCAGGTCAGGAGGTGGGTGCGGAGGGCGGCTAGTTGGGCCTCGGTGACGCCGGCGTGGCGGAGGTAGCCCTCGACGGAGCCATGGGCTACCCGCAGCTCGGCGAGGAAGAGCGTCATGGCCTCGGCGGGGCAGGTCAGCGGCGGGAGGCTCTGCCCCGTCCGCTGGGTGTAGGCCGCGTACCAGGCGTGGAACCGCTCGCCGGCCGCCGTGCTCAGCGCGTAGTCGGCGGCGATGTCGTCGTCTGCGACGCCGAGGGCCGCGAGGGTGAGCCCGCAGACGAGGCCAGTCCGGTCCTTGCCGACGACGCAGTGCACCACCACGGGAGCGTTGGCGGCCTCGGCGATCAGCCCGACGGCCCTCGCCAGCCCGGCGGTGCCGGTCGCGGCGAGGTCGGCGTACCGGTCGGCGAGGTAGCGGGCCTGGTCGCTGCCCGGCCGGTAGGGGGTCTCGCCCCACTCCGCGTGCTCGGGGTGGACGTGGTGCCAGGTCAGGCCGTCGAAGTGGGGGACCCGGCCGTCACGCTCCACCTCGTGCGGGCGGCGCAGGTCGATGACCGTGCGTACGCCGAGGGCGGCGAACGCCTCGCGGTCGGCGCCGTCGAGGCGGTGCAGGGAGTCGGAGCGGTAGAGCCGGCCAGGGCGGACGGCCCGCCCGTCGTGGCCGACGTGGCCGCCGACGTCGCGGAAGTTGAAGAGGGTGGCGAACGGACTGCGGTTGACCTCGGCGGTGTCCACGCTGACACGGTAACGGCCTCCCACGGGACGCGGGAGACCGTCGTCCGCCGGTGACCACCGCGCGGTGCCGGGCGAGCTGCCGGTGACCATCGGGCGGTGCCGGGGGCGAACCGCCGGTGACCACCGCGCGGTGCCGGGGCGAACCGCCGGCGATCACCGGGCGGTGCCGAGGGCGAGCTGCCGGTGACTACCGGGCGGTGCCGGGCGGGATTGCCGAGTACGTCTCGCCGTAGTAGCCGCCGAGCCGGTCCCGGTAGGTGGGGTCGGTGTCGGCGGTCTCGTCGTACTCCGGGGCGGCCTTGATCTGGTCCTTGCTCCGGTCGACGTGGACCTTGCGCTCGTCGTGGTCGACGTGGTTGACGGTGCCGGCCGGGATCATGACTCGGCGGCCGAAGACCCACGGACCGGTATCCACCACCAGGTAGCTGTCGTTGACCTCGTGGCTCGCACTGTCGATCTTGCCGATGCTGCCGTCGGTGGCCTCGACCTTGTAGCCGACCAGGTCGGCGTCGGCCACCCTCGCGGTGTCGCGGTAGCGCCACGGGTCGAAGGAGCCGGCGGGCGCGCCGCCGGCGAACTCGCCCCGGCCGCCGTCGCGCACCGGATCCGGGCTGCCGTGCGTGCTGTGCGGGTCGAGCCTGTCCATCTGACAACTCCTGCCCCGACTGTCGCCAGTCGTCTCGCCGGATCGTGTCCTCGTCCTGGGAGGAGCTACCCGGGCGGTCGCCACCGGAAACGGCGGGACCCCGGAGCCGGGGAGACGGCGCTGACGCGGTGGCCGCCGGAGACGGCGGTGGGCCGGCGCCGTCGTGCGGCGCCGGCCCACCGGGGCGTACGCGTCAGGCGAGCGCGGCCTGGGCGTCGAGGGTGACCGCGGCGGCGTGCACGACGGCGGCGATGCGCAGCCCCTCGTGCACCTGCTCGCGGCTGAAGCCCGCGCCGCGCAGGGTCTTCTCGTGCGACTCCAGGCACACCCCGCAGCCGGTGATCGCCGAGACGGCCAGGCACCAGAGCTCGAAGTCGGCCTTCTCCACGCCCGGCTTGGCGATGATCTGCATCCGCAGCCGTGCCGGGATCGACTGGTACTGCTCGTCGCCGATCAGGTGCTTGGCCCGGTAGTAGACGTTGTTCATCGCCATGATGGCGGCGGCGCCCTTGGCGGCCTCGACCGCCTCCGGCCCGAGGTGGGTGGCCGCCTCGTCGGCGATCTCCCGCAGCACGACCGGGTTGCGCGCCGCGACGGCGCAGGCCAGGGCGGTGCCCCACGCCTGCTCCGGCTTCAGCGTCGAGGTGCCGATCGTGGAGCCGAGGTTGAGCTTGATGTCCTTGGCGTACTCGGGCAGAGCCGCCTTGATCGCGTCCAGACCCATGGTCAGGCCCCGGCGCCGGCGAGGAGCTTGGTCGCGTCCAGGGTCTCGCCGCCCTTGTTCCAGTTGCACGGGCACAGCTCGTCGGTCTGCAGGGCGTCGAGCACGCGCAGCACCTCGGAGACGTTGCGGCCGACCGAGCCGGCGGTCACCATGACGAACTGGATCTCGTTGTTCGGGTCGACGATGAAGGTCGCCCGCTGGGCCACGCCGTCCTCGCCCAGCACGCCGCAGGCGGCGGTCAGCTCGCGCTTGACGTCGCTCAGCATCGGGAAGGGCAGCTCGCGCAGGTCCGGGTGGTCCTTGCGCCACGCGTAGTGGACGAACTCGTTGTCCACCGACACGCCGAGGACCTGGGCGTCCCGGTCGGCGAACTCCTCGTTCAGCCGGCCGAACTCGGCGATCTCGGTCGGGCAGACGAAGGTGAAGTCCTTCGGCCAGAAGAAGACGACCCGCCACTTGCCCTCGTGGGACTTGTGGTTGATGGTCTCGAACGCCTTGTCGGCGTCCAGCGACACGCAGGCGGTGAGTTCGTACTCGGGGAAGCGGTCACCGACAGTGAGCACAGGTCCTCCTTGGCAGCGGCACGAAGGCCGGTATCTGGATCAGTTCCAGATACTTCCTCAGCGTTGTTTCCGCCTGGTGGCGGCCGGGTGACTTGTGAAGTGGATCACCGATGTCGGTTTCCGCAGTGGCCGTACCTTCAGGGCGGCCCCGCGACGGTGCGTCACCGTCCCGCCATGTGGATTTTGCCTCCCAAAACCGCGCCCGGGTGGCAGAGTGGCGATCGTGAACAGCACCCACCTGATTATTCGGACCTAGCGCGCCGGCCTCCCCTCCGCCGAGCGCGCAGACCTCCCGCATCCGCGGGGGGTCTTTTTGTTGCTCTCGAAAGGATCCCCGATGACCTTCCAGGTGTACGACACGACGCTGCGCGACGGCGCCCAGCGCGAGGGGCTCAGCTATTCGGTGGTCGACAAGCTCGCGGTGGCGCGGCTGCTCGATGAGTTCGGCGTCGGCTTCATCGAGGGCGGCTGGCCGGGCGCGGTGCCGAAGGACACCGAGTTCTTCCGCCGGGCGCGCACGGAACTGGACCTGAGGCACGCGCTGCTGGTCGCGTTCGGGGCCACCCGGCGGGCGGGGGTGCCGGTCGCCGACGACCCGCAGGTCCGTGGCCTGCTCGACGCGCAGACCCCGGCGGTAGCCCTGGTCGCCAAGGCCGACCTGCGGCACGTCGAGCGGGCGCTGCGCACCACGGCCGGGGAGAACCTGGCGATGGTCCACGACACCGTGGCGCACCTGGTGGCCGAGGGCCGGCGGGTCTTCGTCGACGGGGAGCACTTCTTCGACGGCTACCGGCACGACCCGGCGTACACGGCGGCGGTGGTGGAGACGGCGCTCGCCGCCGGCGCCGAGCGGGTGGTGCTCTGCGACACCAACGGCGGCATGCTGCCCTCCCAGGTGACGGCCGCGATCGCCGACCTGACCGCGCGCCTGGGCGTCGCCCCGGAACTGCTCGGCATCCACTGCCAGAACGACACGGCCTGCGCCGTGGCGAACACCGTCGCCGCCGTCGAGGCGGGAGTGCGGCACTTCCAGGGCACCGCGAACGGCTACGGCGAGCGACCCGGCAACGCCGACATCTTCGCCGTGGTCGCCAACCTCCAACTCAAGCTCGGGCTGCCCGTCCTACCGGACGGCTGCCTGGGGCAGATGGTGCGGGTCTCCCACGCCATCGCCGAGATCGCCAACATCGCCCCCGACACCCACCAGGCCTACGTCGGGGCCGCGGCCTTCGCCCACAAGGCGGGGCTGCACGCGAGCGCGATCAAAGTGGATCCGCTGCTCTACAACCACGTGGACCCACAGGTGGTGGGCAACGACATGCGGATCCTCGTCACCGAGATGGCCGGCCGGGCCAGCGTCGAGCTCAAGAGCCGCGAGCTCGGCCTGGACCTGGCCGGCCATCCGGAGGCGCTGTCCCGGGTCACCGGGCGCGTCAAGGAGCTGGAGGCCGGCGGCTGGTCGTTCGAGGCCGCCGACGCCTCGTTCGAGCTGCTCGTCCGCTCCGAGTTGGACACCGCGCCGGCGAAGCCGTTCGCGCTGGAGTCCTACCGGGTCCTGGTCGAGCACCGCGAGGACGGCGCGGTGGTCTCCGAGGCGACCGTCAAGATCCGCGTACGCGGCGAGCGGGTCATCGCCACGGCCGAGGGGAACGGTCCGGTCAACGCCCTGGACGAGGCGCTGCGCGCCGGCCTCGCCCGGCACTACCCGGAGCTGGGCGACTTCGAGCTGGCCGACTTCAAGGTGCGGATCCTGGAGGGCAGCAGCGGAACCGGCGCGGTGACCCGGGTGCTGCTGGAGACCACCGACCGCACCGGCCGCGACTGGACGACGGTCGGCGTGCACCCCAACGTGGTCGAGGCGAGCTGGCACGCCCTCGTCGACTCGCTCACCTACGGCCTCGACCGCGCCCGCGTCTGAGCGCGGGGCGTGCGCGTCGGCCGTGCCGGTGTCCGGGCGCGGGGCGTTCGCCGTCGGCCGTGCCCGCGTCCGGGCGCGGGGGTGTGCGTCGGCCGTGCCGGTGTCCGGGCGCGGGGCGTTCGCCGTCGGCCGTGCCCGCGTCCGGGCGCGGGGCGTTCGCGTCGGCCGTGCCCGCGTCCGGGCGCGGTTGACCGCGTCGGCCGTGCCCGGGGCGGGTCAGCCGGCCGGGAGGCGCAGTTCGGCCAGGACGGCGCGGTGGTCGCTGCCCGGCACGCGGTGCACGGCCACCGCCCGCACCGCGATCCGCCGGTCGACGAGCACGTGGTCGATGGTCACCGGCGGGATCGGGTCGCCGTCGTAGGGGCCCCAGGTGCCGGTGAGGCCCGCGCCGACCTCGGCGGCGGCGTCGACGTAGCCGGTGGCCAGCAGGGCGCGCAGCGGGGCATGGTCGAGGGTGGCGTTGAAGTCGCCGGCCAGGATCCGCAGCCCTCCGTCCGGCGTCGCGGGCGGCTGCGCCGCCAGGTCGGTGCGCCAGTGGCCGACCTGGTCCACCGCGTAGGGGGCCGCCGGGTGCGCCGACTCGACCCGCACCGGCGGCGCTCCGGGCACCGCCACGGTGCCGTACGCCTGGTCGAAGCCCCATCCGCCCCGGTTGCGCCGGACGCCGACCTCGCCGACCGGGAAGCGGGCGTAGAGCCCGGAGCCCACGGTGCCGGCCTGCGGGTTGAGGTGCCGGTGGGGGAGCAGCCGGCCGAGGCCGAGCCGGTCCAGCTCGGCCGCCGCCCGCGGCGTGAACTCCTGCACGGTGAGCACGTCGACCCGGTGCCGCTCGACCAGGCCGACCAGCGCCCGCGCGTCGGCGGCCCCGGCGAGCAGGTTGGCGGTCAGCAGCCGCACCGTCGGCCCGTCGGCCGGCGGCTGCCCGGCGGGCAGGGCCCGGGGCGCGACCACGGCCACCAGCACCGCCGTGACCACCGCCGCGACCACCGCGGGCCACCGGCGCCGCAGGGCGAGCGCGAGCAGCAGCGGCAGCAGGCTCCCGGCGGCGACGTACGGCGTGAACGCCAGCAGTTGCACCAGCGGTCCCCGGTCGAGGCCGGCCAGCCGCACGACCGCCCAGGCGACGCCGGGCGCGACGGCCGCCCAGCAGAGCAGGGTGCCCGAGGTCCGGGCCTGGTCCGTCGCCGGCCGTGCCGCCGCGTCGGTGATCACCACCGGAGGGTATCGCGGCACCGCCGCGCGGCGCCGCCCGCCGCTGCGCCGGGGAGTCATCTGCGAATGGCGGAACGTTCGCATTTCACAAACCGCTGGCATCGGTTTTGCCGAGTGATCGACTATTGACGCCTGGCTTTTTCCGGTGCTACGTTCCAGTGGGTTGAGACGTCGAAACTCTGAGTAGTAATACCTGCTCAGAGTCGGTGGAAAACGTTGAGTCGACAACATTCATGGTGCGGCCTGAAGCGCGGGCTTCCGGCGGTTGTCGGTCAATTCCCCGACCCGAGAATTGGAAATCAGCCGTCCCGCCGTCGGGTGGGACCGGTCGAATCCGTACGGTCAAAAAAAGGGAGACCTGTCATGACCAAAATCTTCCGACGCAAGGCGGCGGCGGTGGCCTTCACCGCCCTGGCGCTCGCCCTGGCCGGAGGCGGCATCGCCGTCGCCCAGCCCGCGGCCCAGGCGCCCGCCGAGGTCGCCCAGCCGGCCGTCCGCGCGCCCGGCTCCGGCAGCCAGCCGGCGGTGACCCCCGCCGAGGCCCGCAAGGCCAAGGCCGCGCTGGCGCAGGGCCCGTCCGCGCTGGCGACCGCGCCGGGCACCGTGGCCTCCGCCGTCGTCACCAGCGGCGGCACCCTGCTCCGTGGCTCGCCCGAGGCGGTCTCCGCCACCCGGTACGGGCCCGGGCAGTACCAGGTCCTGTTCAACTACAACGTCTCGCAGGAGACGTTCGTCGCGACCATCGGCACCACCGACCCGTACAACGTGCCGCCGGGTGGCGAGATCTCGGTGGCGCCGCGGCTCGATACGCCGAACGCAGTCTTCATCCAGACCCGCAGCTCGTCCGGCACCCCGGCCGACCGGCCGTTCCACCTGGTCGTCGCCAACTGACGCCCGACCCGACGACGCCGGCCCCCACCGTCCGTGGGGGTCGGCGCCAGCCGTGGCACCACGACGACCAGAGTCAACCCGGGCAACGTCCCCACCGCGGCCGAGGAGGCCCCAGAACTGTGACCCCAGCCTGGGCGGGGGCCGCCGTACGGGGACCGGGACGTCTGCTCCAGTTCGTCCTCACCCACCTGTGCGGCGAGCCCCAGGCCCACCACGACCCCGACCGTCGTACCGACGGTCTGCCCGACGGCCGACCCGGCCGCCGGCCCGATGGTCGGCCCGACCGCCGGCTCGCCGGTCAGCCCGACCGTCGCGCCGACCAGGAGCGAGCTGCCCGTCACCGGCGCCTCGGGCCCAGGCAGCCTGCTTCCGATCACCGCGCTCGGGCTTCGCCGGAACAGCACCCGCGAGATCCTGGTAGGAAATGGCCCCTGGAGGGGCACCTGCCTGCCGAGACCTCGGACGCTCACCGGTCCCTCCGAGGTCACCGCTCGGTGGGCGACGTCATCGGGTGATGCGCCGCCCCGTACCTGGAGCGGCTCGGCAGCGCGCGCGACGTCCACTCCGCGCAGAGGCGAATCGTTTGCGACATCAGTTCCACAGCGTCCCGAGCCGTCCACCCCCGTGTACGGGTGCATCATCGCGGCACCAGCTCGGACAGCGCCCGCGGCGTCCACCCCGTGTGGGTGAGTCGTTTGCGACATCAGCTCCACAGCGACCCGGAACGTCCGCCCCCGCGCAGGGGTGAATCGTGTGCGGCATCAGATCGCCAGCGACCGCAGCAGCATCCACCCCCGCACAGCGGTGGATCGCCGCCCGGCGCGGCGGGACGCCCGACGGTCGTCGTCCGCCGTCTCGTCCCCGCCGTCTCGGTAGGGTCGTCCCGGTTCGGGCGGGTAAGGGCCGCCTCGCCGCTGATAATCCGACGTTTGTCCGAGGGCCGCCACGGGAAGCAAGCACCGTGACGGACATCTCGGACACCCTGGCCAGCCTGCCCAGCCCGGCCGATCCCGACGCGAGTTCGGCCGAGCTGGAACAGACCCTCTTCGAGGTCAAACGCGTGATCGTCGGGCAGGATCGGCTCGTCGAGCGCCTGCTCACCGCCCTCGTCGCCGACGGGCACTGCCTCCTGGAGGGCGTGCCCGGAGTGGCCAAGACGCTCGCCGCGCAGACCCTCGCCACCGTGGTCGGCGGCACCTTCTCCCGGATCCAGTTCACCCCCGACCTCGTGCCGTCCGACATCGTCGGCACCCGGATCTACCGGGCGTCGAAGGAGACCTTCGACATCGAGCTCGGCCCGATCATGGCCAACCTGGTGCTCGCCGACGAGATCAACCGGGCACCCGCGAAGGTGCAGTCCGCGCTGCTGGAGGCGATGGCGGAGCGACAGGTCTCCATCGGCGGGCGCAGCTACCGGGTGCCCGAGCCGTTCCTGGTGCTGGCCACCCAGAACCCGATCGAGTCCGAGGGCGTGTACCAGCTGCCGGAGGCGCAGCGCGACCGGTTCCTGATGAAGATCGTCGTCGACTACCCGAGCGACGCCGACGAACTCGCCATCCTCTACCGGATGAGCGCCGACCGGCCCACCGCCCGCCAGGTGCTCGACCCGCAGCGCCTGCGCGAACTCCAGGCCCGCGCCACCCACGTCTTCGTGCACCACGCCATCGCCGAGTACGTGGTCCGGCTCATCCTCGCCACCCGCGACCCGGGCCGGTTCGGCCTGCCCGAGGTCGCCCCGCTGCTCGCGTACGGGGCGAGCCCTCGGGCCACCCTCGGCCTGGTCGCCGCCGCCCGGGCCCAGGCGCTGCTGCGCGGTCGCGAGTACGTGCTGCCCGAGGACGTCCGCGAGCTGGCCGTGGACGTGCTGGCCCACCGGCTGGTGCTCTCCTTCGACGCGGTCGCCGACGGGGTCTCCGCCGAGTCGGTGGTGCGCCGGCTGGTCGACGCGGTGCCGCCACCCCGGGTCGCCACCGGCCACCCCGCGCACGCGACCGACCTGGCGGCGGCATGATCCGGCGCGGGGCCGCCGCGCCGGCGCGCGTTCCGGCGGACCCGGGGCTGGCCGACCTCGCCCCGGACCGGCGGCTGCGCCGGCTGGAACTGACCGTCACCCGCCGGCTCGACGGCCTGCTGCACGGGCAGCACCGGGGGCTGCTGCCCGGCCCGGGCAGCGAGCCGGCCGGCAGCCGGGAGTACCGCCCGGGGGAGGACGAGGTACGCCGCATGGACTGGGCGGTGACCGCGCGGACCACCGTCCCGCACGTCCGCGAGGTCGACGCCGACCGGGAGCTGACCACCTGGCTGCTGGTCGACGCGAGCCCCAGCATGGAGTACGGCACCGCCGAGCTGGACAAGCGCGAACTGGCCGTGGCCGCCGTGGCCGCGGTCGGCTTCCTCACCGCCGGGGCCGGCAACCGGCTCGGCGCGCAGGTGCTCGGCCCGACCCGGTTGCGCCGCTTCCCGCCGCGCAGCGGGCGTACCCACCTGCTCGGGCTGCTCCGGACCCTGCTGACCGCGCCGCGCACCGGCGGCCACGACGAGCGGAACCCGCCGCCCGACGGCCCCGACCTCACCGACGGGCTGGCCGCCGTGCACCGGGTGGCGTCGCGCCGCGGCCTCGTGGTGGTGGTCTCGGACTTCCTCGACGGCCTGCCCGACGATCCCCGGCACGCGCCGCCCTGGGAGGCGCCGCTGCGCCGCCTCGCCGTACGGCATCAGGTGCTGGCCGTGGAGGTCACCGACCCGCGTGAGCTGGAGCTGCCGGACGTCGGCCTGATCACCCTGGCCGACCCGGAGACCGGCCGGCGGCGGGAGGTCTGGACCGGCGACCCACGGCTGCGCGAGCGGTACGCGGTCGCCGCCGCCGCCCAGCGCGACCAGGTACGCCAGGCGCTGCGTCGCAGCGGGGCGGCCCACCTGCCGCTGCGCACCGACCGGGACTGGGGCGCCGACATCGTGCGTCACGTGCACGCCCAGCGGCGCCTCGCCGCGGCTCCGGCCCGCGCCTCCCGGGGAGGTGCGGCGTGATCTGGCAGTCGCCGGTGCGGCTGTGGCTGCTGCTCGGGGTGCTCGCCCTGGCCGTCGGCTACCTGCTGATGCAGAGCCGCCGCAGCCGCTACGCCGTGCGCTTCACCAACCTGCGGCTGCTCGACCGGGTCGCGCCGCAGCGGCCGACCTGGCGTCGGCACCTGCCGGCCGGACTGTTCCTCGCCATGCTGGCGCTGCTCGTGGTCGGCTTCGCCCGGCCCACGGCGGAGGTGCGGGTGCCGCGGGAGCGGGCGACGGTGATGGTCGCCGTGGACGTCTCCACCTCGATGCTGGCCGGCGACGTGGAGCCGGACCGGCTCAGCGCCGCCAAGGAGTCCGCCCGGAGCTTCGTCGACGGCCTGCCCGACGAGTTCAACGTCGGCCTGGTCGCCTTCGCCGGCAGCGCGGCGGTGCTGGTGCCGCCCAGCACCGACCGGGAGGCGCTGCACGAGGGGATCGAGCGGCTGGTCGAGGGCGCCACCGGCGTGCAGGGCACCGCCATCGGGGAGGCCATCAGCACCTCGCTCGGCGCCGTCAAGGGCTTCGACAGCGAGGCGGCGAAGGATCCGCCGCCGGCCCGGATCATCCTGCTCTCCGACGGCGCGAACACCTCCGGCATGGATCCGATGGAGGCCGCCGCCGACGCGGTGACCATGAAGGTGCCGGTGCACACCATCTCGTTCGGCACTCCCGGCGGCACCGTCGACCGGGGCGGCCGGCCGATCCAGGTGCCCGTGGACGGGCAGACCCTGCGCGCGGTCGCCGAGGAGACCGGGGGCGGGTTCCACGAGGCCAGCACCAGCGACGAGCTGCGTGCGGTCTACGACGACATCGGCACCTCGGTGGGCTACCGCACCGAACGGCAGGACGTCTCGGCCCGCTTCATCGGGCTGGGACTGGTGTTCGCCCTGGGCGCCGCGGCCGGCTCGATGCGCTGGTTCTCCCGGCTGCCCTGACCCCGTACGGCCACCGCCGAGAAGGACACGTGAGGAGTACGCATGGCAGCGCAGACCGGGTTGGGCGAACCGCGCGGCCCCTGGTTCGTCTCGCCGGAGCTGGACCCGGACGGGCGGACCCGGTGGGACGGGACCGGACCGGGCCGGGGCCCGGCGGGGTGGCGACCGCGCGGGCGGCTGCTGGCCGGGCTGGCGGTGGTGGCCCTGTCCACCGCCTCCGGCGCGCTGGCCGGCGGCGTGGTGGCCGGCCGGGACGGCGATCCCGGCCCGGCGGCGGCCTCGGCCGCCCCGGTGCCGGCGGAGTTGGTGACCGCGGCCGAGAAGACGGTGCCGGGGGTGGTCTCGGTGCTCGTGGGCGGGGGGCGCGGGGGCTCGGCGACCGGCTCCGGCTTCGCCGTCGACGACCAGCAGCACATCATCACCAACGACCACATCCTGGCCAAGGGGCGCAACGGCTCGGTGACCGTCGAGCTGCCGGACGGGCGGCGGTTCGCCGCCGAGGTGGTCGGCCGGGAGCCGCGCAGCGACCTCGCGGTGCTGCGGGTCCCGCCGTCGGCCGGCCTGGCGGCGCTGCCGCTGGCCAAGCCGGGGTCGACCCGGGTCGGCGAGCCGGTGCTGGCGGTCGGTTCGCCGCTGGGACTCGCCGGCACCGTCACGGCCGGCATCGTGAGCGCCCTGGACCGGCAGGTGCGCCTCGGCGACAACCGGCACACGGCGGTGCAGACCGACGCCTCGATCAACCCGGGCAACTCGGGCGGCCCGCTGGTGAACGCGCGTGGCGAGGTGGTGGGGGTGAACACGGCGATCGCCACGATCGACGGCAACGGCTCCATCGGGATCGGCTTCGCCATCCCCATCGAGCAGGTGCAGCAGACCGCCGACACGATCATCGGAAAGGGCGGCTGAGCTGCGCGCACACCCGCCGGCCCGGCCCTGGGAACGTGAGAACTGTCGGATACCCGGCGCGAAATGATCGGACCATGGAAATATTACGCTGAGTATGGATACTGGCGTGGGCGGAGCGTCCTGTCATCGCGGCCCTCCTGCTGGTGGGCCTGTTCATCGGAACCGGTGTGGGGTCGGCGTACGCCCGGGCGCGACGCGGGTGGGCCGACTACCAGACCGTCAAGAAGACCGTGCCCGGTGCCCGGCGCACCGCGTGGCTGCTGATCAAGGTGGCCACCACGAAGATCGGGGTGATCGCCCTGCTGCTGGTGGGGGCGGTCGCGTACGCCGCCGTCGGCTCCGACGGCGAGCCCGCCCCGACCCCGACCCCGAGCCCGTCCGCCACCCCGAGCACCCGGGCGGGGCGTTAGCCTCGGGGTGTGGACGACGGACTGCGGGTGACCGGCCGGTGGGTCGTCCCCGCCGCTGAGCTGCGGGAGCGTTTCTCCCGCTCGTCCGGGCCCGGCGGCCAGGGCGTCAACACCACAGACTCCCGCGTCGAGCTGAGCTACGACCTGGGCGCGTCGCCCGGTGTGCCCGAGCCGCTGCGGGCGCGGGCGATGGAACGGCTCGCCGGGCGGCTCGTCGACGGCGTGCTCACCGTCACCGCCAGCGAGCACCGCGCGCAGTTGGCCAACCGGGAGGCGGCCCGGGAACGGATGGCCGCCCTGCTGCGCGAGGCGGCGGCCCCGCCACCTCCGCCGCGCCGGCCGACCCGGCCCTCGCGTGGGGCCAAGGAGCGTCGGCTGGCCGAGAAGAAGCGCCAGTCGCAGCGCAAGCGCGACCGCCGCGTCGACGGCGACTGACGGCTCAGCCGGTCACCCCTGCCGGCGGCTCCGCCGCGTCCAGCAGCGTCGCGCACACCTCGATCAGCCGGTCGCGCAGCCGGCCGGCACGCTGCGCGAACTCGCGTTGCCGGGCCACGTACTCCGCCTTGCCCTCCGGGGTCTCGACGGCCACCGCCGGTTCCCCGTACGAGGAGAGGTCGTACGGGGACGCCCGCATGTCGAGCAGGCGGATGTCCCGCGCCAGCTCGAAGCAGTCGAGCGCCAGGTCCCCCGGGACCGCGGGGCCCAGCTTGGTCGCCCACTTGTGGCAGTCCATCGAGGCGTGCAGGCAGCCGGGCTGGTCGAGTTCCACCTGGCTCTCCCTGGTGGGGCGCAGCCGGTTGAGGGGCACCGCCTCGGGCGTGAAGAACCGGAACGCGTCGAAGTGCGTGCAGCGGATCTGGTGCGACTCGACCACCGCGTCGGTGCCCGCCTGCCCCAGTCGCAGGGGGAGCGGGTGTCGGTGCTCCCGACGGCGGTACACCATCGCCCACTCGTGCAGGCCGAAGCAGCCGGTGAAGGCGGGGCGCGACGCGATCGCGGACAACAACCGGTGGACGAAGCGCACCGAGTCGCCCCGGTCGGCGAGGAACGCCGCGACGTCGAGCCCCACGACCCCGTCGGCGTCCGTCGCGTACCAGCGCCACCGCCCGTGCGGGACGGCGACGTCCGGCCCCGGCTCCAGGCGGACACCCACCCCGGGGTGCCACCGCCGCAGCACGGAGGGCCGGGTGCCGTAGTAGTCGTACAGGAAGTCGTCGATCGCGTGCCGCTCCCGGGCGGCCCGGCGCGCGCGGTGGCCCGCGGTGAGGGAGTCGGCGCGCCGCTCGTGGGCCGCCATGAGCGGAACCCAGCTCGCCACGGGGACGCTGGTCGCCGGCCCCGGTCGTCCGCTCCGAGCCGCCCGACGATCCCCCACGTCGGGCAGGTCGGGTGCGCGGGCGACGGTCACGGACCCAAGGGTACGACCGCCGCCCGGCCGCCGGTCAGGGCACGTCCACCCGGACACCGGCGGAGAACACCCCGCTGCGCAGCTCCAACTGCTCGGGCGGCCCCTGCCCGTCGACCGTGAAGACCAGCGGCAGCACCGTCCGGCTGCCGGCCGCCATCGGCTGGGCGAACACGTCCCGGCCCTGGTTGGCGGCCCGGGTGGCCTGCTCGTCGGCGGTGACGAAGTTGCCGTCCGGCAGGTACGCCCGTTGCAGCCGGCCGTGCCAGCTCTGCTGCTCCGGCGTGAGGTTGCGCACCCCGACCGTGGCCTGGCACTGCCTCGCGCCGCGGCCCGGTTCGCACGCGACCCGGTAGACGGTGAACTCGAAGGCGGACTCGCGCAGCGGCTCGCCGAGCGCACCGTTGGCGCCCTGACCGATCCACGCGCCGCTGGTCGGCTGGCTGTCGGTGTCGATGGACGCGGCCTCCCGGGTGGCCGTCCAGGCGGCGGTGCCCACCGTGCCGGCCAGCACCGCGGCGGCCACCGGGACGATCAGCCAGACCGACGGCGTGCGGCGGACCTGCACGGGCCGGGGCGTGGCCGGCCTCGGGTAGACGGTCCCCGGCCCGCCGGGGGAGAGGGCGGCGGCGACGGGCCGCCGGCGTCGCCGCCGCCACGTCCAGACCCCGCCGATCGCGAGCACCGCCACCGTGGCCAGCCCGGCCAGCAGCACCGGCGTCCGGCGCCACGCCGGCGTCTCCGCCGTCTCCTGCGGGGCCGCCGGGGCGGCGGCGTTCCAGGTCGCCGTCGCGCAGTCGTACGGCCGGTTGCCGTCCCGGGCGAAGGCGCAGGCCGGCGCGGTCAGCGGCCGGTCCGGCGCGGCGGTGGTCAGCGTCGTGCCGAGGGTGGTGGTGCTGCGGGCGGGCAGCTTGAGCTGCCAGGTCACCTCGGTGGCCGACTGGCCGCCGGCGCGGCTGGCCCGCCCGCCGGTGGTGATGGCGGTCGCCGAGGCGCCAGGCGGCAGCTCCTGCCGCACGGTCGTGTCCACCGGCGTGCTGCCGGCGTTGCGGACCTCGATCCGGTAGCGCGGCGACGGCGTGCTCTCCGGCGCCACCGCCACCGTGACCGGCGGCTTCGCCACCGGCGGGGCGGCCCGGGTCGGGGTCGGCACCGCCGGCGGCGCCGACGGCATGCCCGGCGCCGGGGTCGGCGCGGCCGCCGCTGGTGGTGGCTGCGCGGCCGCCGCTGGTGGTGGCTGCGCGGCCGCCGCGGGCGGTGCCGCCGTGGGCAGTGCCGGCACGGCGGCGAGAATGCCGAGGCAGTGTACGAACACTGCGAGGGCCCTGTGGTGTCGTGTCGATGCAGGCATACGAACGAACCTCCGGAGCCGACGCTAGGGGCGCGGCGACGCCGGGCGGGTACGAAGTCGGGAAGTCCGCCCGGGCGGGCGGCCGGTGGCGTACAGTGCGCCGGCCCCGGGGTCGAGGTCGGGTGGCGTGCCGCGACCGGTCGTGGCCTCGGCCGGGGCGCCGCCCGTCGGGGCTAGATTGGCCACGTGCGTATCGCTCGTTTTGCTCATGCCAAGGGAATGTCGTTCGGGGTCGTCGAGGGCGAGCCGGAGGCGGGCCCGCAGGGCCTGACCGTCGCCGAGATCGAGGGCCACCCGTTCGGCCAGATCACCTTCAGCGGAGCCCGCTGGGCGCTGTCGGACGTCCGGCTGCTCTCGCCGATCCTGCCCAGCAAGGTCGTCTGCGTCGGCCGCAACTACGCCGAGCACGCCGCCGAACACGGCAGCGAGGTGCCGAAGGAGCCGCTGCTCTTCCTCAAGCCGTCCACCTCCGTGATCGGCCCCCGGGACGCCATCCGGCTGCCGATCTTCTCCAAGCAGGTCGAGCACGAGGCCGAGCTGGCGGTGGTCATCGGCGCGCCCGGCGCGCGTCGGGCCGACCGGGCCGCCGCGGAGCGGGCCATCTTCGGCTACACCTGCGCCAACGACGTCACGGCCCGGGACCTCCAGCGCTCCGACGGCCAGTGGACCCGCGCCAAGGGCTTCGACTCGTTCTGCCCGATCGGGCCGTGGATCACCACCGGGCTCGACGTCCGGGACCTGGAGATCCGCTGCGAGGTCGGGCGCAATCCCGAGGAGATGGAGGTCCGCCAGCTCGGCCGGACGCGGGACATGGTCTTCGACGTGCCGGCCCTGGTGTCGTACGTCTCGCACGTGATGACGCTGCTGCCGGGCGACGTGGTGCTCACCGGCACGCCGGCGGGGGTTAGCCCGCTCACGGACGGGGATACGGTCACCGTGCGGATCGAGGGGATCGGGGAGCTCACCAATCCGGTGGTGCCCGTCGCCTGATCCGGGCCGAGGCCCTGTCTGCGCAGCTCAGCGGCGGTTTCGGGGGCTCGATTTGGCCTGCTGGCACCGGGAGGGTAAAGTTTGTTCCCGGCGCCGCAAGGGGCCAATGGGGTATGGGGTAATTGGCAGCCCGACTGATTCTGGTTCAGTTAGTCTAGGTTCGAGTCCTGGTACCCCAGCGCAGCCGAGGTTCGAGAGAGCTTCGAGCGCTGGATCTCTCTGGAGAGCATCTCCGGTTCCCGTCAGGGGGTCGGAGGTTCTCTCTGATAGAGTCCAGCCGCACCGCTCGGTAGAGCGGTGCGGCAAGGCAGGTTCTGGCCCCGTCGTCTAGCGGCCCAGGACGCCGCCCTCTCAAGGCGGTAGCGCCGGTTCGAATCCGGTCGGGGCTACATCTTGAGCGGCCCGTTCCACTCCGGTGGGGCGGGCCGTTTCGCGTGCCCGGCCGCTCGCGGCGAACTCGACGCCCGGCCGGTGGGCGGCGTTTCCCACGATCGGCCCGTCCTCGCGGGGCTCGCTCCTGGGTGGCCCGATCGTGGGTGGCCCGATCGCGCCGACCTGACGACCCCACCGGTGGGTGGCCGCCATGCCGCCGTTCTCCGCCCGGCGCGATCCGGCCCGGCGCGATCCGGCTGGGCGTGCTCCGGGGTCGGCCTGGCCTGGGCGCGCCCCGTCTCGGTGCCCCGGTTTTCGTCCCCGGAGGGGACGCCGCTAGACTACAGCGGCACCGCCCGGAAGGGTGGTGGAAGCAGCGAAGTCTTGGCCCCGTCGTCTAGCGGCCCAGGACGCCGCCCTCTCAAGGCGGTAGCGCCGGTTCGAATCCGGTCGGGGCTACATCTGGAACGGCCCGTCCCACCCCGGTGGGACGGGCCGTTCCGCATTCCAGCCGCCCTCTCGCGGATGGGGTCAGAGGCCGGAGAGGCGTTGGCCGGCCCGGACGACGGCCATGGCGTGGCGTTCGCCGGGGCGGCGGCCCAGGCGCTCGATCGGGCCGGAGATGCTGATCGCGGCGATGACCCGGCCCGTGCGGTCGCGGATCGGGGCGGAGACGCTCGCCACACCCGCCTCGCGTTCGGCGACGCTCTGCGCCCAGCCGCGGCGGCGCACCTCGGCCAGGGTGCGGCCGGTGAACTTGGACCGGGGCAGCAGCGGCATCACCGCCTCGGGCGGCTCCCACGCGAGCAGGATCTGGGCGGCCGAGCCGGCCGTCATGGGCAGCACCGAGCCGACCGGCACGGTGTCCCGCAGGCCGCTGGCCCGCTCCGCGGCGGCCACGCAGATCCGCTCGTCGGCGCGGCGCAGGTAGAGCTGGGCGCTTTCGCCCGTCGCGTCCCGCAGCGCCGCCAGCAGCGGCTCCGCCGCCGTCAGCAGCACGTCCGGTGCGGCGTTGGCGAGTTCGCCCAGGCGCGGCCCGGGGCGCCAGCGGCCCTGGGTGTCCCGAACCAGCATCCGGTGGATCTCCAGCGCCTGCGCCAGCCGGTGCGCGGTGGCCCGGGGCAGCTTGGTGCGTTCAACGAGTTCGGCCAGGCTGGCGCCGTCGACGCAGGCGGCCAGGATGACCACCGCCTTGTCGAGAACGCCGACACCGCTCATACTGTGTCCCACAAGCCGAAATTTACCTCCCAGAATTTAGGATGTCCAGATGGTGGGAGTCACTACTACCGAGCCGAGGACCCTGGCCGAGAAGGTCTGGGACGCGCACGTCGTACGGTCCGCCGAGGGCGAGCCCGATCTGCTCTTCATCGACCTGCACCTGCTGCACGAGGTGACCAGCCCGCAGGCCTTCGACGGGCTGCGCCTCGCCGGCCGCCGGGTGCGCCGCACCGACCTCACGCTCGCGACGGAGGACCACAACACCCCGACGGGGTACGCCGACCCGTCGTTCCGGCAGCGGCGCGGCGACCTGCTCACCATCGCCGACCCCACCTCGCGTACGCAGATCGAGACGCTGCGCCGCAACTGCGCCGAGTTCGGCGTGCGGCTGCACCCGCTGGGCGACGCCAACCAGGGCATCGTGCACGTCATCGGCCCGCAGCTCGGCGTCACCCAGCCGGGCATGACCATCGTCTGCGGCGACTCGCACACGGCCACCCACGGCGCGTTCGGCGCGCTCGCGTTCGGCATCGGCACGAGTGAGGTCGAGCACGTGCTGGCCACCCAGACGCTGCCGCAGGCCCGGCCGAAGACGATGGCGGTGAACGTCACCGGGCAGCTCGCCCCCGGGGTCACCGCCAAGGACCTGGTGCTCGCGCTGATCGCCCAGGTCGGCACCGGCGGCGGGCGCGGGCACATCGTCGAGTACCGCGGCGAGGCGATCCGGTCGCTGTCCATGGAGGGGCGGATGACCATCGCCAACATGTCGATCGAGTGGGGCGCCAAGGCCGGCATGATCGCGCCGGACGAGACCACGTTCGCGTACCTGAAGGGGCGGCCGAACGCCCCGAAGGGCGCCGACTGGGACGCGGCGGTCGCCTGGTGGCGAACCCTGCCCACCGACGAGGGCGCGACCTTCGACGCCGAGGTGACCCTGGACGCCGGCGCGGTGACCCCGTTCGTCACCTGGGGCACCAACCCGGGCCAGGGCGCGCCGCTGGGCGCGGTGGTGCCGGATCCGGAGGAGTTCGCCACCGAGGCCGAGCGGACGGCCGCGCGGCGCGCGCTGGAGTACATGGACCTGCGCGCCGGCACCCCGCTGCGCGACCTCGCCGTCGACGTGGTCTTCGTCGGCTCCTGCACCAACGGCCGGCTGGAGGATCTCCGGGCCGCCGCCGACGTGCTGCGCGGGCACCGCGTCGCCGACGGGGTGCGGATGCTCGTCGTGCCCGGCTCCGCCGCGGTGCGCGAGGCGGCCGAGGCGGAAGGGCTGGACAAGGTCTTCGCCGACGCCGGGGCCGAGTGGCGCTTCGCCGGCTGCTCGATGTGTCTGGGGATGAACCCCGACACGCTCTCGCCGGGGCAGCGCTCCGCCTCCACCTCCAACCGCAACTTCGAGGGCCGCCAGGGCCGGGGCGGACGCACCCACCTGGTCTCCCCGCCGGTCGCCGCCGCCACCGCCGTGGCGGGCCGGCTGGCCGCTCCCGCCGACCTGTAGAAGGGCACCGCAGATGGACAGGTTCACCACCCACACCGGCACCGCCGTGCCGCTGCGCCGTTCCAATGTGGACACCGATCAGATCATCCCCGCCGTGTACCTCAAGCGGGTGACCCGGACCGGTTTCGCGGACGGCTTGTTCAGCGCGTGGCGCGAGGACCCGGAATTCGTGCTCAACGATGCGGCGTATTCGGGATCATCGATTCTCGTGGCGGGCCCGGAGTTCGGCACCGGCTCCTCGCGCGAGCACGCCGTCTGGGCGCTGCGCGACTGGGGCTTCCGCGCCGTGATCTCCCCCCGCTTCGGTGACATCTTCCGGGGCAACGCGCTCAAGGAGGGGTTGCTGCCGGTCGAGTTGGAATTGAAAGCCGTCGAGGAGATCTGGGGTCTCGTCGAGGCCGATCCGACCACCGCGGTCACGGTCGACCTGACCGCCCGGCAGGTCCGGGTCGGCGATGCCACCTGGTCGTTCCCGCTGGACGACTTCAGCCGCTGGCGGCTGATGGAGGGCTTGGACGACATTGGACTCACCCTCCGGCACGAGGCCGAGATCAGCGCCTTCGAGGCCACCAGGCCGCCGTTCCTGCCGACGGTCGCATAGCCGTACGCCCGATCCCGCAGCGGTTTCCGCCCCCACCGGTCCGACCCGGTGGGGGCGAATCCGTTACGACACAAGGGCTTTTTTCCACCGAATGTTTGTGTCCCGGCAGCACAGGGCATACCGTGCGCGCAGAATGGCTCGCGTCGAGTCAGTTGCACAATCGGGAGGAAGTCGTGAACAAGGCCGAGCTCATCGAGGCGCTCGCCGTTCGCCTGGGGGACCGGAAGACGGCGACGGCCGCGCTCGACGCGGTCCTCGCTGAGGTCCAGGCGGCGGTCACCAAGGGCGAGAAGGTGGCGATCACCGGATTCGGAGCGTTCGAGAAGCGCGTCCGGGGCGCCCGAACAGCGCGCAACCCGCGGACCGGCGAGGCGGTGAAGGTCAAGAAGACATCCGTCCCGACCTTCCGTCCGGGCGCCGGATTCAAGGAGATGGTGGCCAGCGGCAAGGTGCCGAAGGCCACGGCGGCGGCGAAGAAGACCGCCACGGCCGCCGCCAAGACCACCGGGGCGAAGGCCACCGGCGCCAAGGCCACGGGTGCCAAGGCGACCGGAGCCAAGGCGACCGGTGCCAAGGCCACGGGCGCGAAGGCGACCGGTGCCAAGGCGACCACGCCCGCGGCGAAGAAGACCGCCGCGGCGAAGAAGACCACCGCGGCCAAGACGGCCCCGGCGGCGAAGGCGACCAGGACCACCGCGGCGAAGAAGACCGCGACCACCAAGGCGGCCCCGGCGAAGAAGACCGCCGCGGCGACGAAGGCCACCGCGGCGAAGAAGACCACCGCGGTGGCGAGCAGGAGCGCCGCGGCCAAGAAGGCCCCGGCGAAGAAGGCGCCGGCCAAGAAGGCCGCGACCAAGCGCTGATCCTGGCGGTACGAGGGCGTCCACCCGGGGGGTGGGCGCCCTCGTCGCGTCCGCCCGGGGTCGTGGCCGGCCGGGAGGAGCGAGCGCACCGGCGGGCAGGTTCGCCGCAGGCGTTGACCGTGGCGGCGCGCCGCCCGCAGAATCGCCGCACCCCTTCCGGTCGGCGAAAGGCAGCCCCGTGCGCTACCGCCACCTTCCCACCCTCACCCTCGCCCTGGGCGTCGTGCTACTGGTCGACGTGCTGCGCGTCTTCCTGCCGGCCGTCATCACCATCTTCGGGCAGGCCGCCTCGACCCCGGCCGAGCTGCTCGGGGCGTTCGCGCTCGGCTGGTTCGTGCTCGCGCTGGCCGCCCCCGCGCTGGTCCGCTGGGTCGGCGCCCGCCCGGTGACGCTCGCCGCCGCCGTGCTGCTCGTCGCCGCCCGGCTCGCCGTCGTCGGCCAGCCCGGCGGTCGGCTCCAGCTCTGGCTCGCCACGGCCGGCCTGCTCGCCGGGCTGCTCTGGCTCGCCGGTGTCGCCGCCACCACCGACCGGCCGGTGCCCGGCCTGGCGCTCGGGCTGGCGCTCGGCGCGCTCGTGCACACCGCGCTGGACACCTACCAGCCGCCGCTGGGTGGAGCCTGGGCGTCGTGGCTGGCCGCCGTCGGGGTCGCCGGGCTCTTCCTGGCCGGGCAGGCGCGTCCCGCGCCACCGGCCGGGCCGGGCGGCGCACGGAGCTGGCTGCTGGCCGGCCCGGCGTTGCTGCTCGCCGGCATGGTGGCGCTCTCCCCGGCGGTCGCCCGCACGGCGACGTCCTACCAGTTCGGCCTGCTGCGCCCGCACCTCGGCGACGACGTGGGGGTCGCCACGGTGCCGCTCCTCGGGCCCGCCCCGGTCGCCGTCGCCGTCGGCGGGTTCCTGCTCGCCGCGCTGGCGTCCCCGTCCCGTGCGGCGACGCGGTGGCTCGCCCCGACGGCCCTGGTCGCCGGGGCCGTCCTCTTCGCCCTCGAACGCGGTGAACTGCTGCTGCCGGCCATCCTGCTCACCGCGGCCGGGCTCGGCGGCTGCCTGGCGTCCGCCGGCGCGGCCGATCCGCTTCCGGCGACCGGCGGCGCCGCCGAACCGGCCCGGGCGGCGGGGCGGCGCGGGTACGCCGTCGTCGCCGGGATGCTGCTCTTCGCCGTCGCGGCGGTGCTCTACTACGCCGCGTACGACCTGGGGCACCCCAACGCCGGGGTGCCCGTGGCCGTGGCGGTGCTCGTGGCCGCCGTGGCGCTGACCGCCCGGCCCGCGTCGGGTCGGGCGGCGCCGGCGCTGCCGCCGGTACGCACCGCCGCCTGCGCCGCCCTGCTGACCCTGCTCGCCGCCGTCGTCAGCGACGAGCTGCTGGTCGCCAGCAACCGGGACGGCCCGCCCGAGACGGTGCGGGTGGCGGCGTACAACGTCCGGATGGGATTCGGCACGGACGGCCGCTTCGACCCGGACGCGCTGGCCCGGGCGGTCGCCGGGGCCGACGTCGTGGCGCTCGGCGAGGTGGACCGGGGCTGGCTGCTCAACGGCGGCCACGACACGCTCGACCTGCTGGCGGAGCGGCTGGAGATGCCGTACGTCTTCGCCCCCGCCGCCGACGCGCTCTGGGGCGACGCCGTGCTGAGCCGCTGGCCCCTGGACGAGGCCCGGACCAGGCCGCTGCCGGCGGTCGGCGCGCCCACCGGTGCGCAGGCCCTCGGCGTCACGGTGAACTTCAGAGAGGGCGTCCGCCTGGCGGTGGTCGCCACCCACCTGCAACCGCCGCCGGGCGAGGAGCCGGTCGTCCAGGCCCGCGCGGTCGCCGACTTCGCCCTGCGGTACGCGGCCGGCCGCCCGCTGGTGGTCGCCGGTGACCTGAACACCGAGCCGGACGCCCCGGCGTTCGCCGAGTTCACCCGGGCCGGGCTGGTCGACGCGCTGGCCCCGGCCCGCCCGCTGCCGACCAGCCCGGCGGACGACCCGCGCCAGCAGATCGACCACGTCCTCGTCACGCCCGGCCTGGCCGCCCGGGACGCGGTGGCGCCGCGCGGCACGGCCAGCGACCACCTCCCGGTCGCGGTGACCCTGACCCTGCCGCCGGCCCCGTAGTCGGTCGCCTGCCGCCTCGCCCGGCCGGTCGGTCTCCGGGTGTCGCTACGCCGGCCGGGCGGTTTCCGGGTGTCGCCCCGCCCGGCCGGTCGGTCTCCGGGTGTCGCTACGCCGGCTGGTCGGAGTGGTTCGCGGGTGGCGGCGGACGGGGTGGGGGGCGGCCGGACGGTCGCGGCGGTGGGCGGGTCAGAGGCGGTCGGTGGCGAGCAGCCGGCCCTCGGTGAAGGCGAGCAGCCAGCCGCCGCCCTTCGGGGTGGTGAAGTCGTCGGCGCGGCCGGTGAGTCGCTCCAGGGCGCCCGGAATCACCTTGCCCTGGCTGCACGCCCCCGCCTGCCCGCCCGAGGCCACCAGCGCGCTCAGGCGGGCGGCGGCGGCCAGCGCGCACTCGTCGGCCTGCTGGCCGGGCCTCGGCTCGTCCAGGTCGCCGTCCACCTCGATCGGCAGGTCCAGCAGCGCCGCCGCCGGGTCGAGCGTCTGCACGCACCGGCGGGCCGAGGCCGACAGCAGCCGCGCCGGCCGGACCGCCGCCACCAGCGGCGCCAGCGCGTGGGCCTGCGCCCAGCCCTGGGCGTCCAGCGGCCGGCCGGTGTCGGGGCCGGACCAGGTGGCGCGCCTGCCGGCGTGCGCGTGCCGGACCAGCGCGACCGTCCCGGTGACCGGCGGCAGGGCCGCGAAGCCGGCGAGCACCTCGGCGTCGTGCGGGTAGCTGACCAGCCGGACGGCCTCGTCCACGCCGACCCAGCGCACCTCGTCGACCTCCGTGTCCGGCTGGAAGCCGCCGTCGGCAACCGCGCGCATCGACCAGTAGTCGACCACCTTGGGCCGGCCCTCGCTGCGGTAGCGCACGGTGGACAGCCGCACCTGCGGCACCGCCCGGACGCCGGCCTCCTCGGCCACCTCGCGTACGGCGGCCAGCAGGGGGTGCTCGCCCGGCTCCAGCTTGCCCTTGGGCAGTGACCAGTCGCCGTAGCGGGGCCGGTGCACCAGGCAGACGCGTGTCCCGGCGTGCCGGGCGCCCGCGCCGGCCGGGTCGGGGTCGCCGTCGGGGCGCCACACGACGCCGCCCGCCGCCCGGATCGGCGGTTTCCCGTCGGGGACGTCGGCCGCCCAGACCCGACCCGGGCCGGCCCCGTCCCGCTCATGCAGCATCTGGTCAGCCTATGCGCGCGCCGGTCAGCTCGCGGTGCCACCGACGCGACGCAGCAGCAGTTCCTGCAGGTGCACCAGCGGTTCCTCGACCGTGCCGGTACGCCGGCTCCACGTGCCGTCGGCCGCCAGCTCGAACGCCTCCACCTCCGGGCTCATCGCGGCCGTCATGACGTGGTCCAGTTCGGCCCGGGCGACCGGGTCGCTCACCCGCACCAGCGCCTCGACGCGGCGGTCCAGGTTGCGGTGCATCAGGTCGGCCGAGCCCATCCAGAACTCGGCGTCGCCGTCGTTGCCGAACCGGAAGATCCGGGAGTGCTCCAGGAACCGGCCCAGGATCGAGCGGACCCGGATGTTCTCCGACAGGCCGGGCACCCCGGGCCGCAGCGTGCACATGCCCCGGATCAGCAGGTCGACGTGCACGCCGGCCCGGGAGGCCCGGTAGAGGGCATCGGTGATCTCCTCGTCGACCAGCGAGTTCACCTTGATCTGCACGAGCCCCGGCACGCCGAGCCGCACGTGCGCGATCTCCCGCTCGATGCGTTCGATCAGCCCGCTGCGGATGCCCTGCGGGGCCACCAGCAGCCGCCGGTACGCGGTCTGCCGGCTGTAGCCGGTCAGCACGTTGAACAGGTCGGTCAGGTCGGCGCCGATCTCCGGGTCGGCGGTGAGCATGCCGAAGTCCTCGTAGAGCCGGGCGGTCTTCGGGTGGTAGTTGCCGGTGCCGATGTGGCAGTAGCGGCGGATCTGGTTGCCCTCCTGGCGTACGACGAGGGCGGTCTTGCAGTGCGTCTTGAGGCCCACCAGGCCGTAGACGACGTGGCAGCCGGCGCGCTCCAGCGTGCGCGCCCAGCCGATGTTGGCCACCTCGTCGAAGCGCGCCTTCAGCTCGACCAGCACCACCACCTGCTTGCCGGCGGCAGCCGCGTCGACGAGCGCGTCGACGATCGGCGAGTCGCCGCTGGTGCGGTAGAGGGTCTGCTTGATGGCCAGCACGTCGGGGTCGGCGGCGGCCTGCTCGATGAAGCGCTGCACGCTCGTGGCGAACGAGTGGTAGGGGTGGTGCACCAGGATGTCGCCGTCGCGCAGGGTGGCGAAGACGCTGCGGGGCACCTCGCCCTCGGTGAGCCGGGGGTGGGTGGCCGGCACGAACGGCGGGTCCTTCAGGTCGGGCCGGTCCGCCTCGTTGTAGAGCTGCCACAGCGCCGAGAGGTCCAGCAGGCTCGGCACCCGCAGCACCTCCTGGTCGTGCATGTCCAGCTCGCGTACGAGCAGCTCCAGCATGTGGTCCGAGATCGAGGCGTCCACCTCGAGCCGTACGGGCGGGCCGAAGCGGCGCCGGGCCAGCTCCCGCTCCAGGGCCTGGAGCAGGTCCTCGTCGCGGTCCTCGTCGACCTCCACCTCGGCGTTGCGGGTGACCCGGAACAGGTGGCACTCGACCACCTGCATGCCGGAGAAGAGCTGCCCCAGGTGCACGGAGATCAGGTCCTCCACCGGCAGCATCCGCACACCCGGCTGGTCGCGGTGCACCCGGACGAACCGGGGCACGTTGTTCGGCACCTTCACCCGGGCGAAGAGCTCGGAGCCGCCGTCGGGGTCGCGTACCGCCACGGCCAGGTTGAGCGACCGCCCCGAGATGTACGGGAACGGGTGCGCCGGGTCGACCGCCAGCGGGGTGAGCACCGGGAAGATCTGCTCCCGGAAGTACGCGCGCAGCCGCTCCCGTTCCGGGTCGTCCAGGTCCGCCCAGCGCAGGATGCGGATGTCCTCGGCGGCCAGCCTCGGCAGCACGTCGTCGGTGAAGCAGGCCGAGTGCCGGGTGACCAGCGCGGCGGCCTTCTCGGCGACCGCCTCCAACTGGGTACGCAGCGGCATCCGGTCGCCGCCGCGCACCGGCAGGCCGGCCTGGAGCCGCCGCTTCAGCCCGGCCACCCGCACCATGTAGAACTCGTCCAGGTTGCTGGCGAAGATGGCCAGGAACTTGGCCCGTTCCAGCAGCGGGGTGCGCGGGTCCTCGGCGAGCGCCAGCACCCGGGCGTTGAAGTCGAGCCAGGAGAGCTCCCGGTTGAGGAAGCGGTCCTCCGGCAGCGGCGCCGCGGTCGGCGGCTCGTCGTCCGCCGACCCGGCCCGCGCCGGCGACGCGCCCCCCGCCGGCCCGGCGACCGGGTCCAGCACCTCCTCCAGGCCGGTGGAGGCGACCGCCGCGTCGGGGACCGTCGTCGCGCCGGCGGCGGGGCTGTCGTCGGCGGTCTCGGCCGACGCCTGGGGGCGGAAGCGGCGGTCGTCGTCGGCGGCCCCGGGCGACGCCTGCGGGCCGAGGCGGTCGTCGTCGGCGGTCCCGGGCGACGCCTGGGGGCGGAAGCGGCGGTCGTCGGCGGTCTCGGCCGACGCCTGGGGGCGGAAGCGGCCGTCGGCGCCCCGGGGGCGGGTGCCGTTGCGGGGCGCGGTCGGGCCGGTGGCGTGGGACGGGCGGTCGGCGGGCTCGCGAGGGGTGCTCACCCGCTCATAATCACCCGATCCCGGTTAACGCAAAATGAACTTCGACCACTCGCTCAGGTCATCGTCGGCAGCGTCACCCGGACGACCTCGCCGGCCGCGTCGGTGTCGACGCGTACCCGCTGGCCGAGACGGAGCAGCCGCAGGCCGGAGGCGTCGAACGCCCGGGCCGGGAAGGCCAGCTCGGTGCCGTCGTCGAGGAGCAGCAGCCCGCTGCGGGTCGCCGCGTCGTAGGTCGCCACCGTGCCCTGCATGCCCCGCACGCTACACCGCCCGTACCATCGCCGTGCCGCGCCGCGGTGGGCCCGTCAGGCGGCGCAGCCGGCGCGGGTGAGCGCGGCGGTGGCCGGCCCCAGCCCGAGCCGGGCCGCCGCCGCCAGGTCGTCGGCCGTGTCCACGTCGCGGCGCAGGCTCGGCCACTCACCGGTCAGGGCGAGCGCCCCGCTGGCGGCGTGCGCCGCCGCCGAACCGACCCCGAACCGGGGATCCAGGGGCACCCCCGGCGGCGCGGCCAGCAGCACGGTGCCGTCGCCGGGGGCGTCGGCGACGTACCGGCGTACGCCCGGGGGGCCGGCCTGCGCCGCCCGCAGCGCCGCCGCCAGTTCGGCCGGGCGCAGCGCGGGCAGGTCGGCGGTGAGCCCGGCCACCCAGCCGCCGCCGGCGGCCGACGCGCCGTGCCGGAGGGCGGCGTTCAGCCCGGCGCCCGGGACGTCCGGCAGGGGCGTCGCGCCCGCCCGCCGGGCCGCCGCCGCCACCCGGGGGTCGTCGGTGACGACCAGCACCCCGGCCACCGCCGGACAGGCCCGCACCGCGGCGACCGTGTCGGCGGCCAGGGCCAGCGCCAGCGCCTCGTGCGGTACGGCCGGCAGGGCGCCCCGCAGCCGGCTCTTCGCGGCGGCGAGGGGTTTCACCGGCACCACGACGATCCACCTCGGCTGACTCACACCCGCCATCCTGCCAGCCGGCCGGCGGTACCCTCTCTGGCCGGACCCGGGCCGAGCAGGCATGATTTCGCTGGGGCGTGACCGGGCGCGGATCCGGTACGGGGCGGGGCGGGACGAGGAGGCACAGTGACACGGCGGAGGCTGGGATTCTGGCAATGGTTCGCCGTGGTGCTGGTCAAGCCGGTGATGCTGCTCTGGACCCGGCGGACCTGGCGGGGCATGGAGCACCTGCGCCGCGACGGCGGCGTGATCATCGTGCCGAACCACATCTCGCACGCCGATCCGCTGGTCGCGGCGCACTTCGTCTACGACTCGGGCCGCTGGCCGCAGTTCCTGGGCAAGGCCAGCGTGTTCCGCGTCCCGCTGGTCGGCTGGATCCTGCACCGGTGCCGGCAGATCCCGGTCGAGCGGGGCACCGTCGACGCCGTGCGGTCGCTCGACGCCCTGGTCGCCGCACTGGCCGAGGGGGGCGCGGTGGTGATCTACCCGGAGGGCACCATCACCCGCGAGCCGCAGCTGTGGCCGATGAAGGGCAAGACCGGCGCGGCCCGGCTCGCGCTCGCCACCGGGGCGCCGGTGGTGCCGGTCGTGATGTGGGGACCGGAGCGGATCTTCGACCCGCGCGACTCCCGGTTCAATCCGCGCCCCCGGATGCCGGTGACCGTGGTGGCCGGCCCCCCGGTGGACCTGAGCCGCTGGGCCGGGGCCGCCCCGACCAAGGCCGTTCTCGAGGAGATGACCGACACCATCATGCTGCGCCTGCGTGACATGCTCGCGGAGATCCGGGGCGGTACCCCGCCGCCGTTGTGGGAACGACCGGCCCGCCCGGGGGACGAGCGCCGGCCGGAGGCGGCGGCGTGAGCGGGCACGTCGCGGTCCTCGGGGCCGGCTCGTGGGGTACGGCGTTCGCCAAGATCCTCGCCGACGCCGGCCGGGACGTCACCGTCTGGGCGCGCCGGCAGCCGGTCGCCGACACGATCCGCGCCGAGCGGCGCAACCCGGAGTACCTGCCGGACGTGCTGCTGCCGTCCCGGGTCACGGCGACCGGGGACGCCGTCGAGGCGATCACCGGGGCCGAACTGGTGGTGCTGGCCGTGCCGTCGCAGACGCTGCGCGGCAACCTCGCCGAGTGGACCGGGCACCTGCACCCGGACGCCACCCTGGTCTCCCTGATGAAGGGCATCGAGCTCGGCACCACCAAGCGGATGAGCGAGGTGATCGTCGAGACCACCGGGGTGGCGGCGGACCGGGTGGTGGTGGTCTCCGGCCCCAACCTGGCCCCCGAGATCGCCGCCGAGCAGCCGGCCGCCACCGTGGTCGCCTGCACCGACTCCGCCCGGGCCACGCTGGTGCAGCGCTCGATCACCACGCCCTACTTCCGGCCGTACACCAACGACGACGTGATCGGCTGCGAGCTGGGCGGGGCGGTCAAGAACGTGATCGCCCTGGCGTACGGCATCGCGGTCGCGATGGGCTTCGGCGACAACACCCGCGCCATGCTGGTCACCCGGGGACTGGCCGAGACCGCCCGCCTGGGAGTGGCCCTCGGCGCCGACCCGCTCACCTTCGCCGGCCTGGCCGGGATGGGGGACCTGGTGGCATCCTGCTCCTCGCCGATGGCGCGCAACCGCACCTTCGGCGAGCACCTGGGCCGGGGCGCGACCCTGGAGGAGGCGCGCGTCGCCACCCGGCAGACCGCCGAGGGGGTCAAGAGCGCGCTCGCCATCCGCGACCTCGCCCGGGCGCACGCCGTGGAGATGCCGATCACCGAGCAGGTCGAACTGGTCTGCCACGAGGGCGTCGACCCGCGGCTCGCCGTCGACGCCCTGATGAGCCGTACGACGAAACCGGAGTGAGGGACATGACCGAGCCCCACGAGCGCCCGGGCGACGGGCCCGCCGACCGACCGGCCGGGCTCGCCGACGGCACCCGCTGCGTACGCGCCGGTCTGCCCGCCCCGGTGCCCGGCCAACCGTTCCTGCCCGGGCCGGTCTTCGCCGCGCCGTACCACCTCGACCCGTGGGCGGGGCCGGCGGCGGCGCCGGACGGGTACGGCCGGCCGGACAACCCCACCCGGCGCCTGCTGGAGGCGGCCATCGGGGAGCTGGAGGGGGGCGACTGCCGGGTCTTCGCCAGCGGGCAGGCGGCGATCACCGGCCTGCTGCTGACGGTGCTCAGGCCGGGGGACACGGTGGTGCTCCCGTCCGACGGCTACTACTCCGTCCGGGCGTTCGCCGCCGACACCCTGGAGGGCCTCGGCGTCCGGGTGGTCCTGGCCCCCACGGCCGGCCCCTGCCCGGCCCTCGACGGCGTACGCCTGGTGCTGCTGGAGACACCGGCCAACCCCGGCCTGGACGTCGCCGACATCGCCGACGTGGCCGCCCGCGCGCACGCCGCCGGCGCCCTGGTCGCGGTCGACAACACCACCGCCACGCCGCTCGGGCAGCGCCCGCTGGACCTCGGGGCCGACGTCGTGGTGGCCTCCGGCACCAAGGCGCTCACCGGGCACTCCGACCTGCTGCTCGGCTACCTTGCCACCCGCTCGGCCGAGCTGCTGGACGCGGCGACCAACTGGCGCAACGTCACCGGGTCGGTGCCCGGCGCCTTCGACGCCTGGCTCGCGCACCGGTCGCTGGCCACCCTGGATCTGCGGCTGGGCCGGCAGACCGCCAACGCCGAGGCGCTGACCGGGCTGCTCGCGGGGCGCACCGACGTGACGGGGCTGCGCTGGCCCGGGCTGCCGGGCGACCCGGCCCACGCGGTGGCGTCCGCCCAGATGCGCCGGATTCCCGGCCTGCTCGCGTTCGACCTCGGCGACGCCGAGCGGGTGGCGAGGTTCCTCGACGCGGCCCGGTTGGTGGGCGCGGCCACCTCCTTCGGCGGCCTGCACACCACCGCCGACCGGCGGGCCCAGTGGGGCGACGACACCTCGCCCGGCTTCGTCCGGCTCTCCTGCGGCGTGGAGGACCCGGTCGACCTGGTCGCCGACGTGGCGAACGCGCTCGACGCCAGCCGCTGAGCGTCCGGCGCCGGCGGGCGGTCGACGTCGCGTACCGGTTCGGTCCGGCCGCTGGGTGTGCGTGGGCGCGTGCCGGTTCGGTCGCTGGATGTGTGGGACGCGCGTCGGTTCGGTCCGGGCGCTGGGTGTGCGGCGGCGGGTGTCTATTTCCGGCCGGCCGCCGAGCCTCCGTTGGGCTATCGTGTCCGTGGCCCCGCGCCGGGGCCGTCCGTGGCCCCACGTCGGGCCCCGACCCGAGGAGGTGAGTCCGATCCACCCGACAGGCAGGACCGACGCTCCCCTCCGACGTCACGCCGGCTGAATCCGGCGGCCCGGGAGCGTCGACGAGCGTTCCCGGAGGCCCATGTGACCGTTTCCTTCCGCCCCGACCGACCCGCCCTCGTGCAGCGGCTGCGCGCCGCCGGCTGCGTCTACGCCGAGGACGAGGCCGACCTGCTGATCGCCGCCGCCGACTCCCCGCGGGCGCTGGCCGACCTGGCCGACCGCCGGGTCGCCGGGCTGCCGCTGGAGCACCTGCTCGGCTGGGCCGAGTTCTGCGGCGAGCGGATCGCCGTCGACCCCGGCGTGTTCGTGCCCCGGGCCCGTACGGCCCTGCTGGTCGACGCCGCCGTCGCGGTGACCGGCCCGGCGGCGGCCGTGGTGGACCTGTGCTGCGGTTCCGGCGCCACCACGGTGGCGCTGGCCCGCCGGCTCGCCCCGCGCTGGCTGGCCGCCGCCGACGTCGACCCCGCCGCCGTGGCCTGCGCCCGGCGCAACCTGGCCCCGCTGGGCGTCCCGGTCTTCCACGGCGACCTGTACGAGCCGCTGCCGGCGCGCTGGCGGGGGAGCCTGGACCTGGTGGTGGCCAACGCCCCGTACGTGCCGACGGCGGCGGTGGCGCTGATGCCGCCGGAGGCCCGGTTGCACGAGGCGTCGGTCGCCCTCGACGGCGGGGCGGACGGGCTGGCGGTGCTGCGCCGGGTCGCCGCGGGCGCGGCGCGCTGGCTGGCCCCGGGTGGCCACCTGGTGGTGGAGACGAGCGAGGCGCAGGCGGGCGCGCTCTGCGCGGCGCTGGCCGCCACCGGCCTGATCCCGACGGTGACCCGCGACGACGACCGGGACGCCACCGCCGTCACCGCCCGCCGCCCGGGCCGACCGGGTTGACGCCTCGGCTGAACCGGCTCGTGTCGGATCCCGCCGTGACCCGCGCGTCGACGGCCCCGCCGGCTCCCAACGGAGGCACCGTCGACGGCGCGGGGGCGCCGGCGTGGCCTGCGGGGGCACGCGCCGGCGCCGGGGCGGGGTCAGCGGCGGGGCGGCGCCTCCGCGAAGGCGGCCCAGGCGGCGGGTGGGAAGAGCAGCGCCGGGCCGGACGGGTCCTTCGAGTCGCGGACGGCGACCGTCTCCGGGAGCACCGCCATCTCCACGCACGCCCCCTGGTCGCCGCTGTGGCTGCTCTTGCGCCACCGGGCCACGGCGAGCGCCGCGCTGGTCGTCGGTGTCATGGTCCTACCGTCCCTTCAGGAGTTGGAGGAGCTGGTCGCGGCTGGCCGCCGGGCTGAGCGCGACGGTCCGCAGGTGCTCCATGATCTTGGTGCAGGTACGCAGGTCGCCCGGCCGGTCGAGGACCATCTGCCCGGCCACGGTCTCCACCGAGGCGATGATCGGGTCCTCCGGGTCGGCGAACTCCAGGATGTGCAGCGAGCCCCGGGTGCCCCGGTGGTAGCCGGCGGCGAGGGGGATCACCTGCACGGTGATGTTGGGCAGCTCGGCCATCTTCAGCAGGTGGTGCAGTTGGCTCTCCATCACCGACCGGCCGCCGACCGGCCGCAGCAGCGCGCCCTCGTCGATGATGGCGTCCAGGATCGGCGGGTTGTCGGCGGTGAGCCGCTGCTGCCGGTCCAGCCGCACGTGGACCCGCTGCTCCACCTCGTCGTCGCCGAGGGTGTGCGGGCCGCCCCGCATGACGCCCCGGATGTAGTCGGCGGTCTGGAGCAGCCCCGGCACCACCGACGGCTCGAAGTTGGCGATCCCGGTCGCCTCGGCCTCGAGCGCGATGAAGTCGATGGTGCGCCGGTCCAGCAGGTACGAGTAGGACACCCACCAGCCGGGTTTGCGCGCGTCCTTCGCGAGCTGGACGGCCGCCGCCACCTCGTCGGCGCCGACCCCGTAGAGGGTGAGCAGGGCGCGCACGGTGGCCGGGCTGACCAGCGTCTGGGCGTTCTCGTAGCGGGACAGGGTGCTGCGGGTGCTGCTGATCTCGTCCGCTGCCGCCTCCAGCGTGAGGCCGGCGGCTTCCCGGTGGGTGCGCAGCGCGATGCCCAGGCGTCGGGCCCGGGCCGTCTTGGGGGCCATGCATCGATCGTCGCACATCTTCACGGGAAGGTGTAGATGAGAGAACGCCGATGAGAGTTGCATTCATGGCTATGGACATGTCAATCTGTCGTCGCGTCCTCACCGCCGGTTGTCGTGGCGACGGTGGTGGTGAGCGACCGGAGGGGATGGGGCGCGCGGCGATCGGGTTTCTCCCCCGTACCCGATCGCCGCGTGCCACGCCCCCGTGGCCGTCAGCCGGAAGGGATTCGACGTGCGTACTGGTCAGCAGGCCCGCGCCGACCGCCCCGGCGGCCTCCGATGACGCGCTTCCTCGTGGTGCTCACCGACGTCCGTCCCGTCGAGGGCGCCGGCCGCGACGAGCGGACCTGCCCCGAGCGGCGCCGCCAGGTGGTCGGCGCGACCAGCCGCGAGGCGGCCGACCGGATCGCCGGCGCGTTCATGGCGCTGGGCATGGTGCGGGCCGGCCGGCAGCGGGTCAAGGTGATCGCCATCGGCCGGCGGCACGCGCGCGGCTGAGCCGACGGCCCCCGCCCGCGCGCCCGGCTCGCGGCCGGAACGGTGCGATCGGGGAGAGCGGCCCCGCCGGACGGAGGGCCCGTCCGGCAGGAGGCCCGGCCCGGCGGAGAGGCGCGGCCCGGCGCCCCGCCGGGCCGCCCGGCGTCACAGCATCCGGCGGCGCTTCAGGTAGGCCACCAGGTCGTCGTAGACGCCGCCCTCGTTGGCGAACATCGCCACGTTGCGGGCGGTGGCCATCCACGGCTTCGTCGACGGCCGGACATCCTTCACCGCGCGCTCCAGGTCCCGCTGCTCGATCATGCGTACCTCGCCGGTGCGCACGGAGTCGGCCATCGCGAACTCGGCGGCGGTCTCGCAGAGATGGGCCAGGTCGGCGCCGGAGTAGTCCTCCGTGGCCGCCACGATCTTCCGCAGGTCGATGCCGGCGATCGGCCGCTCCCGCAGGTGGTATTCCAGGATGGACGCCCTCGCCTCCGCGTCCGGCGGCAGCACCAGCACCACCCGGTCGAGCCGGCCCGGGCGGCGCAGCGCCGGGTCGACGTCCCACGGGGTGTTGGTGGCGGCCAGCACGAAGACGCCCTCGTTGCTGCCCTCCATCCCGTCCAGCTCGGCCAGCAGTTGGTTGCCCAGCGTCCGCATGGAGCTGGAGCTGACCTGCGAGCGCTTGTGCCCGAGCGCGTCGACCTCGTCGAGGAACAGCACGCAGGGCGCGTTGCGGCGGGCCGCCTGGAACAGCTCGTGCAGATTGCGCTCCGAGTTGCCCATCCACATGTCCAGGACGTCCACGATCGACAGGGAGATGAACTTGGCGCCCATCTCGCCCGCGACCGCCCGGGCGAGGAAGGTCTTGCCGCAGCCGGGCGGGCCGTAGAGCATCAGCCCGCCGCGCAGGCTCTTGCCGTACATCTTGCGCAGTTCCGGGTTGCGCAGCGGGCCGAGGAACGCCAGCTCCAACCGCTCCTTCACCGCCGACATGCCGCCCACGTCCGCCAGCCGGACGACGGAGGTCTCCACGTCGTACACCCGGTCGGAGTCGCCGGTGACCGGCTCCGGCTCGTCGCCGGCGCGGGCGAAGCGCGGCGGCACGACGTCCGCCAACTCCTGCTCGTAGGCCGCGAGGGGATCCTGGTCGGCGGTCGCGGCGGGACCGCCGGGCGTCGCGGGCGCCGGGCGCTGCGCGGGCGGCCGCGGCCCCGCCGGGGCCGGCGCCGGCGGCGGTACGGAGCCACCCAGCGCCCGATGCATCAGGGCCTGTGCCTGGGCGTTTCCCGGGTCACGGGCGAGCGCCTGCCCGACCTGCGCGATCGCCTCTCCGGCCCGGCCGGCGTCCAACAGCAGCGAGGCGAGGTGCAGTCGCAGCGGCAGGTCGTCGGGGCGCGCGTCCAGGGCCGCCGACAGCGATTCGATGAGGGGATCAGCGCTCATAGGACGAGCAGCGTAGTGGGCCCCCGGTGCCGTCACCGCCCCGGATCGCGGCCCGGGCGGTGACGGCGGACGCGGCCCGGGTGAGGCGACCGGTGGGAGCGTCGCCGGGGCGGCCGGGCGCGGTCGGAGTCGACTGTCGGTGGGAGGCGCTCCGCCGGGAGCCGCGGGGCGGCCGGGTCGGCAGAAAGGGGGCGCGTCGGCAGTTACGCACCGTATAGGCGCTGCTGACCGATTGCGGCGTGGCCGTCGTCCCTCCCGGGTATCGCCATCCGGATTCGGCCACGCACAGTAAGGTCAACCGGGTGAGCGCCACGACGGGCGCCGCAGTCGCGTACGAAGAGGTGACGCAGTGACCACCCCAGGCAGGACCCGCGTGGCGATCGTCTTCGGCGGCCGCAGCCCGGAGCACGGCATCTCCTGCGTCAGCGCCGGAAGCGTGCTCGGCGCGCTCGACCCGGACGAGTTCGAGGTGGTGCCGGTGGGCATCACCCGGGCCGGCCAGTGGGTGCTGACCAGCGGCGACCCGGCCCAGTTGGCGATCAACGCCCGCCGGTTGCCCGAGATCACGGCGGAGTCCGGCACCGACATCGTGCTGCGCGCCGACCCGACCGGCAACGGGCTGATGGTGCTCGACCCGACCGAGGGCCCCCGGGCGCTCGCCGACGTCGACGTGGTCTTCCCGGTGCTGCACGGCGCGTACGGGGAGGACGGCACCATCCAGGGCATGCTGGAGATGGCCGGCATCCCGTACGTCGGGGCGAACGTCTTCGCCTCCGCCGCCGCCATGGACAAGGAGTTCACCAAGAAGCTCTGCGTCGCCGAGGGCATCCCGGTCGGCCCGTACGCGGTGCTGCGCAACGGCATGACGCTCAGCGAGGCGGACAAGGAGCGGCTGGGGCTGCCGGTCTTCGTCAAGCCCTCCCGGGCCGGCTCGTCGTTCGGCATCACCAAGGTCACCGACTGGGCCGACCTGGACGCCGCCGTCGCCACGGCCCGCCAGATCGACCCGAAGGTGCTCGTCGAGGGTGCCGTCGTCGGCCGCGAGATCGAGTGCGGCGTGCTGGAGGGCGAGGCCGGCGGCGCGCCGGAGGCGTCCGTGCTCGCCGAGGTGCGGGTCGTCGGCGACTACGACTTCTACGACTTCGAGGCGAAGTACATCGACTCCGAGAACGCCTGCGAGTACGACATCCCGGCGGGCCTGCCCGAGCGGGTGACCCGCCAGGTCCAGGAGTACGCCACCCGCGCCTTCACCGCGCTCGACTGCTCCGGCCTGGCCCGGGTCGACTTCTTCGTCACCCCGGAGCTGGACGTCTATCTCAACGAGATCAACACGATGCCGGGCTTCACGCCGACGTCGATGTTCCCCCGGATGTGGGCGGCGTCGGGGCTGGAGTACCCGAAGCTGGTCAACCGCCTCATCCGCACCGCTCTGCACCGCGGCGTCGGCCTGCACTGACGACCGGCCGCCGGGCAGCCGGCCCGTCGGACGCATCCAGATCCGCACAGTTCCAGGCCCGTCGGACGCATCCAGATCCGCACAGTTTCCCGGAGAGAGTGGCCTCCCGACGGGGGGAAGGCCACTCTCTCCGGGAAATTGCCCTGCCCGGCCTGCCCGGCCTGCCCGGCCTGCCCGGCCTGCCCGGCCTGCCCGGAGGGCGGAAGGGCCGGGAGGAAGGTCGGCTGGTCGGTGGTGGGGAGGTCAGCCGCGGCAGCCGCGCGGGGCGTCGCCGCCGGAGGGCACCGAGGCCACGACCGTGTCGGAGATCAGCGGGAGCCACTTCGCCGGCGGCTCGTAGGCGTTCGGCACCCGGACGGTCACCGCGGTCTCGCGGTCCAGCGTGCCGAAGACGGTGACGTCGGCCGCCTGCTCGGGATGCCAGCAGACGCCGTTGACGATGAGCACCTCGTCCGTGTCGTCGACGGCCGGCTCGGTGCCGCCGCAGGCCACGGTGACCGCCGGGTCGCCGTACGCGGCGTTCTGCTCCGGGCCGGCGCTGACCGGGCGCTGCGCCAGGTCGCCGATCGCCGGCGGCAGCTGGGACAGCAGGGCACGGCACACCGTGGCGGGACGTTCGGCCAGGGCCGGCGCGGCCATCTCGACCGGGGCGGTGGACTGCGGCCGTACGGCGCTGGCCGTCGGGCTGGGCGCGGCGGCGGGCTCGGCCGGCTGGTCCGGGGAGAGCTGGACGAAGGCGAGCACGCCCACCAGCGCGGTGACCGGGAGCGCGACGAGCGTGGCGATCAGCGCCGCGCTGCGGGTCGTCCGGTCCCGGGTCGGGCGGTCGGGGGCGACCTCGTCCGCCGGGGCGGAACCGGTCATGGGAGAGTCAGTGATCTTGTCCACTTACAGGCGCACCACCGAACACGTGAGGGTGCGGGTGATGCCGGGCACCATCTGCACCTTGCTGACAATGAGTTTGCCGAGCTCGTCGACGGTGTTCGCCTCGGTGAGGACGACCACGTCGTACGGCCCGGTGACGGCGTCGACCCGCACCACGCCGGCAAGGTCCGCGATGAGACCGGCCACGTCACGCGCGCGGCCGACCTCGGTCTGGATGAGGATGTACGCCTGTACCACGACTCGACCTCCGTCCGTCGCCGCTCACAGGCGGCCCGAAGGGAGAAAGTACCTTACGGACCAGGTCTGATCCCTATCGGTGGTCGAGGAGAAGCGGTGAGCGAGCACGGCGGAGGGCCGGCATGAGTGTGGCGGGGATCGGCGAGTTCGGCCTGATCGACCGGGTGACCGCCCGGTTGTCGTACGGATCGACCGTTCTGCTCGGTCCGGGGGACGACGCGGCGTTGGTGTCCGCCCCGGACGCCCGGGTGGCGGCCTCGACGGACGTGCTGGTGGAGGGGCGGCACTTCCGGCGGGACTGGTCGGCCGCGCGTGACGTCGGCCACCGGGCGGCGGCGGCCAACCTGGCCGACATCGCCGCGATGGGGGCGGAGCCGACGGCGCTGCTGGTGGCGCTCTGCATGCCGCCGGAGTTGGAGCTCGAGTGGGCCGAGGAGCTCGCCGACGGGCTGGCCGCCGAGGCGGCGAAGGTCGGCGCGAGCGTGGTGGGCGGGGACATGTCGGCCAGCCCCACGCTGACGATCGCGGTCACCGCCCTCGGCGACCTCGGCGGCCGGCCGCCGGTCACCCGCGCCGGGGCGCGCCCGGGGGACGTGCTGGCCCTGGCCGGCCGGACCGGGTACGCGGCAGCCGGGCTGACCGTGCTCTCCCGGGGCTTCCGCACGCCCCGGCTGCTGGTGGAGGCGTACCGGCGGCCGGAGGTGCCGTACGCGGCCGGACCGCACGCGGCCCGGCTCGGCGCCACCTCGATGATCGACGTGTCGGACGGGCTCGTCGCCGACCTCGGGCACGTGGCGAAGGCCAGCGGGGTGGCCGTGGACGTGCGGCGGGACGCGTTCGAGGTGCCCCGGCAGATGCGCGACGCCGCCCAGGCGCTCGGCGTCGATCCGTACTCCTGGCTCCTCGCCGGGGGCGAGGACCACGCGCTGGCCGCGACCTTCCCGCCGGCGGTGGCCCTGCCGCCCGACTGGCGGGCGGTCGGGCGGGTGACGGAGGGCTCCGGCGTCACCGTCGACGGCCGCCCCTACGACGGGCCCGGCGGCTGGGACCACTTCCGGTAAGGGCCGGCACGGGTCGTACCCTTTACTCCGTGAGTGCAATCGAGATCCGCGTCGAGCGCTTCGACTCGCCTGTCGCGCAGCGGCTGATCCGCGCCGCGCTGGCCGAGCTGGGCGAGCGGTACGGCGGCAGCGGCGACGACACCCCGGTCGAGCCGGGCGAGTTCGAGCCGCCGGCCGGCGCCTTCCTCGTCGCCCACCTGGACGGCGAGCCGGTCGGCTGCGGCGGCTGGCGCAGCCACGGTGACGAGGGCGACACGGCCGAACTGAAGCGGATGTTCACGACCCGCGCGGCCCGGGGCCGGGGCGTGGCCCGGGCGGTGCTGGCGGCGGTGGAGCGCTCGGCCCGCGAGCACGGGCGCAAGCGGATCGTCCTGGAGTGCGGCGACAGGCAGCCCGAGGCCATCGCCATGTACACGGCGGCCGGCTACGAGCGGATCCCCAACTTCGGCTTCTACAAGGACGCCCCGGGCTGCATCTCGTTCGGCCGCACCCTCTGAGCCGCCGCCCGGGGCGCCGCGCGCCGGCTCAGGCGGTGGTGATCCGGATCTGCTCGGCGGCCTTGCCGGCGTTGGCGGTCGCCTCGGCCGGGTCGGCGCCCCAGGCCAGCAGGTGACCGCTGCGCCGCAGCGAGGACGTCACCTGGGCCACGGCGTCGCCGACCGCCACGTCGAGCTGCACCTCGAGCACCCCGGGCACCCGCAGGGCCTGGCGCCTCCCGTCGATGGCGGTGACGGTGCCGGGCGGGGCCAGCAGGAACTCGACCGCCGCCGCGCCGCTCGGCCGCGCCGGCAGCGCCGGCCGCTCCCCGCGCAGCGTCCGCAGGTACGCCTCGATGAACCCGCACTCGTACGCGATCGACACCAGCGCGGTGATCATGTCGCCGGGCAGCCGGGCCGCGCACTCGACCAGCGTCGGCACCCCGTCGGCGACGATCCACTCGCTGTGCAGCGTGCCGGTGCGGAAACCGGCGGCGGCGGCCAGCCGGGTCGCCACCTCGATCAGCTCCCGACGGGTCGCCTCGGGCAGCGCGGTCGGCACGGTGTGGCCGGTCTCCACCGGGGCGCGTCCCGGCAGCACCCGCTTGTCGGTGACGTTGGCGAAGAAGACCTCGCCGTCGGCGACCAGCAGTTCGACGCTGTGCTCCCGACCGTCGACGACCTGCTCGACGAGGACGCCCGTGGGCAGCCCCCGGCCGGTCGCCTCCGGCGGCTCCTCGGGGGAGGCCGTCCCCGCCCAGGCGCCGGCGACCTCCGCCGGGTCGGCGATGATCTGCACCCCGAGGCTGCCCGAACGGCGGGTCGGCTTCAGCACGCACCGGCCGCCGTGCCGCTCGGCGAACTCCGTCGCGGCGACGGGGGAGTCGACCAGCGCGAAGGCCGGGTTGGCCAGGCCGGCCTCGGCGGCGAGCAGCCGCATCCGGTGCTTGTCGGCGAAGATGTCGGCCGCGGCGGGACCGGCCCCGGGCAGGCCCAGCGCCTCGGCGAGCCGGGCGGCGGCGCCGACGGCGTACTCCAGGCCGGGCATGACCAGGCGGGCGGTCGCCAGCGCGGGTTCCCGGGCGATCAGCGCGGCGGCGTCCAGGCCGGTCTGGTACTCGGCGGGCACCACCCGGGAGATGAAGGCCATCTCGCGGGCGAACCGCTCCAGCCCTCGGCGTTCGATGACGTCCGGTTCCTCGACGAGGACGACGGTGCCGGCCGGCAGCTCCTCGCTGAACCAGCGCAGCATTCCGAGGGAGGCCCCGACGATGACCATCTCGTGCCGGCCTAGGTCAAGCTGCACCAGTCGTCCTCCGCGCTCGGTTCTCCGTCGCGCCGGCCTCGATCCGGACTCCCGGCGCACGCAGACCCTAACCAGGTCAGCGTCGTGCGTTCGAACCGGCCGTCGCCTATCCGTCAGCCGGCCGGCCCTGACCCGGACCGCCGGGCGGCAACGGACCGGTGTCTCGACGGCGGCCCGGACGCGACAGGACCGGCGGGCGGCAGGTCCGGACACGACAGAACCGGCGGGCCCACGAGGGGCCCGCCGGTAGTGACGAGTGTGAAGCTGAGGGCTACCGCGTCAGGCGCGGGTGACCTTGCCAGCCTTGATGCAGGAGGTGCAGACCTGCATCTTCTTGGTGTTGCCGCCACCGGCCGGGGTACGCACCGACTGGATGTTCGGGTTCCAGCGGCGGTTGGTCCGCCGGTGCGAGTGGGACACGTTGTGGCCGAAGCCCGGTCCCTTGCCACAGACGTCGCACACGCTAGCCACGGGATACTCCTGGGTTTGAAACGTTCATGAGGTCGCCGCCAGGCGCTGCCCGGGCAACCTGGCCAGGTTACCCGATGACCCGGGCACCCGACCAACCGGCCCCGGGCGGGGCTCCGGGGCGGGGCCCGTCGCAGCGCGACGCGGACACGATCGCCCGGTCGGCACCGTCCCTCAGCCACGCGCACGAAGGGACGCGACCACGAGGGTAGTCACGGCCGGCGTCACCGGCGCGACCGGGGCCGGGGGAGCCGCCTGTCCACCGCCGGACACGCCGGGGGGCGACCCGCGGCCCCGGCGCGCGTCGGTGCCCGCCAGTAGGCTTCTCGCCGTGCAGGACACCCTCGACGCCGCCGCGGTGCGCCGCTGGTGCGTGGGCGGGCTCGCCGCGCTGAAGCGGCACCAGGGCGAGATCGACGACCTGAACGTCTACCCGGTGCCCGACGGCGACACCGGGACCAACCTCGTCCTCACCCTCACCTCCGCGCAGCAGGCGCTGGCGATGGATCTCGGCACGCTCCCGGAGGACGGCCCCACCCCGCACGGGCACGCGCTGCGGCTGATGGCCCGGGGCGCGCTGCTCGGCGCGCGGGGCAACTCCGGCGTCATCCTGTCGCAGATCCTGCGCGGCTTCGCCGACGCGGTCGCCGCCGTGCCGGCCGTGCGCGGGCGGGAGCTGGCCGCCGCGCTGCGCGACGCCACCACGGCCGCCTACGCCGCGGTCGCCCGGCCCGTCGAGGGCACGCTGCTCAGCGTCGTCGCCGCGGCGGCCCGCGCCGCCGAGCGGGCCGACAGCGACGACCTGCGCGCGGTGGCCCGGGCGGCGGCGGGCGAGGCGGCGCTGGCGCTGGCGCGCACCCCCGAGCAACTGCCGGCCCTGGCCGCCGCCGGCGTGGTCGACGCCGGCGGGCAGGGCCTCTGCCTGCTGCTCGACGCCCTGGTCGAGGTGGTCACCGGGGAGAGCCCGGAGCACCCCGCGCCCGCGCCGCGCAGCGTCCGCCCGCCGGCGACGGCCGTCCGCGAGACCGGTTCCGAGGAGTACGCCTACGAGGTGCAGTTCCTGCTCGACGCCGGGCCGGAGGCGGTGGCCCGGCTGCGGGCGGAGCTGGCCGCCCTGGGCGACTCCCTCGTGATCGTCGGCGACGGCGCCGCCGGCCCGGGCACCTGGAACGTGCACGTGCACGTCAACGACGTGGGCGCGGCGATCGAGGCGGGCGTGGTCGCCGGCCGGCCGCACCGCATCTCGGTGACCCGCTTCGCCGACCAGGTGGCCCCCGCCCGGCCGGCGGCGCGCGACGGCCGGGCGGCGGTGGTGGTGGCCTCGGGCGCGGGCATCGCCGAGCTGTTCGCCGGCGAGGGCGCGACGGTGGTGCCCGGCAACCCGTCGACGGGCGAGCTGCTGGACGCGATCCGCGCGACGGGCGCGGCCCGCGTGGTGGTGCTGCCCAACGACCCCGACACGCAGGCGGTGGCGAGCGCCGCCGCGCAGGAGGCGCACCGGCAGGGCGTCAAGGTCAGCGTGGTGCCCACCCGGTCACCGGTGCAGGCGCTGGCCGCCCTCGCGGTGCGCGACCCGGCCCGCCGCTTCTCCGACGACGTGATCGCGATGGCCGAGGCGGCCGGGGCCTGCCGCTACGCCGAGGTCTGCCACGCCGGCCGCGAGGCGCTCACCGTCGCCGGCCCGTGCCGCCCCGGCGACGTGCTGGCGCTGGTCGAGGGCGAGGTGCACCTCATCGGGGCGGACCTGACCGAGACCTGCGTCGCCGTGGTCGACCGGATGCTCGGCGGTGGCGGCGAGCTGGTCACGCTGCTCTCCGGGGCGGACGCCCCGGACGGGCTGGCCGAGGCGGTCCGCGAGCACGTCGGGCGGCGCTGGCCGTTCGTCGAGGTGCACGCGTACCCGGGCGGGCAGCCGTACTATCCGCTCCTGGTGGGGGTCGAATGACGTCCGAGCCGTCCACTGTCGACACGCCGCTGAAGAAGCTGGTCGGGGAGAAGACCGCGAAGGCCCTCGCCGGGCACCTCGACCTGCACACCGCCGGCGACCTGGTCTACCACTTCCCGCGTCGCTACGACGAGCGCGGCGAGCACACCGACATCCGCTCCCTCGACGTCGGCGAGCAGGTCACCGTGCTGGCACAGGTGCAGCGCACCGCCGTGCGCCCGATGCGCCAGCGCCGCGGCAACCTGCTGGAGGTCACCGTCGGCGACGGCTCGGGCGGCACCCTGACGCTGACCTTCTTCGGCAACCAGGCCTGGCGGGAGCGGGAGCTGCGCCCCGGCCGGTGGGGCCTGTTCGCCGGCAAGGTCACCGAGTTCCGGGGCAAGCGGCAGCTCAACGGCCCGGAGTACGTGCTGCTCGGCGAGGGCGGCGACGGCGAGGCGGCGGCCAGCGAGGAGATCGAGGAGTTCGCCGGTGCGCTGATCCCGGTCTACCCGGCCGCCGCCGCGGTGCCCACCTGGGTCATCGCCCGCTGCGTCCGGGTGGTGCTGGACACCTTCACCCCGCCGGAGGACCCGCTGCCCGCCGCCCTGCGGGCGAGCCGCAACCTGGTCGGCATCGACGTGGCGCTGCGCGAGATCCACCGGCCGTCCAGCAAGGAGGCGCTCTACCGGGCCCGGCGGCGGCTCAAGTGGGACGAGGCGTTCGCCGTGCAGCTCACCCTGGTGCAGCGCAAGCACCGGGCCGCCGCGTCGCCGGCCCGCCCTCGCCCGGCGAAGCCCGGCGGCCTGCTCGACGCGTTCGACGCCCGGCTGCCGTACGAGCTGACGCCCGGCCAGCGCGACGTGGGTTCGGAGATCGCGGCGGACCTGGCCACCGAGCACCCGATGCACCGGCTGCTCCAGGGCGAGGTGGGCTCCGGCAAGACGGTGGTGGCGCTGCGCGCGATGCTCCAGGTGGTCGACGCCGGCGGGCAGGCCGCGCTGCTGGCCCCGACCGAGGTGCTCGCCGCCCAGCACCACCGGGGCATCCTCGACCTGCTCGGCCCGCTCGGGCGGGCCGGCGAGCTGGGCGCGGCCGACGACGCGACCAGGGTGGAGCTGGTCACCGGCTCGCTGGGCGCGGCGGCCCGCCGCCGGGCGCTGGCCGAGGTGGCCGGCGGCGCCGCCGGCATCGTGCTCGGCACGCACGCCCTGCTCTACGAGGGCGTCGACTTCGCCGACCTCGGCCTGGTGGTGGTGGACGAGCAGCACCGCTTCGGCGTCGAGCAGCGCGACGCGCTGCGCGCGAAGGCCGAGCAGCCGCCGCACGTGCTGGTGATGACGGCCACCCCGATCCCGCGCACGGTGGCGATGACGGTCTACGGCGACCTGGAGACCTCGACCCTCTCCCAGCTGCCGCAGGGCCGATCGCCGATCGCCTCGCACGTGGTCCCGGCGGCCGAGAAGCCGGCCTTCCTCGACCGGGCCTGGCGCCGGCTGCGCGAGGAGGTGGCCGCCGGCCACCAGGCGTACGTGGTCTGCCCGCGCATCGGCGAGGGGCCGGCCTCGGAGGAGGAGCCGCCGCCGGTGGACGACAACGGCCGGCGCCCGCCGATGGCGGTCACCGAGGTGGCGCCGCTGCTCGCCGAGGGGCCTCTGCACGGCCTGCGGATCGGCGTGCTGCACGGCCGGCTGCCGGCCGACGAGAAGGACGCGGTGATGCGCTCCTTCGCGGCCGGCGACGTCGACGTGCTGGTCGCCACCACCGTGGTCGAGGTGGGCGTCAACGTGCCGAACGCCACCGTGATGGTCGTGCTCGACGCCGACCGGTTCGGCGTGTCCCAGCTGCACCAGCTCCGCGGCCGGGTCGGCCGGGGCTCGGCTCCCGGGCTCTGCCTGCTGGTCACCGAGGCGATGGAGGGCACACCGGCGCGGGAGCGGCTCGACGCGGTCGCCTCCACGACGGACGGGTTCAAGCTCGCCGAGCTGGATCTGGAACAGCGCCGCGAGGGCGACGTGCTGGGGGCCACCCAGTCGGGGCGGCGCTCGCACCTGCGCCTGCTGTCGCTGCTGCGCGACGCCGACCTGATCCGCGACGCCCGCGCCGAGGCGATCACCCTGGTCGAGGACGATCCGGAGCTGGCGCGCCATCCCGCCCTGGCCGCCTCGGTGTCGGCCCTGGTCGACGAGGAACGCGCGGAATACCTGGAGAAGGGCTGAGAACGGCGTGCCGTCGCGTCGCGTAGCGTCGTGCGCATGAACAGGCGGAGAAGGTGACGCGGATCGTGGCCGGCACGCTCGGCGGCCGGCGGATCGCCGCGCCGCCCGGGGCGGGCACCCGGCCCACCTCGGACCGGGTCCGCGAGGCGCTGTTCAGCGCGGTGCAGGCCGAGGTCGACCTGGCCGGTGCCCGCTTCGCCGATCTCTACGCGGGCTCCGGCGCGGTCGGGCTGGAGGCGCTCTCCCGGGGCGCGGCGCACGTGCTGCTGGTGGAGTCCGACGCGCGGGCGGCCCGGGTGATCCGGGAGAACGTCGCCGCGCTGCGCGCCGCCCCGGCCGCCCGGCTGGTCACCGGCAGGGTGTCCACGGTGCTGGCGGCCGGCCCGGACGGCGACCCGTACGACGTGGTCTTCGCCGATCCGCCGTACGCGGTGTCGGACGCGGAGGTCACCGCGATGCTCGCCGCGCTGGTGGGCGGCGGCTGGCTGGCCCCCGACGCCCTGGTCGTGGTGGAACGGTCCAGCCGGACGGGGCCGGTCGGATGGGTGGAGGGTGTCACCGGCGAGCGCAGTCGCCGGTACGGCGAAACCACCCTTTGGTACGGTCGCCGATCATGAGACGTGCGGTGTGTCCCGGCTCGTTCGATCCGGTCACCAACGGACACCTCGACATCATCGGCCGGGCGAGCCGCCTGTTCGACGAGGTGATCGTGGGCGTGCTGGTCAACCAGTCGAAGAGCGGCCTGTTCACCGTCGAGGAGCGCATCGACATGCTCCGCGAGGTGACCGCCTCCTACGACAACGTCCGGGTCGAGTCCTTCCGCGGCCTGCTCGTGGACTTCTGCCGGGCGCAGCAGGCGAGCGTGCTGATCAAGGGCCTGCGGGCGGTCAGCGACTTCGACTACGAGCTGCAGATGGCGCAGATGAACATCGGCCTGGCCGGCGTGGAGACGCTGTTCATGCCGACCAACCCGCTCTACTCGTTCCTCTCCTCCAGCCTGGTCAAGGACGTGGCGAAGTGGGGCGGCGACATCTCCGCGCACGTGCCGGACCGGGTCCGCGCGGAGCTCACGGCCCGCCTCTCGCCGCCGGCCCGCGCCTGATCGCTGGCCCGCGCCTGATCGCTGGCCCGCGCCTGATCGCTGGCCCGCGCCTGATCGCTGGCCCGCCACGGCACGTGCCGGGAGGCCCTCCGTCGGCGGTCGCCCCCGTCGGCGGCCCCCCCCCGTCGACGGACCGCCCTCCATCGGCGGTCGCCCGCACCGGGCGGGTCACCCTCCATCGGTGGGTCGTCCTCACCCGCGGGCCGCTGCCACCGGCCTTCGTCCACCGGCCGCCCGGCAAGGCAACGGGGCGGGTGGCGCGACGCGCCGGGCCGGGGTGAGGGGCGCGCTGTGGTCGGGGCGCGACATGATGTGTGGAGCGGGAACCCGGCCGCAGCCCGCATCATGTAGGTCGGCCCGACGAACGACAGGAGTGAGGTACCGGTGGACCCGCTCGATCGCATCGACGAACTGATCGCCATGGTGGAGCAGGCGCGCTCCGTCCCGATGTCGCGCAACAACTGCATGGTCGACCGGGGCGAGTTCATCGCGGCCCTCGACGAGCTGCGCGCCGAACTCCCCGCCGACCTGCGGCGGGCCGCCGCGCTGCTCGAGGAGCGGGACAAGATCATGGAGGCCGGCAAGCGGGAGGCCGACCGGATCATCAGCGAGGGTGAGGCGGAACACGCCCGCCTGGTCTCGGTGAACGAGATCACCGTCTCCGCCGAGCACGAGGGCGCCCGGATCATCGCCGAGGCCCGCGCCGAGGCGCAGCGCCTGCGCGAGGAGGTCGACGACTACGTCGACACCGCGCTGGCCAACTTCGAGCAGTTCCTCACCCGGGCGCTGGCCTCGATAGAGCGTGGCCGGGACAAGATGCACGCGCTGCGTGAGATCGGCACCTTCGCTGGGGACGAGGCGGAACGCCCGCTACCCTTCTGAACGGCACCTCACCAGCCGACAGGTGGGGCGGGCGTCGCCCCCGGTTCGACGGTGCGGCGGTCGCCCAGGTAACCTCTTTTGTCGGCCTCTCACCGGCCGGAGTCTGACTATGCCCAAACACACGCCTCCCACACTCAACCCCAGGTCGCCGCTGGTCCTCGACACGAGGGAGCTGCCGCGTCGGCCTGGTGCGTTGCGTACGGTCAAGCGGGTGTCACCGGCACCGGCGGACCTCGGCGTGGAGTTGATCGGCGTGCCGGAGGGCGCTGACCTCGACCTCGACCTGAGGTTGGAGTCGGTGTCCGAGGGCGTGCTCGTCTCGGGGACCGTCACCGGTCCCGTCCGGGGCGAGTGCGGCCGCTGCCTGCGCGAGATCAACGACTCGGTGGCCGTGCGGATCCAGGAGCTGTACGCGTACGAGAACAGCACCACGGACTCCACGACCGACGAGGACGAGGTGGGCCGGATGCAGGGAGACCTGATCGACCTGGAACCGGCGCTGCGGGACGCGGTGGTGCTCGCACTGCCGACCAACCCGCTCTGCCGGGAGGACTGCCCAGGCTTGTGCCCCGAATGCGGGGTGCACTGGGACGATCTGCCGGCCGACCACAGTCACCAGCAGATCGACCCGCGTTGGGCGGGCCTGTCGCAACTGACCCGTAAAGAGGAGTAGGAACCGTGGCCGTCCCCAAGCGCAAGATGTCGCGCAGCAACACCCGCGCCCGCCGGGCGAACTGGAAGGCTGCCGTGGTCGCGACCGTGGCCTGCCCGCAGTGCAAGTCCGCCAAGCTGCCGCACGCCGCCTGCTCCGTCTGCGGCACCTACAACGGCCGTCAGGTCCTCGAGGTCTGACCCCGGCAGCCGAGTGACGCCCCCGACCGCTGGTCGGGCGGCGCGCGCGCCCTGGCAATCGCCCGGTGCCCCGGCTCCCTCCGACGTCGGCCGGCCCGCTCCGGCCGGCGATCCGACGGAGCCGGGCACCGCGCGGATCGCCGTTGACCTCCTCGGCGGGGACGATGCTCCCGCCGTCGTGGTTGACGGCGCTCTGCGGGCCGTACGCGCCGACCCGGATCTGCACCTGCTGCTCGTCGGCCCGGCCGAGGCCGCCGGCGCGCTGATCGACGCCCTCGACCCGGCGCAGCGTGCCCGGGTCGCCGTTCGTCCGGTCCGGTCCGTCGTGCGGATGGCCGACCATCCCGTGGCCGCCCGCTCCGACAGCACCGTCCGCGCGGCAGTGCACGCCGTCCGCGACGGCATCGCCGACGCTCTCGTCTCCGCCGGCTCGACCGGCGCCACCGTCACCGCCGTCGCGCTGGGCCTCGGCCGCTGGCCGGACGTACGCCGTCCCGCGCTGGTCGCCACCCTGCCCGCCGTCGCCGGCCCGGTGGTCCTGCTCGACGTCGGCGGGTCGCTGGAGCCGCGCCCGGCCACCCTCACCCGGCACGCCGTCCTCGGCGCGGCCTACGCCGCCGTCGCGCACGCCGTCGGGACCCCGCGCGTGGGGCTGCTCTCGGTCGGCACCGAGGCCGGCAAGGGCGACCGCGCCCGCCGCCTCGCCGATCCCGTCCTCGCCGCCGCGCCGTTGCCCTGCGGCGCCCGCTACGTCGGCCTCGTCGAGGGGTACGACGTCTCCCTCGGCACGCGCGCCGATGTGGTGGTCACCGACGGCTTCACCGGTAACGTGCTGCTCAAGGCGATCGAGGGCGCGTACGCGATGGCCGGCGGGCCGCCGCCCGGCGGTGGCGCCCCCCGGGCGGCCGCCCTGCTCGGGGTGGCCGGGACGGTGGTCGTCTGCCACGGCGCGGCCCGGGCCGACGACGTCGCCTCCGGCATCGCACTGGCCGCCCACCTCTGGCGGCGGCGCGCCGCCGACCAGGTCCGCGCGCTGCTCGACGGCGCCGGGGCGGGCGACCCCGAGGAAAGCACCGACCGCACCACCGACACCGAGGTACCCACATCATGAGCAACGACAAGCGGCGGCGGGCGTCCGTCGGTCACCTGGAAGCCGCGTTCGGCGTCAGCCTGGATCCGGAGCTGCTGGAGCGCGCGCTGACCCACCGCTCGTACGCGTACGAGAACGGCGGCCTGCCCACCAACGAGCGGCTGGAGTTCCTCGGCGACTCGGTGCTCGGCGTGGTGATCACCACGGCGCTCTTCCACAACCACCCCGACCTGCCCGAGGGGCAGCTCGCCAAGCTGCGCGCCAGCGTGGTCAACATGCGCGCCCTCGCCGACGTGGCCCGCGGCCTGGGCCCCGACGGGCTCGGCGCCTACCTGCTGCTCGGCAAGGGCGAGGAGACCACCGGCGGGCGGGACAAGGCGAGCATCCTCGCCGACACCCTGGAGGCGCTGCTCGGCGCGATCTACCTCCAGTACGGCCTGGACACGGCGGCGATCGTCATCCACCGGCTGTTCGACCCGCTGATGGCCGAGTCGGCCGGCCGGGGCGCGGCCCTGGACTGGAAGACCAGCCTCCAGGAGCTGACCGCCGCGCTCGGGCTCGGCGTGCCGGAATACCGCATCGAGGGCACCGGGCCGGACCACCTCAAGACCTTCACCGCCTGGGTGGTGGTCGCCGGCAACCGCTACGGCGGGGCCGACGGGCGGAGCAAGAAGGAGGCCGAGCAGCGGGCCGCCGAGGCGGCCTGGCGCACGCTCACCGAGCAGGCGGAGCGGGAGCGGGCCGAGCAGGAACGCGCCGAGCAGGAGCGGACGGAGCAGGAACGCGCCGAGCAGGAGCGGGCCGGGGCGGGCGGCGCGGCCGACGGGGCGACCGCCGGCGCCGAGGCGGGCCTGGGCCGTGCCTGAGCTGCCGGAGGTCGAGACGGTCCGGCAGGGGCTCACCCGGTGGGTCACGGGCCGGCGGATCGCCTCCGTCGAGGTACGCCACCCCCGCGCGGTACGCCGGCACGCGCCCGGCGGGGTGCACTTCGCCGACGTGCTGGCCGACCGGACGGTGCTCGACGTGCGCCGGCGGGGGAAGTACCTGTGGTTGCCGCTGGACAGCGGGGACGCCGTCATCGGCCACCTGGGCATGTCGGGTCAACTGCTGGTGCAGCCCGCCGACGCGCCCGACGAGACCCACCTGCGGGTCCGGTTCCGGTTCGCCGACGACGGCCCCGAGCTGCGCTTCGTCGACCAGCGCACGTTCGGCGGGCTGTCGGTCTCCGCAGGCGGCGCGGAGCTGCCGGTTGAGATCGCGCACATCGCCCGCGACCCGATGGACCCGGAGTTCTCCGACGCGGCGTTCGTGGCCGCGCTGCGGCGACGGCGTACGGAGGTCAAGCGCGCCCTGCTGGACCAGACGCTGATCTCCGGGGTGGGCAACATCTACGCCGACGAGGCGCTCTGGCGGGCGAAGCTGCACGGCGCCCGCCCCACCGACGCGCTGACCGGCCCGGCCGCGCTGCGGCTGCTGGGTCACGTCCGGGACGTCCTGGCGGAGGCGATCACGTCCGGGGGCACCAGCTTCGACGCCCTCTACGTCAACGTCAACGGCGAGAGCGGCTACTTCGACCGGTCGCTGAACGTCTACGGCCGGGAGGGCCAGCCCTGCCGCCGCTGCGGCGCGCCCGTGCGGCGGGAGGCGTTCATGAACCGTTCGTCGTACAGTTGCCCGCGCTGCCAACCCCGCCCCCGGGGGGCCCTTCGGGGATGACCCCGAGCCGTTTTCCGGGTGGCGCCCGGCGCGTCGGCCCGACCGGTCGGGGATCTCCCTCCCGACGCGCCCGTTTCGGCCGGGTCGCCCCGTGCGCGCCGACGTTCAGGCCGCTTCCAGGTTCCGGGTGAGGCCGGGGCGCTTCCCTGATGTTCCGGGCCCGGCCCGCCCATAGCGTCGACCCGTTGACAGGGGGTTGACGTGACAGGGGGACCCGGAATGGCAAGACCGGTGACGGTGCGGTTGGCGCGGTGGAGCGCGGAGCACCCGTGGCGGGCCATCGCCCTGTGGGTGGTGTTCGTGGCGGTGTGCTTCGTCGGGGGGAACGCCGCGGGCCTCAAGGAGGCGACCGGCGCCGACCAGGCCGTCGGCGAGTCGGGCCGGGCCGGGCTCATCGTCGACGCCGGCGACTTCGACGACCCGGCGGTGGAGAACGTCCTGATCACCGCGCGTGGCGGGACGCTCGACCCGGCCGCCGCGAAGGCCGCGGCCGACGACGCGGCGGCCCGGCTGCGTTCGGTGACCGGCGTCGCCTCGGTCGGCCAGCCGGTGACGGCCCGGGACGGCTCCGCGCTGCTGTTGCCGATCACGATGTCGGGTGACCCGGAGACCGCGTCCGACCGGGTGCAGCCGTTGCGGGACGCCACCGCGCAGGTGCAGGACGGGCACCCGGGGCTGCGGGTCGAGCAGGTCGGCGGACCGTCGATCAACAAGGCGCTCAACGACACGCTCGGCGAGGACTTCAAGCGGGCCGAACTGCTCAGCCTGCCGGTGACCCTGGCCATCCTGATCATCGCGTTCGGCGCGCTGATCGCCGCCGGGGTGCCGGTGCTGCTGGCGCTCTCCTCGGTCGCCGCCGCGATGGGGCTGTCGACGCTCGCCTCGCACCTGGTGCCGGCGACCGACACGACGGCCAGCGTCATCCTGCTGATCGGCATGGCGGTCGGCGTCGACTACTCGCTGTTCTACGTGCGACGCGAGCGGGAGGAACGGGCCAGGGGACGCTCCGGCCTGGACGCCGTGGAGATCGCCGCGGAGACCTCCGGTCACGCCGTCGTGGTCTCCGGCTTCGCCGTCATGATCTCGATGGGCGGGTTGCTGCTCGCCAACGACGCCATCTTCTCCTCCCTCGCCGTGGGCTCGATCCTGGTGGTGGCGGTCGCGGTGATCGGCTCGCTGACCGTGCTGCCGGCCCTGCTGGCCAAGCTCGGCCGCTGGGTCGACCGTCCCCGGGTGCCCCTGCTGTGGCGGCTCACCGCTCCGCGTACCGGGCGGCACGGCGAGGCGCGGCCCCGGTTCTGGCCGGCCGTGCTGAAGCCCGCGCTCCGGGCGCCGGTGGCCACCCTGGTGATCTCGGTCGGGCTGCTGCTCGCCCTGGCCACACCCGCGCTGGGCATGAAGATGAAGTTCCCCGGCATGGAGGACCTGCCCCGCAGCACGGCGGCCATGCAGGCGTACGACCGGCTCACCGCGGCGTTCCCGAGCAACGGCACCAGCCACACGGTCGCGGTGCGGGCGCCGGCCGCCGAGGCGGACCGCGTCGCGGCGGCGCTGACCGCGCTGGCGGCCAGGGCGTCGGCCGACCCGCTCTTCGCGCCGGTCGAGGCGGACGGCCCGAAGATCGAGGTCTCGGCCGACCGGCGGGTCTCCGTGCTGGAGGTCGCCACCCCGCACACCAGCCGCACCGACGAGGCCGGCCGCTCGCTGGACCGGCTGCGCGACGACCTCGTCCCGGCCGCGCTCGGCGGCGTGCCCGGCGTGGAGTACGCCGTCGGCGGCGACATCGCCGACAGCGAGGACTACGCGCAGCACATCCGCGACAAGCTGCCGATCGTCATGGGCTTCGTGCTGGTGCTGACCTTCGTGGTGATGGTGCTGACGTTCCGCTCGGTGGTGGTCGCGCTCAGCTCGATCCTGCTCAACCTGCTCTCCGCCGGCGCCGCGTACGGGCTGCTGGTGCTGGTCTTCCAGGGCGACTGGGCCGAGGGGCTGCTCGGCTTCACCTCGATGGGCGCGATCGTCACCTGGCTGCCGCTCTTCCTCTTCGTGGTGCTGTTCGGACTCTCGATGGACTACCACGTCTTCGTGGTGAGCCGGATCCGCGAGGGCGTCCGGGCCGGCATGTCGAACCGGGACGCGGTGGCGTACGGCATCACCTCGTCGGCGGGCGTGGTGACCAGCGCGGCGATCGTGATGGTCGGGGTCTTCTCGATCTTCGCCACGCTGAGCACGATCGACATGAAGCAGCTCGGCATCGGACTTGCGGCGGCGATCCTGCTGGACGCCACGATCATCCGCGCGGTGGTGCTGCCGGCGCTGATGACGATGCTCGGCGACGCGAACTGGTGGGCCCCGAAGTTCCTGCGGGCGCGCCCCGCCGCGGACGCTCCCACGGACCCGCCGGCCCCGACACCGGAGCTGGTCGGCGCGCGCTGACCCACCCCACTCCGGAGGCCGGACCGCACCCGCGGTCCGGCCTCCCGCCGTCGCCCGGCCACGCGCGCCGTCGCCCGGCCACGCGCGCCGTCGCCCGGCCACGCGCGCCGTTGCTTGGTCGCGTGCGCTGTCACCCGGTCGCGTGCGTCGTCGCCCGGCCACGCGCGCCGTCGCCCGGCCACGCGCGCCGTCACCCGGTCGCGTGCGCCGTCGGGCAGGGGATCCGCCAGGCGTCCAACCGTCGCTCCTTGCGGATCGAGGAGAAGCCGTAGCCCACCGTGGTGACGCAGAAGTCCGTGGTTGCGCCCGTGTACTCCACGTGGAACACCGGCTTGCCCGCCTCGACGAACGGCAGCAGCTTGGCGCACAGGCCCAGCCGGACGCACTCCTCGTTGACGGCGAAGTCGAAGTCCGGTGCCAGGGCGGCCACCTGCGGCACGGCGTTGACCAGGCCGGGGGAGAGGTCCAGGGACCGGGCCAGCTCGGCCAGGCGGCGGTTGAACAGCAACTGGTCGTCGAAGCCGAGCGGGAAACCGGAGCGTCGGGCGTACCCGTCGGCGTCGGCCAGCGCGACCGCGCCGAAGCCCTTGCCCCGGCAGAGCCGGAACCGGTCCGCCAGCACCGGCCGCAGCGCGTCCCACTGCCGCACGTCGAGCCACCGGCTCTGCGGGCGCGGGGCCGGGGCGCCGCGTACGGCGGTCGGGAAGCGGCTCGCGTCGGGGTCGGCGGGCGCGACCGATCCCACGTGCACCAGGCAGACCAGCCGACGGTCCCGGGATCGCAGCTCGGCGGTCTCGGCGGCGGTGGTGGCGACCGGGTCGAGCAGGAAGACGTCGGCGTCGACGGTCGGGTCCAGCACCCCGCTCAGTTGCCACTGCCACTGCCACCGCCCGGCCGACTCCACCGGCCAGGTGGTCGGCGCGCCGGGCGGGGCGAGCGCCACCCGGCAGGCGCCGACTGCGGTCAGCAGCGCGAGTACGGCGCAGCGGGCCAGGATCCCGCGCGGGCCCCGCCCGAGGGCGCGCGTACGCGGCCCGATCCGCATCGGCAGCTCCGCAGGTCGCGGGCGGCCCCGTGCCGCCCGGGCGGGTACGCCGGTGCGGCGTACCTCACCCGGTCAAACGAGCGCGGACCCGGCCACGACTCGCGTTCAGCGCGGCGCGGCGAAGACCTGCGTCCAGTACGGCCCGTTGCTGCTCGCGACACCGACGCCGATCTCGGTGAAGGCGCAGTTCAGGATGTTGGCCCGGTGGCCGGGGCTGTTCATCCAGGCGTCCATCACCGCCGCGGGCGTCTTCTGGTTCCAGGCCACGTTCTCGCCGTAGGTGCGCCAGGCGTAGCCGACGCGGTCCAGCCGCTCCCCGGCGTCGCTGCCGTCGCTGCCGGTGTGCGACATGTTCCGGTGGTCGGCCTGGTCCTGGCTGTGCCGCTGCGCGGCGGTCATCAGCTTGGTGTCGACGCTCAGCGCGCCGCAGCCGGCCTTGGCCCGTTCGGCGTTGACCAGGTTCACCACCTCGCGGGCCTGGGCGCTGACGCCGCTGCTGGCGGGAGCCTTCGTGGTCGGCGCGCTGCTCCGCTCGACGGTGCGCCGCGACGGCGCCGTGGAGCGGGACGGCGCCGGGGTGGGCTTGGTCGTCCTGGTGGGCGTCGGGGTGGGCTTCGCGGTGGTCGGTGCGGCGCTCGGGGTGGGCGCGGCCAGCGCGTCGCCCGGCGTGCCCTCGGTGCCCGCCGGGGCCGGTGCGCCGGCGACGGTGTCGGCCGCGGCGGTCCGGTCGGTCTCCGGGCCGTCGCCGAGCGCGACCGCGCCGACGCCCAGGCTGACCACCAGCGTGGCCGCCGCGGCGGCGCCGCCGATCAGCGCGGGGCGGGAGAGGCGGCGGTGGAAGCGGTGCCGGCCCTCGGCGGGCGCCGTCGCGGCCGGGGAGTCGCCGTGCCCCGCGAGGTCGAACGCGGCGGTCGGGGCGTCGATCGGCCGGCCGGCGGCCGGGGCAGCGTACGGCCCGTCCGCCCGGCGGTCGGTGTCGGTGTGCCAGCGCTCGCCGGCCTCGCCCTGCCGGCGCCCGCCCGGCCGGGTGTCCCCGCCCTGCCAGGGCCGGTGCGGCTCCGCGGGCTCGGCCTGCCAGGTCGTGGTCGGCTCGGCCTGCCAGCGCGGGGTCGGCTGGTCGCGGTGCCACTCGTCGGCGGGACGGTCCGGGTCGTCGCCGAACAGGTAGGCCGACCTCGGCTCCGGACGGTCGGTCAGCCAGGCCGGCTCCTCGCGCAGCGGCTGCTCGGGGCGTCCGGGGGCGCCGTCCGGGTCGTTCGGGTCGGTCCAGCGGTACACGCCTGTGCCTCCACGGGGTCGGGTTGCGGGCCGGGGTGACGCTACGTGTCGGGAAGGAACAGCGGCAACGTGGCTAAGGAAGAGTTAAGGGGAAGTCGGACGGCCGGGTAGGGACTTCCGGGGATACGAGGCGTAGAGTCAGGGTGTCCGGACAGAGCGTGTCCGCGCCTTGTGGCAGCCCCCCGACAAGTGGACAGGTCGACGTGGAAATGATCTACGGCCTGCGAGAACTTGACGACGGAGGGGGTATCGGCTCAATATGTAGGTGTCGCCAGTCGCGCCCGGTCGTGCCCAGAATCGTCTGGAAATGACAGCCGCGTACACATGGGCGCGCGTTGGCCGGCCTTTCCGGCAGCGCATATCAAGGAGTCATCATGGCTAAGGCCCTGTACGGCCACGTAGGCGCAGCGCCCGATCGGCGTCTGCTCGACGAGGTCACCCGACTGCGTGCCACGGTTCGGGCTCTGGAGTTCGAGATCACGCGGCTGCGTGCCGAGAACGATCGGCTCGCGGCGGCTGCGGCGGAGGCGGACGACCTGCTCCGTCTGGCCGAGCCCGCGCTGACCTGAGCCTCGGGTTCCGAAAACTGAATCGCATCACGCAAAAAGCGCGCCGACACTTCCGTGCCGGCGCGCAGCTTTGTCCGCACCCTTTTCGTCGACGTCAATTCGCGATCTTGCGCCGACCGGTCCGAGAACTGTGAATGGGGGCCGCTCCGTCGCCGCCGGACGGGCACCCGCCGCCCCCGCCGTACGGTCCGGCCGGGAGCCCACCAGGCGGGTCGCGTGCCGGGCCGCCGCCGGTCCCGGGTTAGTCTGCGGGTTCACCCAGGTCCGCGCAGCCGGCGACGGTACGGCGGCCACCGGACGAGGATCGAGAAGGTGCATCTCAAGAGCCTGACGGTGAAGGGCTTCAAGTCCTTCGCCTCCGCGACGACGCTGAAGCTGGAGCCGGGGATCACCTGCGTGGTCGGCCCCAACGGCTCCGGCAAGTCCAACGTCGTCGACGCCATCGCCTGGGTGCTCGGCGAGCAGGGCGCCAAGGCGCTGCGCGGCGGCAAGATGGAGGACGTCATCTTCGCCGGCACGGCCGGCCGGGCGCCGCTGGGTCGGGCCGAGGTGACCCTCACGATCGACAACACCGACGGCGCGCTGCCGATCGAGTACACCGAGGTGTCGATCACCCGTCGGATGTTCCGCTCCGGCGAGAGCGAGTACGAGATCAACGGCGACTCCTGCCGGCTGCTCGACATCCAGGAGCTGCTGTCGGACTCCGGCATCGGCCGGGAGATGCACATCATCGTCGGCCAGGGTCGGCTCGACGGCATGCTGCACGCCAAGCCGGAGGACCGGCGTTCGTTCATCGAGGAGGCGGCCGGCGTCCTCAAGCACCGCAAGCGCAAGGAAAAGGCACTGCGGAAGCTCGACGCGATGCAGACCAACCTCAACCGGCTGACCGACCTGACCGCCGAGCTGCGCCGCCAGCTCAAGCCGCTGGGCCGGCAGGCCGAGGTGGCCCGGCGCGCCGCCGCGATCCAGGCCAACCTGCGTGACGCCCGGCTGCGGCTGCTCGCCGACGACCTGGCCACCCTGCGCGCCACCCTCGACCGGGAGATCGCCGACGAGACGGCGGTACGCGCGCGACGCGAGCAGGTCGAGGCCGAGCACACCGAGGTGCAGGCGCGGCTGGGCGAGCTGGAGGCGGCCCTCGCCGAGGACGCGCCGCTGCTGGCCGCCGCGCAGGACACCTGGTACAAGCTCTCCGCCCTCTCCGAGCGGTTCCGCTCCATCGAGCAGCTCGCCCGGGAGCGGCTGCGGCACCTCAGCGCCACGCCGGACGACGAGCGCCCCGGCCGCGACCCCGACCAGTTGGAGGCCGAGGCCGAGCGGGTCCGGGAGCAGGAGGAGGAGCTGCGCGCCGCGCTCACCGACGACCAGATCCGGCTGGCCGAGGCCGTCGAGCACCGCCAGGAGCTGGAGCGGCAGCTCGCCGCGGCCGAGCGCGAGCTGGTCGCCGCGGCCAAGGCGATCGCCGACCGGCGGGAGGGGCTGGCCCGGTTGACCGGGCAGGTCAACTCTGCGCGGGCCCGGACGACCAGCGGGGGCGAGGAGATCGAGCGGCTCGCCGCCGCGCACGCCGACGCGCTGGCCCGGGCCGAGCAGGCGCAGGCCGAGCTGGACGCGGTCGCCGAGCAGTCCACCGAGGCGGACCGGGACAACGCCGACCTCGACGCCCGGCACGCCGAGGCGGTCGCCGCCCTGGAGCGGGCGCAGGCCACGGTGCGATCGTTGACCGACGCCGAGCGGGCCGCGGAGAAGGACGCCGCCACCTGGAAGGCCCGGGAGGAGGCGCTCGCCCTCGGCCTGCGCCGCAAGGACGGCGCGGGCGCGCTGCTGGCCCGCGCCGACGAGGTGCCCGGCCTGCTGGGCAGCCTGGCCGGGCTGCTCACCGTGGCCCCCGGGCAGGAGGCCGCGCTGGCCGCCGCGCTCGGCGGGCTCGCCGACGCGGTCGCGGTCAGCGGCGTCGACGAGGCCGTCGAGGCCATGCGGCTGCTGAAGATCTCCGACGCCGGTCGCGCCGGCCTGCTGGTCGGCAGCCCCGCCGGGCCGGGCATGGACGCCCCGGTCGACGCGCTGCGGCCGAAGCTGCCCGACGGCGCCCGCTGGGCGCCCGACCTGGTGGAGTGCTCCCCGCAGATCCGCCCGGCGGTGCACCGGGCGCTGCGCGACGTGGTGCTGGTCGACGACCTCGCCGCCGCCGCCGAGGTGGTCGCCGGCAACCCGGAGCTGCGCGCGGTCACCCCCGACGGCGACGTGGTGGGGGCGTACGCGGCGGCCGGCGGGTCGGCCAAGGCGCCCAGCTTCATCGAGGTGCAGGCGGCGGTCGAGGAGGCCCGGTCGAACCGGCTCGCCGCCGAGCACACCGGCGCGGAGCTGCGCGAACAGCTCGTCGACGCCCGCGCCGAGGTGACCGCCGCCAAGGAGGCGGTGCAGCACGCCAGCGCCGCCAAGCGGGAGGCCGAGAGCCACCGCAACGCCGCCGCCCGGCGGTTGGCCGAGCTGGGGGCGGCGGCCCGCTCGGCGAAGGCGGAGACCGACCGGCTCGGCGAGTCCCGGGCCCGCGCGGAGGCGGCCCGGGAACGGGACCTGCTCACCCTCGCCGAGTTGGAGGAGCGGCTGCGGCTGGCCGAGGAGACCCCCGTCGACGCGGAACCCTCCACCGAGGAGCGCGACCAGCTCGCCGCGATGGTGCCGCAGGCGCGGCAGAACGAGATGGAGGTCCGGCTCGCGGTGCGTACCGCCGAGGAGCGCGTCTCCTCGATCGCCGGCCGCGCCGACTCGCTGCGCCGGCAGGCCAACGCGGAGCGGGCCGCGCGGGAACGCGCGGCGGCGCGGCGGGCGGCGCGCACCCGGGGCGCGGGGATCGCCCGCGCCGTGGCGGGCGGCGCCCGGGAGGCCCTGACCCGGCTGGCCGCCTCCATCGCGGCGGCCGAGGAGCACCGCGACGCCGTGGCGCGCGAACGCGCCTCCCGCGAGGCCGAGCTCCAGGAGGTACGCGGCGCCGCCAAGCGGCTCGCCGCCGAGCTGGAGCGGCTGACCAGCCAGGTGCACCGGGACGAGGTGGCCCGCGCCGAGCAGCGACTGCGCATCGAGCAGTTGGAGGCCAAGGCGGCGGAGGACTTCGGGCTGGACGTGGAGACCCTCATCGCCGAGTACGGCCCGCACCAGCCCGTGCCGCCCACGCAGGCCGACGTGGCCGCCGCCGAGCGCGACGGCCTGCCGGTGCCCGAGCCGGTGCGCTACGAACGGCCGGTGCAGGAGAAGCGGGCCGCCAAGGCGGAACGGGAACTCACCCTGCTCGGCAAGGTCAACCCGCTGGCGCTTGAGGAGTTCGCCGCGCTGGAGGAGCGCTACAAGTTCCTCTCCGAGCAGCTGGAGGACCTCAAGGCCACCCGCCGCGACCTGCTCACCGTGGTCAAGGACGTCGACGACCGGATCCTGGAGGTCTTCGCCAGCGCGTTCGAGGACACGGCCCGGGAGTTCCAGCAGGTCTTCACGGTGCTCTTCCCCGGCGGCGAGGGGCGGCTCGTGCTCACCGACCCCGACGACCTGCTCACCACGGGCGTCGAGGTGGAGGCCCGCCCGCCGGGCAAGAAGATCAAGCGGCTGTCGCTGCTCTCCGGCGGCGAGCGGTCGCTGACCGCCGTCGCGATGCTGGTGGCGATCTTCCGCGCCCGGCCCAGCCCGTTCTACATCATGGACGAGGTGGAGGCGGCGCTCGACGACGTCAACCTGGGCCGGTTGATCACGCTGCTGGCCCAGTTGCGGGAAAAGAGCCAGCTCATCGTCATCACGCACCAGAAGCGGACGATGGAGGTCGCCGACGCCCTGTACGGCGTGACGATGCGCAACGGGGTGACCCAGGTGATCAGCCAACGGCTCAACCGGGCCGACACCGACGACGAGCGGCACGGCCGCGGCGAGGAGAACGAGTAGTGGGTCGGGAACGCGCCACGGCGCTCCTGGTGGACTTCGACGGCGTCCTGCGGCGCTGGGACCCGGCGGTGGCCGCCGGCGTGGAGCGGGAGTACGGCCTCTCCGAGGGCGTGCTCACCGAGATCGCCATGCAGTGGGGGCGGCTCCGGCCCGTGCTGACCGGCGAGGTCAGCCACGCCGACTGGGTGGCCAGCGTCGCCGACGCGCTCACCGAGTCGGTGGGCAGCCGCGAGCGGGCCCGGGCGGCGGTGGAGCAGTGGCAGCGCTACCGGGGCGAGGTGGACCGGGAGGTGCTCGACGTGGTCCGCGACGCGCGGGCCGGTGGCATCCGGGTCGGGCTCGGCACGAACGCCACCGACCTGCTCGACGCCGACCTGGCGGCGCTCGGCCTCGTCGGCGAGTTCGACGTGGTGGTCAACTCGTCGAAGATCGGGGTACACAAGCCGGCGAAGGAGTACTTCCAGGCCGCCTGCGAGGCGTTGGAGACCTCGCCGGGGCGGGTGCTCTTCGTCGACGACGAGGACTGGGCCGTCCGGGGCGCCCGCGCCGCCGGGCTCTCGGCGCTGCGCTGGAGCGGCCCGGCCGACCTGCGCTACCTGCGGGCGGCGCTGGCGTACTGAGCCGGGGCCGGCGTCGCCCGACCGGCGGGCCGGTCAGCACAGGCCCCGCACCCCGGTCACCGTGGACGGCGCCGGCGTCGAGCTGGCTGTCGGACCCCCGCCCGGCGAACGCCTGCCGCACGCCGGGCGGGTCGGCCAGGCGCGGCGGCCGGAGGGGATCAGTCCCCGGTGACGCCGTCGATGCGTTCGCGGATCAGGTCGGCGTGCCCGTTGTGCCTGGCGTACTCCTCGATCATGTGCACGTAGACCCAGCGCAGGTTGAACGTGCGGCGCTTCGGGCCGACCTCGGTGAAGGTCTCGTCGAGCGAGCGGCCCGCCGCGGCCCTCCGGGCCAGCTCCACCTCGCGGTGGAAGGTGGCGAAGTCGGCCTCGGCGTCGGCGGCGCTGACGTCGTGGTCGGCGTCCGGGTTGTCGGGCGTGAAGTAGGGGTAGTCGACCCGCTCGCCGGCGAGGTTCTCCCGGAACCACCAGGCCTCCACCTCGGCCAGGTGCCGGACCAGGCCGAGCAGGGTCAGCCCGGAGGGCTCGACGCTTGGCGTCTTCAACTGCTCCGCGGTCAGCCCGGCGCACTTGAGCAGCAGGGTCTGCCGGTGGTAATCCAGCCAGCCCTCCAGCATGGTGCGCTCGTCGCCGACGTAGGGCTCGGGGGTCCGGGTGATCTCCGGTGCTCGCCAGGTCATGCGGGCCATCCTCACCGAGCGGTCCGACAATCGCGACCGGTTATCGCGCCCGCGCCCGGCCGGTGGCTCAGTCGCCGTCGGCCAGGCGCTGCCGCATCACCGGCCGCAGGTGGCCGTCGCTCGTGGTGCCCTCGATGGTCACCTCGGCGGCCCGACCGGTGTGCACCAGCGTGGCGACGGCGTTGCCGAAGTACGGGCCGGCCAGCCGCTTCCACCGCAGCGACGGGCGGCGGACCCCGGCCGAGCGGGCGAGCGCCCGGGTGGCCCCGGCGGGGCCGGGCGACCAGCCCAGCCGCATCAGCGGGCGCATCCCGGCGGGCACCTGGTTGTGGATGGGCGAGCAGGTGAGCTGGTGCACGGGGGTGACGACGCTCCGGTCGTCGAACCGGGCCCGCGCCACGTACGAGTGGTGCACGTCACCGGAGAGCACGCTGATCGAGGCCGGCGGCGCGTACGCGGGCCCGGCCCCGACCCGCTCGCCCGGTCCGCCCGGTGTGCCGCTGCCGATGCGGGCGAAGAGCGCGCCCAGCGCGTCGAACGAGCGGCGGAAGGCGGCCCAGTGTTCCAGGTCCAGCCCTCGGCGCAGCTTCTCGGACAGGCGCCCGATCCAGCGCCGCCGGGAGTCGGCGAGCTTCTCGTTCCACGCCTCGACGTGGTGGATGCCCGGCGGCAGCAGCCACGGCAGCGAGGAGCCGACCACGAGGTGGTCGTAGACGCCGTGGGCCCGGTCGAGGAACCACGACCACTCGCCCGGGGGCAGCATGGCCCGCTGGCCGGGCTCCAGCACCCGGCTGCACCGGTTGTCGAGCATGACCAGCCGGGTCCGGCCCAGGTCCAGCGCGTAGCTCCACTGGTACTGCACGGCGCGCCACCGCTCGGTGTCGTGGGCGAGGTCGGCCTCGGTGTCGACCCGCTGCCCGAACTCGCGCAGCACGCCGGTGGCGTCCTCCGCCGCGACGACTTTGGCGTAGACCGGGTCGGCGGCGATCTCGTCGGGGGAGAGGTTGCCCAGGTGCTGGTAGACCCAGTAGGACGCGAGGCCGCTGGTGATCCGCTCCGCCCACCACGGCTGCTCGCGCATGTCGGCCCGCCAGGAGGCCGAGGTGTTCCAGTCGTCGATGACCTCGTGGTCGTCGAAGATCATCACGCTCGGCACGGTGGAGAACAGCCAGCGGATCTCCGGGTCGCGCCAGGACTCCAGGTAGAGCTTCGTGTACTCGTCGAAGCTGACCACCTGGTCGGCCGGGGCGCCCTTCGGCCGCCGCCGGCGCCGCTTCAGCAGCCGCCGCACTGTGGGGGAGGTCACGTCGGCGTAGACCTGGTCGCCGAGGAGGACCAGCAGGTCGGGCAGGTCGGCCGGGTCGGGGGCGGCCATGAGCCGCCGGGCGTACGCGTCGAGCGCGTCCGGGGGCAGCCGCCGGGTCGTGGCGTGCTGGGTGGTCTCCCGGCAGGAGCCGAAGACGAGCCGGACGGGCCGGTCGAGGTCGTCGGCCGGCCGGGTGCGGATCACGCTGGGCGGGAAGCCGCTCTTCGCCACCGGCCAGGCGACCTCGTCGTCGATCAGCACCTCGTAGGTGGTCGCGCTGTCCGGGGCGAGCCCCTCCACCACGACGAGCGCGTAGTGGTGGTCGTACGCGGAGAAGGTGGGCGCGGTGCCGACGGCGCCGCCGGCGGTGCGGACGGTGACCACGGCGGGCGCGCTGGTCTCGACCCAGACGGTGGCCCGCGTCCCGACCACCCGCCGCAGCAACGGGCCGATGAGCAGGTGTGCCGCGGGCATGGTCGACCTCCAGGTGAGCGGACTTCATCTTTACTACCCGGCCGGCGGTCGCACCACTGCTGGCTGTGACCGAGCCTACGCCGGGTTCCCGGAGGGGCCGCCGGGAGCGGTGGCTGGGACAGCTTCGCCGGCATCTGGAAGGATTCCGGCATGACCGAATACCTCCTCATCGCACTCGCCCTGCTCGGCGTGCTGATCCTTGGCGGCATCGGGCTGGTCGTGCCGCGGCTGCGCCGGCGTCCGGAGCCGCCGCTGCCCGAGACGGAGGTCGAGACCAGGGCCGAGGAGGACCTGGCCGGCCCGCCGGTGGAGGCGCCGGAGGCCGAGATCTCCACCGGGATCCTGGTGGAGCCGCCGGTCGTGGAGGCCCCGGCCCCGGTGCTGGAGGTCCCCGAGCCGACCGCCGGGCGGTTGGTCCGGCTGCGGTCCCGGCTCTCCCGCTCGCAGAACGTCTTCGGCAAGAGCCTGCTCGGCCTGCTCAGCCGCGACCACCTCGACGAGGACGCCTGGGAGGAGATCGAGGACAGCCTGATCACCGCCGACGTCGGCATCGACGCCACCCGGGACATCGTCGACCGGCTGCGCGAGCGCACCCGGGTCCTCGGCACCCGGTCGGCCGCCGAGCTGCGCGCGCTGCTCGCCGCCGAGCTGGTCAACGCGCTCGACCCGACGCTGGACCGGTCGCTGCGCACCGCCGGCAAGGACGGCGTGCCGGCGGTGCTGCTGGTGGTCGGCGTCAACGGCGCGGGCAAGACCACGACCTGCGGCAAGATCGCCCGGGTGCTCGTCGCCGACGGCCGCAGCGTGCTGCTCGGCGCCGCCGACACCTTCCGGGCCGCCGCCGCGGACCAGCTGGAGACCTGGGGCGGGCGGGTCGGCGCGGAGACCGTCCGGGGCCCGGAGGCGGCCGACCCGGCCAGCGTGGCCTTCGACGCCGTCAAGCGGGGCATCGACACGGGCGTGGACACCGTGCTGATCGACACCGCCGGCCGCCTGCAGAACAAGGTCGGCCTGATGGACGAGCTGGGCAAGGTCAAGCGGGTGGTGGAGAAGCACGGCCCGATCGACGAGACGCTGCTGGTCCTGGACGCCACGACCGGCCAGAACGGGCTGGAGCAGGCCCGCGTCTTCACCGAGGTCGTCAACGTGACCGGCGTGGTGCTCACCAAGCTCGACGGCACCGCCAAGGGCGGCATCGTGATCGCCGTGCAGCGCAAGCTGGGCATCCCGGTCAAGCTGGTGGGGCTGGGCGAGGGCAAGGACGACCTGGCGCCGTTCGACCCCGCGCAGTTCGTCGACGCGCTGCTCGGTACCGAGCCGCTCGCCCGGGACGCGTAACCTCGCAGTGACGACCGACGATCGCGCCTACGCCGGGTGGCGCGACCCCAGCCACCCGTCGCAGCGCCTCGGGAGACCGTACGTGACTTCGCAGGAGATCCCGCTGCACGGCGGGAACGTCAGCACCGTGGTCCGGGTCGGCGACACGGTCCGGCGCAACGCCGGGCCGTGGACGCCCTCGGTGCACGCCCTGCTGCGCCACCTGGAGTACGTGGGCTTCACCGGCGCCCCCCGCGCGCTCGGCATGGACGAGCGCAACCGTGAGGTCCTGTCATACCTGGAGGGGGAGTGCGGGGAATACCCGCTGGCCCCGCACTGGGTCACCGACGAGGCGCTGGTGACCGTGGCCACCATGCTGCGGATGTTCCACGACGCCCAGTACGGCTTCGTGCCGCCGCCCGGCGCGGTCTGGCGCTCGTTCGGCCCGCCGCCGCCGGACACCGAGGTGATCTGTCACCACGACGCCGCCCCGCACAACGTGATCTGGCGGCCCGACGGCACCCTCGGGCTGATCGACTTCGACCTCGCCTCGCCCGGCGCGCGGATCTACGACGTGGCGTACGCGGCCTGGACCTGGGTGCCGATCTTCTCCGACCGGGACTCCATCACGCTCGGCTGGAAGCACCCGGACCGGCCGCGCCGGCTGCGCCTCTTCGCCGACGCGTACGGGCTGATCCCGCGCGACCGGCACCGGCTGATCCGGACCATCCGCAAGCGGATCGTGGACCACGTCGAGGGCATCCGCCGGATGGCCGCCGCCGGTGAGCCGGCGTTCGTCCGGATCGTGCACAAGGGGCACCTGCGCCGGCCGATGCGGGACCTGCGGCTGCTCGACTACGAGCGCCACGCGCTGGAGTACGCGCTGCGCTGAGCGGTGGGTGCCGCCGCGCGCCGCGGTGAGGTTCTCTTCACACGTCCGAAACAAGCCGTCACCGTCCGGAAATCGACGGGTGACGCTGGGGGAAACAGGGAGCGAGCAGGCTTCCGCGCATCCGGCGTACGGGCGACGCTGCCCCGGAAGCCGGGAAGGAGGGAACTTCACATTTAGGAGGCCGGTGTGCCTGAAGCACCCACGATCGATTCCGGCAACACCGTCTGGTTGCTGGTGTCGACGGCGCTCGTGCTGCTCATGACGCCCGGGCTGGCGCTGTTCTACGGCGGCCTGAACCGGGCCAAGGGTGTGCTGAACATGATGATGATGAGCTTCTCCGCCATCGGGCTCATCTCCGTCTTGTGGTGGTTCTACGGATTCAGCATCGCGTTCGGCAGCGATGTCAACGGCTTCTGGGGCGACCCGGGCGCCTACCTCGGCACCAAGACCTTCCTCGCCGAGACCGACCTGTGGGGCGCGACGGCGGAGAACCCGAGCGGCATCGGCGTCCCGCTCTACGTGTTCATGGCCTTCCAGATGATGTTCGCCGTGATCACCGTCGCGCTGATCAGCGGTGCGATCTCCGACCGGGCGAAGTTCGCCGGCTGGCTGCTCTTCGCGATCGGCTGGGCGACCCTCGTCTACTTTCCGGTCGCGCACTGGGTGTGGGGCGGCGGCATCATCGGCGGCGACATCCACGCGCTCGACTTCGCCGGCGGCACCGCCGTGCACATCAACGCCGGCGCGGCGGCCCTGGCCCTGGTGCTGGTGCTCGGCAAGCGGCTCGGCTGGCCCCGGGAGGGCATGAAGCCACACAACATCCCGCTCGTCGCGCTCGGCGCCGGGCTGCTCTGGTTCGGCTGGTTCGGCTTCAACGCCGGCTCCGAGCTCACCGTCGACTCGGTCGCCGGCCTGGCCTTCGTCAACACCCAGCTCGCCACCGCCGCCGCCGTGCTCGGCTGGATCGCCGTCGAGTGGATCAAGGACCGGAAGCCGACCCTGGTCGGCGCCTCGTCCGGCGCCGTCGCCGGTCTGGTCGCCATCACCCCGGCCTGCGGCTTCGTCGCGCCCTGGGCGGCGACGCTGCTCGGCGTCGTCGCGGGGGCGGTCTGCGCGCTGGCGATCAGCCTGAAGTACAGGCTCGGCTACGACGACTCGCTCGACGTGGTCGGCGTGCACTTCGTCGGCGGCTGGATCGGGTCGCTCTGGCTCGGCCTGTTCGCCACCAACTCGGTCAACGGCGCGATCACCGACGTGGTCGGCGCCTCCGACGGCCTGTTCTACGGTGGTGGGGCTACCCAGCTCGGCCGGCAGGCCCTGGCCGGCCTGATCGTCACCGCCTGGTCCTTCGCGGTGGCCTGGGTGCTCGCCTTCGTGATCGAGAAGACGATCGGCTTCCGGGTCCGGGCCGAGGACGAGGTCGGCGGCATCGACATCGCCGAGCACGCCGAGAGCGGCTACGACCTGTCACCGGCGGCGGGCAGCGGCGGCGGCAGCGCCTTCGCCCTGGCCGGGCTGGGCGGAGGGAAGCAGGCGGCGGCCGCGCCCGCCGCGTCCCCCGCCGCGCCTGCCGACGACAAGGCTGGCGGGAGTGCTGACGAGCCGGCCGCCGGGCCGGTCGACGAGAAGGTCGCCGGTTAACGTTCCGGTGAGGGAGGGGTTGGACATGAAGCTGGTGACCGCGGTCATCAAGCCGTACCAGCTGGACGCGGTGAAGGAGGCCCTGCACGCCCTCGGCGTGGCCGGCCTGACCGTCAGCGAGGTCCAGGGCTACGGCCGACAGAAGGGGCACACCGAGGTCTACCGGGGTGCCGAGTACACGGTCGAGTTCCTGCCCAAGATCCGGGTGGAGGTGCTCACCGACGAGATCGACGTCGAGAAAATCGTCGACGCCGTCGTGGCCGCCGCCCGGACGGGCAGGATCGGCGACGGCAAGGTCTGGGTGACCACCGTCGACGAGGTCGTCCGGGTCCGCACCGGCGAACGCGGCCTCGACGCGCTCTGAGCGGGCCACGACCGGGATGACCTCGCCGATCGGGAGGGCCGCGCCGGGGCACGCCGGGGACGGCGGCGCGGGCCTCCCGGGCGGCGGGGCGGCCGGGGGCGTCGGGGAGGCGGCCCGGGCCGCCCGAGCCGACGCCCACGACCGGTGGCTGGGCGGGCTGCTGCCGGCCCGGCCGGGGGTGGCGCTGGTCGCCGTCGGCGGGCTGGGACGGCGGCAGTGCGCCCCGCACGGCGACCTGGACCTCGTGCTGCTGCACGCCGGGGTGGCCGGCGTGGACGAGCTGGCCGCCTCCCTCTGGTATCCGATCTGGGACGCCGGGCTGCGGCTGGACCACTCCGTGCGGACCGTCGACGAGGCGCTGGCGGTCGCCCGCGACGACGTGAAGGTGGCGCTCGGGCTGCTGGACGCGCGGCTGGTGGCCGGGGACGCCGCGCTCGCCGACACCCTCGTCCGGGCCGCTCTCGACCACTGGCGACGGACCGCCGTGCGGCGGCTCGCGGGGCTGCGCGAGCTCACCGCCGCCCGCTGGGAGGCCCACGGCGAGCTGGCCTTCCTGCTCGAAGGCGACCTGAAGGAGGCCGCCGGCGGGCTGCGCGACGTCGGCCTGCTGCGGGCCATCGCCACCGCCGGGATCACCGACGCCCTGCGCCCCGCCGTCCACGCCGCGCACCGGCGGCTGCTGGACACCAGGGACGCGCTGCACACGCAGGTCGGCCGCCGGGTCGACCGGCTGGTCGCCCAGGAACGCGACGGCGTCGCCGCGCTGCTCGGGCTGCGCCAGCCCGCGCCCGGCCCGGCCGAGGCCGCGCCGCCGCCACGCCCCCTGCCCGGGGCGCCCGGCGCCGCGCCGTCGCCACCGCCCGGCGCCACGCCGTCGCCACCGCCCGGGGCCGTGCCACCGCCGCATTCCCCGCCCGGCGCGCCGCGCGCCGTCGGTGACGGGGACGCGCTGCTGCGCCGGATCGCCGGCGACGCCCGGACCGTCAGCCACGCCCTCGACGACGCCTTCCGCGCCGCCGACCGGCTCCGCTCCGGCCGCCGCCGGGGGGCCGACGGGCGACCGCTGCGCCGGCCGGTCGCCCGGGACGTCGTGGCGCACGACGGCGAGCTGGTGCTGGCCCGTACCGCGATCGGCGCCCGGCCCGACCCGAGCCTGTCGCTGCGGGTCGCCGCCGCCGCGGCCACCACCCGGCTGCCGATCGCCCGCGCCACCTGCGAGTGGCTCGCCGCGTACTGCCCGCCGCTGCCGGCGCCGTGGCCGGCCGAGGCCCGGGCCGCGCTGGTCACCCTGCTCGGCGCCGGTCCCGGCCTGGTGCCGGCCTGGGAGACCTGCGACCGGTACGGGCTGGTCGAGCGCTGGCTGCCCGAGTGGACCCGGCTGCGCAGCCTCCCGCAGCACAACCCGGTGCACCGGTTCACCCTCGACCGGCACCTCGTGCAGACCGCGGCCGAGGCCGCCCGGCACACCCGCGAGGTGGACCGCCCCGACCTGCTGCTGCTCGGCGCCCTGCTGCACGACATCGGCAAGGGGCTGCCGGCCGGGGGCGACGGGGGGCACACGCCCGCCGACCACAGCGCGGCCGGGGCACCGCTCGCCGAGGCGGTGGCCGCCCGGATCGGCCTGCCCGCCCCCGAGGCGGCACTGATCGGCACGCTGGTCCGGCTGCACCTGCTGCTGCCCGACGTGGCCACCCGGCGTGACCTCGCCGATCCGGTCACCATCGCCGGGGTGGCCGAGCGGGTCGGCGACGCCACCACCCTCGACCTGCTGCACGCCCTGGTCCGGGCGGACGCCGCCGCCACCGGGCCGGCGGCCTGGTCGCAGTGGAAGGGCCGGCTGGTCGCCGAACTGGTCGCCCGGGTGCGCACCGCGCTGGACACCGGCTCGCCGCCCGCCCCGCCCGCTCCGGACCCGGCGCTGCTGGCGGGGCCCCTGCCGGTCGTACACCTGACGGGGGACCGGGTGGCGGTGGCCGCGGCGGACCGGCGCGGCCTGCTCGCGACGGTGGCCGGCTGCCTGGCCCTGCACCGGCTGGAGGTGATCTCCGCCGACGCCGCCACGGTCGACGGCCGGGCCCTGGTCGAGTGCCGGGTGCAGCCCCGCCACGGGCTGGCGCCCGACCCGGTCGCGCTCGGTGCCGACCTGCGCCGCGCGGTGAACGGCGACGTCTCGGTCACCCAGCGGCTGCGCGGCCGGGCCCTCGCGGCGCGGGCGGAGGGGGCCGCGCCGCGGGTGGTCTGGCACCGGGAGGCGGCCACCGACGCCGTGCTGCTGGAGTTGCGCGCCGCCGACGCGGCCGGGCTGCTCTACCGGGTCACCTGCGCCCTCGACGAGGCCGGCGCCCAGGTGCGGGCGGCGCGGATCTCCACCCTCGGCGGGGACGTGGTGGACGCGTTCTACCTCGTCGGCGGCTGGCCGGACGACGTCGCCCGCGCCCGGCTGGAGGCCGCGGTGCTGGCCGCCGTGTGAGCGCCAGGCCCGGCTGCGCCCGGCCCGGAGCGGCCGTGCGGGCGGCCGGATACCCTAGCGGTGGCCGGACACCTCGCCCGGTCGCCGATCTGCCCGCCGGAACACTGACAAACGGGATGTTCGCGTGTTTGACACCTTGAGTGACCGCCTGTCCGGGATCTTCACCAAGCTCCGCGGCAAGGGTCGGCTCACCGACGCCGACATCGACGCCACCGCGCGCGAGATCCGCCTCGCGCTGCTGGAGGCGGACGTCGCGCTGCCGGTGGTGAAGGGCTTCATCGCGGCCGTCAAGGAGCGGGCGCGCGGCGCCGAGGTCTCCCAGGCGCTCAACCCCGCCCAGCAGATCGTCAAGATCGTCAACGAAGAGCTGATCAACGTGCTCGGCGGCGAGGGGCGGCGGCTCCAGTTCGCCAAGCAGCCACCGACCGTGATCATGCTGGCGGGCCTCCAGGGTTCCGGCAAGACCACCCTCGCCGGCAAGCTGGCCCGCTGGCTCAAGGCCCAGGGGCACCAGCCGCTGCTGGTCGCCGCCGACCTCCAGCGCCCCAACGCCGTCGGGCAGCTCCAGGTGCTCGGTGGCCGCGCCGGCGTCGAGGTGTACGCCCCGGAGCCCGGCAACGGCACCGGCGACCCGGTGCAGGTGGCCCGCGCCTCGATCGAGCACGCCAGGCGGGCGGCCCGGGACATCGTCATCGTCGACACCGCCGGCCGGCTCGGCATCGACGCCGAGATGATGCGGCAGGCCGCCGACATCCGCGACGCCGTCGACCCCGACGAGGTCATCTTCGTCATCGACGCGATGGTCGGTCAGGACGCCGTACGCACCGCCGAGGCGTTCCGTGACGGCGTCGGCATCACCGGCGTGGTCCTCTCCAAGCTCGACGGCGACGCCCGCGGCGGCGCGGCGCTGTCGGTCCGGGAGGTCACCGGGCAGCCGATCCTGTTCGCCTCCACCGGCGAGAAGCTGGAGGACTTCGACGTCTTCCACCCCGACCGGATGGCGAGCCGGATCCTCGGCATGGGCGACGTCCTCACTCTGATCGAGCAGGCCGAGCAGGCCTTCGACGCCGATCAGAAGGAGAAGATGACCGCCAAGCTGATGGGCGGCGAGCAGTTCACCCTGGAGGACTTCCTCGACCAGCTCATCGCGGTCCGCCGGATGGGCCCGATCGCCAACGTGCTGGCCATGATGCCGGGCATGGGGCAGATGAAGGACCAGCTCGCCGAGCTGGACGACAAGCACTTCGACCGGGTCACCGCGATCATCCGGTCGATGACGCCGGGCGAGCGGAGCAACCCGAAGATCATCAACGGCTCGCGCCGGGCCCGCATCGCCAACGGCTCCGGCGTCACGGTGATGGACGTAAACCAGCTGCTCAACCGCTTCGCCGACGCGCAGAAGATGATGAAGCAGATGGGCGGCATGATGGGCCTGCCGGGCGGCGGCCGGCGCAAGGCGACCAAGTCGCCGAAGAACAAGCGCAAGGGCACCAAGGGCGGCAACCGGCCGCGCGCCGGGGCGGGCGCCGGGATGCCGGGCGGCTTCCCGGGCGGCATGCCGCAGCTCCCGCCGGGCATGGACCCGAACGACCTGGCCGCCGGCCAGGGCCTCCCGCCGGGCTTCAAGCTGCCGAAGATCGACTTCAACAAGCTCGGCAAGGGCGGCGACGGCCGGCCCCGCTGAGCGTGTCGGTGGCGGCGGGTGACGTGATCCCTACGTAGGGTGATGTCGCCCCTGGAAGGAGGAGCCATGACCGTGGCGCCCATCCTGCCCGAGCGGTCGGAGTGGACGGTCGACGACCTCGGTGACCTGCCGAAGGACCTTCCGTACGAGTTGGTCAACGGAAGGTTGATCGTGCCGTCCCCCACCGCCGTGCATCAGGACCTGTGCGTCGAGCTGCTGCTCGCGCTCCGGGTCAACTGTCCCGCCGACTACCTGGTCAGCATCGACCTGTCGATGCGCATCGACCGCCGCAACGAGCCGCGCCCCGACGTGGTCGCCATCCGCCGCGAGCACGCCGACCGCTCGCCCGTACCCGTCGAGGACGCGCTGCTGGCCGTCGAGGTCCTCTCGCCGACCTCCACGTTCCGCGACCTCTACGACAAGGCGAAGGTCTACGCGCACGCCGGGGTGCGGACGTACTGGGTGGTCGACCCGCTGCACGAGCGGATGACCCTCACGGAATACGCGCTCGGCCCCGCCGGCGAGTACGAGGCGGTGACCCACACCGAGGACCTCTTCGTCACCGAGCGGCCGTGGAAGGTCTCCGTCGACCTGCCCGCGCTGACGGCGCGGCGGGCCGGGCTGCTCGCGCGCGACGGGGACTGACCCCGCCACCCGCACACGGGCGGGGCCCGGCCGGTCACGGCCGGGCCCCGCCGTTTCGTGCGTCCGGTCAGGCGACCAGGTCCGGCCGGTCGGTCACCCGCAGCGCGTTGACGATCGGCTGGCCGAAGCCCTTGTGCGTGACGAACCGCACGTTGAGCTGGCCGTCGGTCACCCGGACCGTGTAGGTCCGGCTCAGCGCGGCGAAGCTGCCCACCTCACCGGCCACGTCCAGCGACGGCAGCACCTCCTGGCCCTCGACCAGCACGTCGAAGATCCGCTTGTCCGGGGACTGCCGGCGGACCTCGGCGAAGTCCAGCTCCACCGTGTACCAGCCGTCGGCGAGCCCGTCGACGCGGTACTCGTACATCCCCTCCCGCAGGTCGGCGAAGCGGGCCGGGTCGTTGGTGCCGGTGATCGGGGTGCCCGTCGACTGCCGGCTGGAGTTGCCGAGATAGCCCGCGCCGCCGGCCGCCCAGGCCCGGTCCGGCGACCAGGTCTGGCCCTCCACGTCGGCCCGCGCCGCGCCCGCCCCGGCGTCGATCGCCAGGACCTGGCTCGGTACCACCAGGGTGACCGGGACGACCAGGACCGGTTGGCGACCGCTGGCCGAGGAGATCCGCAGCTTCGCCCGGTGGTGGGTGCCAGGGGGCAGGCCCGCGGTGTCGACGGCCACGCCGACGGTGTGCCGGCCGCCGCTGGCCAGCGTGCCGGTCGCGCCGGAGAGCGCCAGCCAGCCGATGTCCTGCGGCGCGCCGTCGGCGTTCAGTTCGGTGACCGTGACGTCGGTGCCCAGCGCGCCCGTGTTGCTGAGGGCGATCTGGCGGGCCCGCGTCTGGTCGGCCGCCGCGACGACGGTCAGTTCGGTCGTCGGGGTGGTCACCCGGGCGGTGCGCAGCGCCGCCGAGCGGACCTGGGCCGCGCCGGCCGACACCGTCACCGTGCCGGCGGCCGGCTCGTAGTGCTCCTTCTCGACGTCGAACTCGACCGCGCCGGTCGGGGCCTGGATCAGGTACGAGCCGTCGGCCTCGGTCGTCTCCGTGGCGGTCGCCCCGCTCGTCCGGGCGGTCACCGTGGCACCGGCGACCGGCCGGCCGTCGTTGGCGTCGGTGACCACGCCGGAGAGCACCCCGGAGCGGGTCGTGCGGAACGCGATCGCCGTGCCGTCGGCGACCGCCCGGGCGTTGTACGAGTACTCGAAGCCCACCGTGCCGTCGGCGTTCTCCAGGCCGATCGTGGCGCCGGTGCCGGTCTCCGCCCCGCTGCCGTCGACGTCGGCGTACCGGTAGGTGATCGAGCCGTCCTCGCTGATGGCGGCGCTGAAGGTCAGCCGCATGGACCGGTCGGCGAAGATCGACACGTTGCGCCACTCCACCACGAAGGTGCGGTGCGGCCGGGCTCCGGTGACGGCGGTGTAGATCCCCGAGTCGGCCTCCACGTAGAGGTCGTCCCAGAACGGGAAGAGCGCGAGGTCGGGGTTGGTGGTGTTCGGCAGGGCGGTGTTGGCGCGGCTGGTCGACGCGGTGTCGAAGCCGAGCACGCCGTTGGTGCTGACCCACGCCTGCCGGTAGGACCTGCCGTACAGCGGCACCCGGAAGGGCAGCGTGACGGGCGCGGTCCGGTCGTCCCCGGTCAGCGGCATCAGCTCCGTGCCGCTGACGAAGGAGCCCTCGGCCGCGCCGCAGGCGTACCCGAAGGCGTCGACCCGGTCGGGCAGCGTGACGTCCAGGACGGTGTCCGCGGCGACCTGCGCGGGCCGGGTCACCACGTCCGAGCAGCGGTACGTGTGCGCGAAGCGGACGTCGTACGTGCCCTGCGGCACGGTCACCCGGTAGTGGCCCTGGGCGTCGGCGGTGGCCGCGAGCGGGGTGCCGACGACGGTGACGCTGGCACCGGCGGCCGGGCCGGCCGACGTGCGCACGGTGCCGCTGAGCGTGGCCGACGGGGCCTGCTCGACGGTGACGTCCGCGTCGACCGTCTGGTTCTCGGTGACCGTCACCGAGGTGGTCGCCGTCAGGTAGCCGAACTTGCTCACCGAGACGGTGTACGCGCCGACCATCAGCCGGTCGAACGCGTAGGAGCCGTCGGCGGCGGTGGTGGCGGCGCGGCTCATCGGGCCGGTGACCGTCACGCTCGCCCCGGCCAGCGGCGCGCCGCCCGAGGTGACCTGGCCGCCCAGCGCGCCGAGGGCGCCCCGGGGGGTGGCGTTGACCGCCGCGTACGCGTCGAGCCGCCCCTCGCCGAAGACGTTGTTGTCGTCGATGGTGCCGCCGCAGGTGAGCGCGTCGACGTCGATCGCGGTGTCGTCCAGGATGCGCCTGGTCTCGGCGATGTCGCCCTGGATGGCCGGCGAGGCCGACCACATCAGCGCCACGGTCGCCGCCGTGTGCGGCGAGGCCATCGAGGTGCCGCTGAAGGACGCGTAGCCGCCCGGCACCGAGGAGCGGACGTTGGCGCCCGGCGCGGCGATGTTCGGCTTGATGTCGCTGTTCTCGCCGGTGCCCCGGCTGGAGAAGCTGGCGATCGCGTTGTTCACGTCGAACGCCCCGGAGCTGTAGCTGATCGTGTACGACCCGGGGCTGCCGGAGGTGTTGCAGCTCGGGCCGCTGTTGCCGTTGGAGAAGGCCGGGAAGATGCCGGCGGCCACCCACGACGAGACGGTCTCGGTGTACCACGGGTCGTAGGCGCTGGAGCCCCAGGAGTTGTTCACGATGTCGGGGGCGAGGTCCGGGCGCGGGTTCGCGCCGTTGAGGTCGGTCGGCGCGACGATCCACTGGCCGGAGGCGAGCAGCGACGCCCGCGAGCAGCCGCTGGTCTCGCAGCCCTTGGCGGCGATCCACCGCGCGCCGGGGGCCACGCCGATGACGTTGGCGCCGTCCGCGCCGACCATCGTGCCCATGGTGTGCGTGCCGTGGTCGTTGTTGTCGCACGGGGCGGCGGTGGGGCAGACGTCGGCCGGGTCGAACCAGTTGTAGTTGTGGTCGAGCGTGCCGTCGCCGTTGCGGCCCCGGTAGCTGGCGGCCACCGCGGGGTGGGTGACGTCGACCCCGCTGTCGATGTTGGCGACCACGATGCCCTCGCCGCGTACGCCCAGCTCGTTCCAGACCCGGGGAGCCCCGACCCGGTCGATGTTCCACTCCGCCGCGTCCGTGGCGGGGACGGTGTCGCCGGGCAGTGGCTCGGGGATGTCGACGGGGTCGTCGGCGAGGATCTCGGCGACGTCGGAGCGGACGGCGAGGTCGCCGAGCAGTTCGGCGTCGCCGGTCACCCTGATCGCGTTGACCAGCCAGAACGGGGTGAACTCGGCGCCCTTGGCGGTCAGCGCGGCCCGCAGGCCGGCTTGGCTGCGCGCGGCGTGCGCGGTCTTGGTGCGGTGGACGTACGCGGCCTTGTCCGCCTTGCGCCGCAGCTTGGCCGCGCCGGACAGGTCGGCCTTGCTGTCGAGGAAGACCCAGAAGCTGGCCTTGGTCTGCCCGGCGAGCCGGGCGGTGAGTTTCCTGTCGACCTTCTCGGCCACGGCACGGGCCTCGGCCCGGGTGGGATCGGGTCCGGCGGCGGCTGGTCCGCCGGCGCCGATCGGGAGGGTGAGGCCGACCGCCAGGCCGACCGCTGCCATTCGCCATCGTCGTGGTTTCACTGTCCCGACGCTCCTTTTGTGAGGCGAAACCGTGTGTGCCCCCTGGTGCGGGCACTTTCGGTGCATCCTGGCGATGGAAGATCCCTTCATCAAGACATGTGTAAATAAAGGAATCTGTCAATCAACCGTTCGTACCGCTCCGTGGTCGGATGGCCACGTAGCGAGAGTTCGCCGGCGTCGGGGCCACCCGCGCGGCGGCGACCCGCCGTGGCGGTGGCGCGGCCGGGCGCCGGCCGGCCGGCGCCGGCCCGGCGGGACCGGGCCGGCGCCGGCCGGGGAGAATGGCCGCGGACCGCCCTTTCGCTCGCAGGACGGAGGACGCATGGCCTGGCACGTACGCGGCGTGGTGCTGCCCGACGACGAGGTCCGTGACCTGTGGCTGGTCGGGGACCGGGTGACCTTCACCCCGGTTCCGGGCGCGCAGACCATCGCCGACGGCGGCTTCGTGCTGCCCGGCCTGATCGACGCGCACTGCCACATCGGCATCGCCCGGGGCGGCGCCCCGATCACCTCGCTCGACCAGGCCCGGGAACTCGCCCGCACCGACCGGGACGCCGGCGTCCTCGCGATCCGCGACGCCGGGTCGCCGTACCCGTACCCCGAACTGGACGACGCCGAAGACCTGCCGCGGCTGGCCCGCGCCGGCCGGCACATCGCGCCGCCGAAGCGCTACCTGCGCGACATCGGCGTGGAGGTCGGCGCGGCGGAGGTGGCGGCGACCGTGGCCGCGCAGGCGCGGGCCGGCAACGGCTGGGTCAAGCTGGTCGGCGACTGGATCGACCGGGGCGTCGGCGACCTCGCCCCGGCCTGGGACGCCGACACGATGGCCGCCGCCGTCGAGGCCGCGCACGCCGCCGGCGTACGGGCCGCCGTGCACACCTTCTCCGAGTCGGCCGTCGAGATCATGGTGCGGGCCGGGGTGGACTCGGTCGAGCACGGCACCGGGCTGAGCCTCGACCTGATCGACGAGATGGCCCGGCGGGGCACCGCCCTGGTCCCCACGATGATCAACATCCGGACCTTCGGCGGGATCGCCGACCAGGCGCGCGCCAAGTTCCCCGGCTACGCCGACCACATGCTCACCCTGCGCGACCGCTTCCCCGAGGTGGTGCGGGCCGCGTACGAGGCGGGGGTGCCGATCTACGTGGGCACCGACGCGGGCGGCGGCATCGACCACGGCCTCGCGGCGGAGGAGATGCTGCTGCTGCACGAGCAGGCGGGGATGTCCACGGTCGACGTGCTCGCCGCCGCCTCCTGGCGGGCCCGGGAGTGGCTCGGCTTCCCCGGCCTGGTCGAGGGCGGCCTCGCCGACCTGGTCGTCTACGCCGAGGACCCGCGCGCCGACCTGCGCGCCGTGCGCCGCCCCGCCCGGATCGTGCTGCGCGGTCGCGTCGTCCGCTGACCGGCCGGGCCCGCCCCGGCGGGGTCGTCCTGTCGGAGGCGCCGGGTGTGGGAGTGCCCGGCGGCCAGACCCGCCGACCGCCCTCGGGGCGTCGCGCCGGGGACGCCGCCGCCGGCCGGTGGCCCCGCGTGGCGACCGCTCCGCGACCCGCCCGCGCCGTCAGTAGCTGCCGGTGCCCTGGGTGACCGCGTGCACGAGGAGGTGGACGGCGAGGTCGGCCAGGGCCGTGGCGGTCTGCTCGACCGGGGCGCCGGGCAGGACGATGTGGCTGATCACCAGGCGGACGACGGAGTCCGTGGCGAAGGCGACGGCGGCCCGGTCGGCGCCCGGCAGCACGCGGCCGGCCCACTCCAGCAGGGCGTCCGTGGCCTCCGTCAGCACCAGCTCCTGGCGGGTGGTCAGATAGGGCAGCAGCTCGTCCGAGCCGCCCCGGGTGCTGGTCAGGACCGCCTTGATCAGCGGATCGCCGGCCGCCTGCCGGAGGGTGTGCGAGATGGTCGCGTGCGCGGCGGCCCGGACGTCGTCGCCGTGCGCGTGCAGGAGGGAGCGCACGTCGCCGACGAAGCGGTCGATCTCCCGCCGGGCGAGCGCCTCGGCCAGCCCCGCCTTGGTGCCGAACTCGTTGTAGACCGTCTGCCGGCTCACTCCGGCCGCGCGCGCGACGGCACCCATCCGGACGCCGTCCCAGCCGCTCGCGATGGTCAACGCCCGGGCGGCCTCGACGATCGCCTCCCGCGAGCGGGTGCCGTCCCTCACCTCAGCCATGGTGGCCGAATCCTACGGCCCGTCGTGCCGGCCGTCACGGGCGGACACCGGTGACGCCGCGCCCGATGGCGCCGTCCCGCCGGCCGACGCATAGGATGTGCGGTCATGGCACGCGTGCTCACTCCCCGTGCGGAGGACTTTCCCCGCTGGTACCAGGACCTGATCGCCAAGGCGAAGCTGGCCGACAACGGCCCGGTCCGGGGGACCATGGTCATCCGACCGGCCGGCTACGCCATCTGGGAGCGGATGCAGGCCGAGATGGACGCCCGGATCAAGGCGGCGGGCGCGGAGAACGCGTACTTCCCGCTCTTCATCCCCGAGAGCTACCTCAAGCGCGAGGCGGAGCACGTCGAGGGCTTCTCGCCGGAACTCGCGGTGGTCACCCACGGCGGCGGCAAGCAGCTCGCCGAGCCGGTGGTGGTGCGCCCCACCAGCGAGACCGTCATCGGCGAGTTCATGGCCAAGTGGATCGACTCCTACCGGGACCTGCCGCTGCTGCTCAACCAGTGGGCCAACGTGGTCCGCTGGGAGCTGCGCCCCCGGGTCTTCCTGCGCACCAGCGAGTTCCTCTGGCAGGAGGGGCACACCGCGCACGCGACCCGCTCCGACGCGCGGGCCTACGCCCGGCGGATCCTGCACGAGGCGTACGAGGACCTGATGGTCAACGTGCTGGGCATCCCGGTGGTCGTCGGCCTGAAGACGGCCCGGGAGCGCTTCGCCGGCGCCACCGCCACCTACACCTGCGAAGGCATGATGGGCGACGGCAAGGCCCTCCAGCTCGGCACCAGCCACGAGCTGGGGCAGAACTTCGCCAAGGCGTTCGACATCAGCTACTCGTCGGCCGAGGGCGGCCGGGAGCACGCCTGGACGACCTCCTGGGGCACCTCCACCCGCATGCTCGGCGGCCTGATCATGTGCCACGGCGACGACAACGGCCTGCGGGTGCCGCCGAAGCTGGCGCCGGTGCAGGCGTACGTCATGGTGGTCAAGGACGGCGAGGGCGTCGGCGAGGCGGCGGCCAAGCTGCGCGACGGCCTGCGCGACGCCGGCGTCCGGGTCGCGCTCGACGACCGCACCGACACCCCGTTCGGCCGCCGGGCCGTCGACGCCGAGCTGCGCGGCTATCCCGTACGCGTCGAGGTCGGCCCCCGCGACCTGGCCGCCGGCAACGCGGTCGTGGTCCGGCGCACGGACGGCTCGAAGTCCCCGACGCCGGTAACCGACGTGGTCGCCGCCGTGCTGGCCGCCCTCGACGCCGACCAGCGCGCGCTGCACGACCAGGCCCTGGCCCACCGCCGCTCCCGCACCGTCGAGGTGTCGACCCTGGCCGAGGCGATCGAGGCGGCGGCCACCGGCTGGGCCATGGTGCCGTGGTCGGCGGTCGGCGCCCAGGGCGAGGCGGAGGCGAACGGCCAGGGCGTCACCGTGCGCTGCCTGCTGCGCGCCGACGGCTCGGTGCCCGACTCCGAGGACGAGCCGGACCTCGTCGCCATCCTGGCCCGCGCCTACTGAGTGCGGTGCGCGGGGAGGGGCACCGCCACACCCGTGAAGGGCCCCTTTCCCGCACCCGGTCCGGGCGGACGGGCCCGCGGGGCGGGCAGCGGTAGGGTCGGCACGTGAGGTTCGAACCGGGGCGGTTGATCGTCCACCGCAACGTGCGTCGGGGCCGGATCGGCTGGGTCCGCACCGCCCGGGTGGTCAGCGACGACGAGCGGGGCCTGCTGCTCTGGGTGCCCCGCGACGCGCCGGTCGCGGCCGAGGTCACCGAGGCCGGGGCGGGCATGCGGTCGGTCCCGTTCGCCGAGTGGGTCTGCTCGTCCTACCGTCTCGCCCCGGGCCGGTGGCACGGCCCGTCGGTGCTGAAGTTCCTGCCCGCCGGGGCGGCCCACTCGGTCTGGTGGTTCCGCGACGCGCACGACCGCTTCGCCACCTGGTACGTCAACCTGGAGGAGCCCGGCGTGCGCTGGGACGACGGCCGGCTCGCCGGGGTCGACATGACCGACCAGGACCTCGACGTGGTCGTCCGGCCCGATCGTGGCTGGGAGTGGAAGGACGAGGACGAGTTCGCCGAGCGGCTCGCCTTCCCCGAGCACTACTGGGTCCCCGACCCGGACGCGGTCCGGGCCGAGGGCAAGCGGGTGATCGCACTGGCCGAGGCGGGCGAGTTTCCCTTCGACGGCACCTGGTGCGACTTCGTCCCGCCGGCGGAGTGGACCGTCCCCGAGGAGCTTCCGCCGGGCTGGGACCGCCCTCCGGCGCGCTGACCCGGCGGGTGTGTTTCCGGTCACTTCCGCCGACGGGTGGGTGACCCCGGGCGGTCCGGTGTGAGAGATCCGGGCCGGATCTGGCAGAATGGCTGGCTGGTATCCGGCGTGTGCCCGGCGCCCTCTAACCCGGGCACGTCGCCAGTCCACCGAGCAGTCTCCGGCCCAACCCCACTGTGCCGGTCGGCGCTCACCCGTGCACCGCCCTCGTCGGGCTGGTGAGATCGCAACAGGAGCGAAACAACTGTGGCCGTAAAGATCCGGCTCCTGCGGATGGGCAAGATCCGCAACCCGCAGTACCGCATCGTCGTCGCCGACTCGCGCACCAAGCGCGACGGCCGGGCGATCGAGTTCGTCGGGATCTACCAGCCGAAGGAAGACCCTTCGGTGATCGAGGTCAAGTCGGACCGGGTCCAGTACTGGCTGTCCGTCGGCGCCCAGCCGAGCGAGGCGGTGCAGCGGCTGCTGGAGCTGACCGGTGACTGGCAGAAGTTCAAGGGCCTGCCGGCCCCGCCGCCGCTGAAGGTCGCCCCGGAGCGGGTCGACCGCACCGCGGCCTACGAGGCCGAGGCGAAGGCCGCCGCCGGCCTGGCCGAGACCCCGGCCAAGCCGGCCAAGAAGGCCGCCAAGACCGAGGCTCCGGCCGCCGAGGAGGCGCCGAAGACCGAGGAGCAGGCCGGTGCGGACTCCGGCGAGCAGGCCTGACATGGCACTGCGTCCGGCGCTGGAGCACCTGGTCAAGGGCATCGTCGACCACCCCGATGACGTGCGCGTCCGGCTGGTCGACAACCGTCGGGGCAAGCGGCTGGAAGTCCGCGTGCACCCGGAGGACCTCGGCACGGTGATCGGGCGGTCCGGCCGGACCGCCAAGGCGCTGCGCCAGGTGATCGGCTCCATCGGCGGGCGCGGCGTGCGCGTCGACATCGTCGACTCGTACTGATGCAGCTCATCGTCGGCAGGATCGGCAAGCCGCACGGCATCCGCGGTGAGGTCACCGTGGAGGTGCGGACCGACGAGCCCGAGGCGCGCTTCGCCCCCGGCATGGTGCTGTGCACCATGCCGGGGGCGGTGCCCCCGGCCGCGCCCAGCGGTGGCGTGCTGCGCACCATGCCGGGGGCGGTGCCCCCGGCCGCGCCCGGCGGTCGCGGGCCGCGCGTCGAGCCGGGAGCGTCGCCGCAGCCCGGGCACGGCGAGCCCTTCCGGGTGCCCGCCGAGCTGACCGTGGAGGCTGCCCGCTGGCACCAGGGGCGGCTGCTGGTCGCGTTCGAGGGCGTCGCGGACCGGGACGTCGCCGAGGCGCTGCGCGGCACGCTGCTGGCGGTCGACAGCGCCGACGTCGCCCCGCCGGAGGACCCGGAGGAGTTCCACGACCACCAGCTCGTCGGGCTGGCCGTGGTCACCCCGGCCGGCGAGCGGCTGGGCGAGGTGGCCCGGATCGACCACGCCCCCGCCTCCGACCTGCTGGTGCTGCGCCGGCCCGAGGGCCGCACCGCACTCATCCCGTTCGTCAAGGCGATCGTCCCCGAGGTTGACCTCGCCGGCGGTCGCGTCGTCGTCGACCCGCCGGCCGGTCTGCTCGACCTGTAGAGCCGCTGGAGCACCCCCGCATGCGCGTCGACATCGTGTCGATCTTCCCGGAGTACTTCGCCCCGCTGGACCTGTCGTTGATCGGCAAGGCGCGGTCGAACGGCACGCTGCGGCTGGCCGTACACGATCTGCGAGCCTGGACCCACGACGTGCACCGCACGGTCGACGACACGCCCTACGGCGGCGGGCCCGGCATGGTGATGCGGCCCGAGCCGTGGGGCGAGGCGCTCGACGCGCTCGCCCCGGCGGAGGCGGCCCCGCCCCGGCTGGTGGTGCCCGCGCCGACCGGTGCCCCCTTCACCCAGGCGATGGCGCACGAGCTGGCCGCCGAGCCGCACCTGCTCTTCGCCTGCGGCCGCTACGAGGGCATCGACCAGCGGGTGCTCGACCACGCCGCCACCCGGATGCCGGTGACCGAGGTCTCCCTCGGCGACTACGTCCTCTTCGGTGGCGAGGTCGCCGTCCTGGTGATCCTGGAGGCGGTCACCCGGCTGCTGCCCGGGGTGCTCGGCAACGCGGGCTCCCTGGACGAGGAGTCGCACGCCCACGGGCTGCTGGAGGCGCCGATGTACACGAAGCCGGCCAGCTGGCGCGGGCTGGACGTGCCGGAGGTGCTCCGCTCCGGCGACCACGGCCGGATCGCCCGCTGGCGGCGGGACGAGGCGCTGACCCGCACCGCCCTGCGCCGTCCGGACATGCTCGCCGCGCTCGACCCGCAGCGCCTGGACGAACGGGACGTCGCGGCGCTGGACCGGGCCGGATTTCAGGTGCGGCCGGGGGATGTGGCAAAGTAGGGGGGTTGCCGCAACCGGCCGCGCCGCGGTCGGCTGCGAGGATCCTCGACCGGGGTCGGGTCGCCGACCGCCACCCGGGGATCAGAATCACCCACCCGCGCACCGACTGACGGTGCGCCGTGAGCCTCACGAGGACGCAGCGATGAACATCCTGGACGCCCTTGACGCCCAGTCGAAGCGCACCGACCTCCCCGACTTCCGTGCCGGTGACACCGTCAAGGTGCACGCCCGGGTCGTCGAGGGCAACCGGTCCCGTGTCCAGATCTTCCAGGGCGTCGTCATCCGCCGCCAGGGTGACGGTCTGCGCGAGACCTTCTCGGTCCGCAAGATCAGCTTCGGCGTCGGTGTCGAGCGCACCTACCCGATCAACAGCCCGGCCATCGACCGGATCGAGGTCGTGACCCGCGGTGACGTCCGCCGCGCCAAGCTCTACTACCTGCGTGAGCTGCGGGGCAAGAAGGCCAAGATCAAGGAGAAGCGCGAGAAGCAGCCGAGCTGACCTCTCGCTCGCCACGCCGCCTGAGCTGCGCGTGTGTCGTACCGGCCGGACCGCACTACCCTGGTCGTACGGGCGCAGCCGGCCGGCGTCCCGCCCCTCGGGGCCGGGAGACGTCCACTACCGCCCGGGGGGCCTCGACGAGGCTCCCGGGCGGTAGTTGTCTCATCTGCTGACCGGAGAGTGCGTGGTGCAGACGCTGGACGAGGACGGCGCCGTCGACCCGTGGCGCCGACGCGCGCGGCGGCCCCGCCGGCAGATGCCGCTCTGGCAGGAGCTGCCGCTGCTGCTGGTCGTCGCGTTCTGCCTCGCGGTGCTGATCCGCACCTTCCTGCTCCAGGCGTTCTTCATCCCCTCCGGCTCGATGGAGGACACCCTCCTCGTCGGCGACCGGGTCCTGGTCAACAAGGTCGTCTACGACGTTCGTGACCCGGTGCGGGGCGAGGTGGTCGTCTTCCGGGGCACCGACCGGTGGGCTCCGCAGGTCGACGAGGAGCCGGAAGCCGGGTTCGTGGGCAAGCTCAGCCGGACGGTCGGCGACCTGGTCGGGGTCAGCCGCCCCGGCGAGAAGGACTTCATCAAGCGGGTCATCGCGCTGCCCGGCGACCGGGTGAGGTGCTGCGACGCCCAGGGGCGGGTGCTGGTCAACGGCACGCCGCTCGACGAGTCGTCGTACGTGATCCGGGACTCGCCGCTCGACGTCCCGCCCAACCCCGACGAGTGCCGGTCCCGGCGCTTCGCGGAGGTCATCGTCCCGCCCGGCCAGATCTTCGTGATGGGCGACCACCGGCTGGTCTCGCAGGACGCGCGCTGCCAGGGGGCGGTGCCCATCGACAACGTGGTGGGGCGCGCCTTCACGGTGGTCTGGCCGTCGTCGCGGTGGAGCGCGCTGTCGGTGCCGGCCACCTTCGACGACGTCGCCGATCCGCCGGCCGCCTCCACGGGGGCCCCGCCCCCCGTCCGTGCCACACCCGGCGGCGGCGTGGTGCTCCTCCTGCCGGTCGCGGCCGCGCTGGGCGTTCTCGCGCGTTCCGGACGGTGGCGTCCGGCCCGGCAACGTAGGCTCCTTCCGTGATTGACGAGCAGACCGACAAGCCGCGCAGTTCCTTCTGGAAGGAGCTGCCCATCCTCCTGGGCGTGGCGATCCTGGTCGCGGTGCTGGTGCGCGCCTTCGTGCTGCAGACCTTCTTCATCCCCTCCCCGTCCATGGAGAACACTCTCCAGATCGACGATCGGGTGCTGGTCAACAAGCTGGTATACGACTTCCGGTCGCCGCACCGGGGCGAGGTCATCGTCTTCAAGGCGCCCCTGGAGTGGAGCAGCAACCCCGACGGAGAGGACTTCATCAAGCGGGTCATCGGCGTCGGCGGCGACCACGTGGTCTGCTGCGACCCGCAGGAGCGGCTGGTGATCAACGGCAAGCCGCTGGACGAGCCGTACATCTTCCCCGGCGACAAGACGGCCGAGGAGTTCGACATCACCGTCCCGAAGGGCCGGCTCTGGGTGATGGGCGACCACCGGGAGGCGTCGGGCGACTCGCTGGAGCACTGGCAGCAGTCCGGGCAGGACATCAACGCGGCCACCATCCCCGAGGACGAGGTCGTCGGGCGGGCGTTCACCGTGTTCTGGCCGGTCAACCGCGCCACCTGGCTGAGCGTGCCCAAGGAGTTCGAGGGGATCCCCGAGCCGTAGGGGCCGCCGGGCGTGGGCGTTGTCGGCGGCGTCTGGCAGGCTGGTGCGGTGACCGACTACACCCCTCGGCGCGCGGCGCGCGTCCTGCTCGTCGACGCGGCGGGTCGGGTGCTGCTGTTCAGCGGCTTCGACCCGGCCCGTCCCGAGGACGGTCGCTGGTGGTTCACCCCGGGCGGAGGGCTGGACCCGGGCGAGACGTATGCCGAGTGCGCGGCGCGGGAACTGGCCGAGGAGACCGGGCTGCGGCTGCCGGTCCCGGCGTTCGGCGCGCCGGTGCACCGCGACGTGACCGAGTATCCGTTCGACGGCGTCTGGTACCGGCAGGAGCAGGAGTTCTTCCTGGTGCGGGTGAGCGGGCACGAGGTGGACACCACCGGCTTCAGCGAGGTCGAGCGGGCCAGCGTCGCCGCCCACCGCTGGTGGCGGATGGACGAGCTGGCCGCCACCGACGAGCGCTACTATCCGCCGGATCTGCCGGCGGTGCTGACCAGGGCGCTGGCGGGGGCGCCGACGACCGACGGAGGTGTGCCGTGCTGACGCCGCCGCGCACGGTGGTGCGCCGCGAGGGTGGGCTCTACGCGCTGGAGCGCGCGTTGCAGCGGCGCGGCTTCCGGCACGTCGCCGGCGCCGACGAGGCGGGTCGCGGGGCGTGCGCCGGGCCGCTGGTCGCCGCCGCCGCGATCCTGCCCGAGGGGCGCCGGGGCGAGATCGACGGCCTGGCCGACTCGAAGCTGCTCACCCCGGCCAGCCGGGAGCGGGTCCACGACGAGGTCGTCGCCCGTGCCCTGGCGTACTCGGTGGTGGTCGTCCCCGCCGAGGAGGTCGACGAGCGGGGCCTGCACGTGTGCAACCTGGCCGCGATGCGCCGCGCCCTGGCGTCCCTGGCCACCCGCCCCGACTACGTGCTGACCGACGGCTTCGGGGTCGACGGCCTCGACGTGCCGGGGCTGGCGGTGTGGAAGGGCGACCGGGTGGCCGCCTGCGTGGCGGCGGCGAGCGTGCTCGCCAAGGTCACCCGGGACCGCATCATGGTCGAGCTGGACGGGGCGTTCCCCGGCTACGGCTTCGCCGAGCACAAGGGTTACATCACGCCGGAGCACAGTGCGGCGCTGCGCGAGCGCGGGCCGTGCCGGGAGCACCGGTTCTCGTACGTCAACGTGGCGGCGGTGTCCGGCCGGGACGGCGCCCCACCCCGGGCCCGCCGACCGGTGGGCGCAAGCCTGGACGAGCCGATGGGGCGCTCTTGCGCGCCAGGGGGTACCGTCGGCGTGGCGTTGGGCGAGCAGCCTCGGCCTCCGGCGTCGGTGGGGGAAGATGTGGTCATGGAAGGCGGAGTGCGATGAGCGCGGAAGATCTCGAGAAGTACGAGACCGAGATGGAGCTGCAGCTCTACCGGGAGTACCGCGACATTGTCCGCCAGTTCTCCTACGTGGTGGAGACCGAGCGCCGGTTCTACCTGGCCAACCAGGTGGACCTGCACGTGCGCAACTCCGACGGCGAGGTCTACTTCGAGGTCGAGATGCACGACGCCTGGGTGTGGGACATGTATCGTCCCGCCCGCTTCGTCAAGAACGTCCGGGTGATGACCTTCAAGGACGTCAACGTCGAGGAGCTGGAGAAGCCGGACATCTCCCTCCCCGCCGACTCCGGCTTCGGCGGCTGACCCACCGCCCAGCTGTCGCCCGGTGGCGCGACCACCGGGCCCGTGGCCCCGTCGGCACCCCCACCGCCGCGCGGCCGTCGTCGTCCCCCCGCCTCCCCGGCGGTCGGCGTCATCCCGGCAGCACCACGACCTCGACCCGTTGGACGAGGTTGTTGGCGAAGCCGCCCCGGTTCCACGGCTGCTCGACCGGCTGGGTCCGGCCCGACGCGTCGGTGGCGCGGGCGCCGAGCACGTGCCGCCCCGGCTCCGCCGTCCACTCGTGACGCCACCCGCGCCAGGCGAACTCGCCACCCGACTGATCGTCCAGCCTGGCCGGTGCCCAGGTGGCCCCGCCGTCGGTGGTCACCTCGACCGAGACGACCGGGGCGTGGCCCGACCAGGCGCGACCGTCCAGCGTGCAGGGCCCCGGGCGCAGCACCCGGGTGCGGGACATGAAGTCGGGGAAGCCCGGCGGCCTGACCAGCGCCCGTGGCTCGATCCGGGTCACCGGCACGCCCGGGTCGTCGGCGTCCCGCCGCAGCCGGTAGGCGACCGCGTTCTGGTAGCCGTCGAACGCCTCGGTGCGCACGTCGATCGCGCGGAGCCACTTGACGTGCGCCATGCCGTACCAGCCGGGCACGATCAGCCGCAGCGGGGCGCCGTGCTGCGGCAGCAGGGGAGCGCCGTTCATCTCGTACGCCAGCAGCACCTCCTCCCGCAGCGCGTCGGCGACCGGCAGCGCGCGCTGGTAGTCCTGCTCGACGCCGCGCTCCACGCCGTGGTCGGCGCCGGTGAAGACCACGTCCACGGCGTCGGCGGCGATCCCCGCCTCCCGGAGCAGCGGAGCCAGCGGGGTGCCGGTCCACTCGGCGTTGCCGACCGCCTCCACCAGCCACGGCTGACTCACCGGCCTGGGGTGCAGCAGGGCCCGCCCGTTGCCGGCGCACTCCAGCGTCACCCGCCGGGTCACCCGTGGGCGGGCGCGCAGCGCGGCGAGGTCCAGGGCCAGCGGCCGGTCCACCGCGCCGCCCACGGTCACCGCGTGGGTCGCCGGGTCGAGGTCCGGGATGTCGTAGTGGATGAGCAGGTAGTGCAGGCCTGCCGGGGTGACGTCGTAGCGCAGCGCCTCCAGCGGGATGCCGTGGTTGCGGGCGGCCAGCCGCAACTCCTCGACGGTGATCCCCTCGTCCGGCTCGGCCAGCCGGGACGGCCGGCTCACGTCGTCCACAGTGGTCATCCTGGCCTCCCCGGGCCGAACGGCGGCCGCTCCGCCGCACCCGCCCCAGCCTAGGGGTCTCGCCGCCCCACCGCCCGTTCCCCGCGCCCGCCCCGCCCGTTCCCCGCGCCGGTCTTGGCCGATCCCGGTGCCTGCCCTGGTCGCCTTCGACGCTCGCCCTGGTCGCTCTCGGCACCGGTCCTGGTGCTCTCGGCACCGGTCCTGGTGCTCTCGGCACCGATCCTGGTGCTCTCGGCACCGATCCTGGTCACTTTCGACGCCGGTCCTGGTCGCTCCCGGCGGGCCGGTCTCAGCCGAGGAACTCGAACATCGTCACCCCGGCCGGCAGGGGCCGCGGTCGGCCCTCGAACCGGTGGACGCCCACGCCCACGCCGTCGGCCGGACTGCTTACCGCCACCGGCCTGAAGCCCTCCTCGGCGAACCAGTCGCAGATGGTCGGCACCAGGTCGGGGCTACGCCGGTGCCGGGTCCAGAACACCGAGCCGCCGGTGGCGCAGAGCGCCGCGCAGTGCCGCACGATGGCCCGCACGTCCGCCTCGCCGACATTGCCGAACACCCCGCAGACCAGCACCAGGTCGGCCGGAACGAGATCGACGTACGCGTCCGTGCGCGCCGCGTCCCCGACCACCACCTCCACCGAGGACAGCCCCGCCGCGCGGGCGGCCGACCGGGCCACCTCCGCGTTGCGGGGATCCAACTCCACGAGCCGGGCGGTCACGTCGTCCCGCCGGGGGTGGACCGCCAGTACGGGAATCAGGTCGCGCCCCTGCCCGGCGCAGACGCTGACCGCCCGCAGCGGGCCGGGCGCGGCCGCGTCGAGCGCCGCCCGGATCCGCATCCGCACCTCGGCGAGCCGGCGGGAGAGCGCCGAGCCCGGGTCCTCGTAGTCCTCGTGCCAGGCGTACCAGTCCCGCGTCACCGACCCAGCCTAGGCGTCCGCCGCCCGGCCGGTGGCCCGCTACCGGTCGGCGGACCGCTCCCGCAGTGCCGGTCGGCTCGGGCGTGTCGGGTCGCGGCGCATAGCAGATCAGGTCCCGTCGCGGGTGACCGTCCACAGGACACCGACTGTCCACAGGCGCCGGGTGCCGGGGTGGCGAATCGCGGCGGGCACCACGCAGGCTGCGCCCCATGCGACCACCGACCCGTACCGCCTCCGCCGTGCTCTGCGCCGCGCTGCTGTCCCTCGTACCGCCCGCCGCGCCCGTCGCCCCGCAGCCGGTGTCGACACCGGTCCGGGCGGCGACGACCACGCCTGCGCGCGTCGTCTCCGCGTCTGCGCGTGTCGCGGCTGCGCCTGTGGGCGCCGAGTCTGCGCCTGCGCGTGCCGTCTCCGCGCCTGCGCGCGCCGAGTTCGGGCGTGCGGCCGGCGGTGCCGGCCCCTCGGCGTCCGGGGCCCGCCCGTTTCAAGGCCCGGCGTCCGGGGCGGCGCGGTTCCGGTGGCCGCTCGACGGCGTGCCGCGGCCGGTGCGCCGGTTCGATCCGCCGCCGCGCCCGTGGCTCCCCGGCCACCGGGGCGTCGACCTGGCCGCCGCGCCGGGTGCCACCGTACGGTCCGCCGGTCCCGGCACGGTCCTCTTCGCCGGCATGGTCGCCGGGCGACCGGTCGTCACCGTCGGGCATGCCGGAGGACTGCGGACCACCTACGAGCCCGTGGCGCCGGCGGTCCGAACCGGCGACGGGCTCGCCGCCGGCGCACCGCTGGGCACGCTGCTCGCCGGCCATGCCGGCTGTCCCGCGCCGGCCTGCCTGCACTGGGGGCTGCGCCGTGGCGCCGACTACCTCGACCCGCTGACCCTGCTCGGCCTCGGCGCGGTGCGGCTGCTGCCGTTGGAGGGCGTCGAGCCCGACCCGGCCCCGGCGTCTGGCCCGGCCTGGGTGTCTGGCCCGGCCTGGGTGTCTGGCCTGGCCTCGGTGTCTGGGCCAGTCCGGGTGGTGCCGGTGAACGGCGACCCGCTCAGCGCTGGGCGAGCAGCGGGGGGAGCCGCACCGACAGCCGCTCGTACTCGTCCGCGGTGTTGTAGACCTGCGCGCACAGCCGCAGCCAGCCCCGGCCGTTCCAGGACATGACCGCCACCTCCGTGGCGAGCCGATCGGCGATCCGTTCCCGCAGCGCCCGCGCCGCGTCGAAGGTGGTGCCCAGGCCCGCCGGCAACGGAACGATCCGCATGGCCACCCCGCGCCCGCCGGGGTCCGGCAGGTCGCTGGGGGCCACCCCGAGCGCGTCCCCCACCACCCGCTGGCCGTACGCCGCCAGCGCGGCGTTGTGCCCGCGTACCCGGTCGGCGCCGAGGCTGCGCAGGGTGAACAGGCCCACCGGTGCGGCCAGCCAGCCGGTGTAGTCCTGGGTCGCCGCCCACTCGACCCGGCGGGGGAACCCCGACTCCTGCTCCCACGAGACGGCCAGCGGCTCGATGCGTTCCCGCCACGACGGTGCGACCACCAGCACGGCGCTGCCGCGTGGCGCGTACGCCCACTTGTGCAGGTTGCCCACCCAGAAGTCGGCGCCGATGCTCCCGACCGGAGTCGCCAGCATGCCCGGGGCGTGCGCGGCGTCGACCAGGACCGGTATCCCGTGCTCCCCGGCCACCCGGACGATGGCGGCGACCGGGAGGAGCCGGGCGGTGGCCGAGGTGAGCTGGTCCACCACGAGCAGCCGGGTCCGGCCAGGGCGCAGGCCCGCGCGGACGACCTCGACGACCTCCTCGTCGGTGGCGGCCAGCGGCACGTGCAGCGCGCGGGTGACCGCCCCCGTGCGGCGGCACTCCCGGGCGACGGACAGGGCCACCGCGCCATAGCCGTGGTCGGTCGTGAGCACCTCGTCGCCGGGGCGCAGGCCGAGCGACTGGAGCACCATGGCCACGCCGGTGGTGGCGTTCGGCACCAGGGCGGTGCCTTCCGGGTCGGCGCCCAGGAAGCCGGCCACGTGGCGGCGGGCATGGGTGATCCGGTCGACCAGACCTCGTGTGAAGAAGCGCAGCGGGTTGGCTTCCATCTCGTCACGCAGCCGCTGCTGGGCCCGCTGCACAGCGATCGGCACCGCGCCGAACGAGCCGTGGTTGAGGTGGCTCACGGTGGGGTCGAGCGAGAAGAGCAGGCGGGCTGCCGCGATCGGCTCGGGCGGCTGCGGGACGCTCACCCGATGATCGTAGCGGCCGGTGGATCTCCGGCCGGCGTTCCGGCGGTGCCCGTGCCGGTCGACGCCCCTCGATACTGCAGGATCGCCTGTCATGGACGCCCCCGTCGGACTGCGCTGGCCGACCGTCGCCGACCGGCAGCTCCGCGCCGACGTGCACCGGGTGCTGCACGCGGTGGCCGAGCGCGGCGGCGCGATCGGGTACGCCGTCCCACCCGGTCGCGCCGAGACCGACGCATGGCTGGACTCCGTGCTCAGCCTTGTCCGGGCCGGCGACGCTGCGCTGGCTCTCGCCGTGCTGGACTCCCGGGTCGTGGGTACCGGGTTGTGGCGGCGCGGTCCGAAGCCGATCTTCGCCCACTACGCCGACCTGGAAAAGATCACGGCCCACCCGGCCGCCCGTGGCCGGGGGATCGGCCGGCTCGTCACCGGCGCCCTGGTCGACGACGCCCGCAGGGCCGGCATCGAGACCCTCGCGCTCGGCGTACGGGGCAACAACCACGGCGCGATCGCGCTATACGAGCGGCTCGGCTTCCGCGAGTGGGGGCGGCTGCCGAACGTCATCGAGGTGGGCGACGAACGCTACGACGACGTCCGGATGTGCCTGGACCTGGGCCGGCCGCCGCACGTCGTGCTCCGCGGCTCCGCCCCGGACGGCCCGGGCTCGTCGCCGCGCCGCCCCTGAGGGTCGGGCTGCCCCTGAGCGCTGTGCCGGTCGTGGCAGCCTGCGGATTCGGCGCCGTACTGGTCGTGGGCGTCTGGTCGGTGGCGGCCCGGTCGGCGAATCGCGCCAATCAGGCGCGGGGGTGGGCCTGGCGGTAGGCGGCGCGGAGCCGCTCCACCGACACGTGCGTGTAGATCTGCGTGCTCGCGAGGGACGAGTGCCCCAGCAGTTCCTGCACCGCACGCAGGTCGGCGCCGCCTTCGAGCAGGTGGGTGGCCGCCGAGTGCCGCAGCCCGTGCGGGCTGACCGGGGGCAGGCCGGCGGCTTCGGCGTAGCCGCTCACGATCCGCCTGGCCGTCGTCGGGTTGAGTCGCCCGCCGCGCGCGCCGAGCAGCAGCGCGTCCCGGGAGTGCGGTCCGGCCAGCGCGGGCCGGCCGTGGCGCAGCCACTCGTCGAGCGCCCGCTGGGCCGGCACCCCGTACGGGACCGCGCGCTCCCGGCCGCCCTTGCCGAACACCCGCACGACCCGTCGCCCGTGGTCGATGTCGGCGACGTCCAGGCCGCACGCCTCACTGATCCGTACGCCCGTGCCGTAGAGCAGCTCCAGCAGCGCCCGGTCGCGCAGCAGCACGGCCTCGGCGGCACCGTCCGCCGTGTCGGAGTTCGTCGTGCGTTCCGCCGTGCCGGCTGCCGTGCAGGTGGTCGGAACGAAGGTGCCCGCCGTGCCGGCCGTCGTGTCGCCGGCGGTAGTGGCGGTGGCCGTCGTGTCGCCGGCGGTAGTGGCGGTGGCCGTCGTGTCGCCGGCGGCAGTGGCGGTGGCCGTCGTGTCGCCGGCGGCAGTGTCGATGGCCGCCGGGCCGAGGGCGTCCGCCCGGCCGTCGATTGGCGCGGGGCGCGCGGCGTGCGACACCGTCGGCGCGGCCCGGTTGGCGCGGCCGGGGGCCTCGACCAGCGCGGCCGCCTGATCGGCACGGAGCACGCTGGGCAGGTCCCGGTGCGCGCGAGGGCTGGCCAGCGCGCCCGCCACATCGGTGGGGAGCAGCCCGCAGCGGTGCGCCCAGGCGCTGAACGCCCGCGCCGAGGCCGCCCGGCGGGCGAGCGACGTCCGCGCGGCGCCCGTCGTCCGCTGCTTCGCCAACCAACTGCGCAGCACGGTGAGATCCAGCTCCGCCAGCTCCGCGCAGCCCATCCGACGCGCGTGGTCCAGCAGCGCCACCACGTCGCCGACGTACGCCCGGACGGTGTGCGCGGACCGGTTGCGCACCCCGGCCAGGTGCCCGGCGAAGTCGTCCACCGCCTCGCGCATCGCCGCCGGGAGCGCCTCGTGCATCGCCCGTCTGCCGGTCGACTCCCGGCTCACGACGACCGCCCCGGGACCGGCCGGCGGGACGACGCACGGCGCGGTCGTCCGGGCGGCCTCCTCGTGGGGCCCGGCGGTGGCGGATGCTCGGCTGGCACAGAACCAGCCTACGGCCGACGGACTGTTCGGGCAGGACGCCGGGACACCGTCCCGCCGCCCCCGGTCCGGGTGATGGATTACCGCGGCCGGTGCGCGCAGACTTGTCGTACCAACGGGTGTGTGCCCCGGATCGTGGGCGGCATCCGACGGGCCGGGCTCGACGAAGGGGGACCGGACATGGGGGTCGACGTCGTCCTCTACCGGGTGGTAGCGACGGGTTCCGGCCGGCGTCGCCTCGTGCCGGCCGAGGTGCTGCCCGATCCCGACGACGTGCTGCTGGACCTCGTCCAGCGCGTACGCGGCGGCGGGCGGACCCCGCTGCTGGACCAGGTGGACCCGGTCGGCGAGCTGGTGGTCCCCGCCGACCGGGCTCCGCAGCTCCTCACCGAGCTGCGGAGCCTCGCCGAGGTGGCCCGGACGTCGCCCGAGACGACGCACGTACGCCGGCTGGACCTCCTGGCGCGGCGCTGCCGGCAGGACCGCGAGATGGAGATCCGCTTCGAGGGGGACTGACCTGGCAGTGCCTCCCCGCGTCGGCCCGCTTCGCCCGCCGCCACCCGGGGTCAGACCTGACCCCCACCCGGGTCAGACCTGACCCCCACCCGGGGTCAGACCTGACCCTGCGTATCTCCCGGGCGATCCGGGCCCCGCCTCCGACAGCCCGGGGCGCGTCCCGACTCCGCTGTGGCGGGCCGCCACCCGCGTCCGCCGCACCGGGCCGGTTCACCCGGGCCGTTCGCCGGCCGGGGTCGGCCGGCCGTCGGCACGTCGGCCCTGACCGGCCCGGCCGGCGTCGGCCGGTGGCGGCGCGAGGGCGTAGCCGTCCTCGCGGCGCACCACCAGGGCCAGCTCCTCCAGCATGGACAGCTTCCGCAGCACGGTGCGGACGGCGACGCCGGCGCGGGCCGCGAGGACCTCCACCCCCACCGCGCCCCGACGCGGCAGCACCTCGACGATCGACCTCGCGTCGTCGTCGAGCTGGTCGGCCGGCCGCTGCGGACCGCGCGGAACCGGGGCCAGCTCGCCGATCCGCCCGACCTCCTCCAGCACCTGCGCCACCCCGGTGACCAGCCGGGACTTCGGGTGCTCGCGTAGCAGCTCGTGCGCGCCCACCGACATCGCGGACGTGACCGGGCCCGGCACCACCATGGCGGGCCTGCGCAGGGCGAGGGCCCGGTGCGTGGTCTGGGTCGCGCCGCTGCGCGCCGCCGCCTCCACCAGCACGGTGCCGAGGGTCCCCGCCGCGATCACCCGGTTGCGGATGAGGAACCGGGGCCGGAGCGGGTCCGCCCCCGGCATCCACTCGCTGACCAGCAACCCGGTGTCGGCGATCCGGTCGAACAGCGCCGCGTTGCCCATCGGGTAGGGGCGGTCCACGCCACAGGCGAGCACGGCGACGGTGACGCCGCCGGCGTTGAGCGCGCCCCGATGGGCAGCCGCGTCGATGCCGAACGCGCCGCCGGAGACGACGGTCCAGTCCCGGTCGGCGAGGCCGTAGCCGAGCTCGGTGGCGACGTGTGTGCCGTAGCCGCTGGCGGCCCGGGCACCGACGACCGCGACCGAGCGGTCGAACGCCTCGGCGAGCGGCCACGACCCGCGCACCCAGAAACAAAGCGGCGGTGCGGTCTCGGTGTCCACCCGGCGATGGGCCTCGGGCAGTCGCAGCTCCCGCAACTGCTCGACCCGGGTGGGCCACTCGTCGTCGCCGGGCACGACGACGCGGGCGCCGAGCCGGTCGGCGCGGGCCAGCGCCTCGGCCGCGACGGCCCGTGGGTCTCCGGCGGCGGTACGCGCCGCGACCGTGGCCCGCAACGTGTCGTCCGGCGCGCCGCCGTCGAGCAGCAGGTCGAGCGTCCCCACCGGACCGAGGCGGTCGACCAGCCGGTGCACCGACCGGGTGCCCGGCTCGGCGAGCCAGGTCAGCGCGACCCTGGCCAGCGTCTCCTTCGTGCTCACGTGCCGTCCCCCGTTCTCAGTTGAATGGCCTCCCCGACGTCGTCCCGGTCGGGCCGGTCCCGGCCGTCGAGGTCCGCGATCGTCCAGGCCAGGCGGACGACGCGGTCGAAGCCCCGGGCGGAGAGCGACCCGGAGTCCAGTCGGGCCCGCAGCTCCGCCGTGTCGGGCCCGGGCAGTCGCCAGGGCGGTCGACGCAGGTACGGGCCGGGTATCTCGGCATTGAGCCGGCGGCCGAGGACGGCCCAGCGCGCGGCGGCGGCCTCCCGGGCGGCCGCCACCCTTCGGGCGACGGTGGCCGACGACTCGCTGTCCACGGCCGCCGCCATCAACTCGGCGGCTCGGACGGGTGGCAGCGTCACCTGCACGTCGATCCGGTCCAGCAAGGGGCCGGAGAGGCGGCTCAGGTAGCGCCGGCGGGCCTGCGGCGGGCACTCGCAGTAGGCGTCCCCGGCCGGCTTGGCGCACGGGCACGGATTGGCCGCCAGCACCAGTTGGGTGCGGGCGGGATATTCGGCGCCCCCACGGCTGCGGGCCAGCCGGACCCGGCCGTGCTCCAGCGGTTGGCGCAGCGCCTCCAGGGCGCCCCGGCTGAATTCGGGTGCCTCGTCGAGGAAGAGCACCCCGCGGTGGGCGAGCGAGATGGCGCCGGGACGGGCCAGCCCGGAGCCGCCGCCGACCAGCGACGGCACGGTCGCCGTGTGGTGCGGGGCCTGGAACGGTGGTCGGCGAAGCAGCCGACCGCCCGGCGGGAGCAGCCCGGCGATCGAGTGCAGGGCGGTCACCTCCAGCGCGGCCTCGTCGTCGAGCTCGGGCAGGATCGACGGAAGGCGCTCGGCGAGCATGGTCTTGCCGGCGCCCGGCGGCCCGAGCAGCGCCAGGTGGTGCCCACCCGCCGCGGCCACCTCCAGCGCCCGCCGGCCCAGCCCCTGCCCGGCGACCTCCGCCAGGTCCGGCCCGGCGCCGCCCGGCGCCGCGCAGACCGCCTCCGGCTCGATCAGCGGGGTGCCATCCCGGACGAAGCTGACCAGCCGGTGCAGCGTGTCGACCGCCCGGACCCGGATCCCCGGGACGACCGCCGCCTCGGCGGCGTTGGCGGCGGGGACGATCACCCGCTCGACGCCGGCCCTGGCCGCCGCGGCGACCATCGGCAGCACGCCGCGCACCGGCCGGACCGTGCCGTCGAGGCCCAGCTCGCCCAGGACCACCACGCGGTCCAGCGGCAGCAGCGGCAGCTCACCCGAGCCGCCCAGCAGGGCCGCCGCGATCGCCAGGTCGAACGCCGAGCCGAACTTCGGCAGATCGGCCGGCAGCAGGTTGAGTGTGATCCGGCGGTTGGGCCATCGTTGGCCCGAGTTGACCACCGCCGCGCGGACCCGGTCCCGGGCCTCGTGCAGGGCGGTGTCCGGCAGCCCCGAGATGACCACGGCGGGCAGACCGGCCGCCAGGTCGGCCTCGACCTCCACCAGGTGCCCGGTCACGCCGACCAGGCCCACGCAGAGCACCTTCGCGTAGCTCACGCCGCCACCCGCCGAGGGCCTGTGCCGACGGGCCCGGCCGTCCGGGCTCGCCGTTCGGCGCCGGCGGTGGGAGATCCCGCCGCGCCGGCTCGCCGTTCGACGTCGGCGGTGGGCGACCCTGCCGCGCCGGCTCGGACGGCCCGCCCACTGCCGGTCTGCCGCCGGCCGACCAGGGCGTACGGCCGCCGCCCGTCGCACCGGAAGGCCGGCCCGTTCCGCCCGCCCACCTCAGAACACGCCCTTGAGGTGATCGACGCGGGCGGGGCCGGCGCCGGTGAGGCGTACCGAGACGACGTCGAAGCGCACCTGGTCGGCGCTGGTGCCGGTGTCGGCCAGCCATCGGGCGGCGAGCCCGCGTAGCCGGCGGGCCTTGGCCGGGACGACCGCCTCGGCCGGTGTGCCGAATCCGTCCGTGCTTCGTGTCTTCACCTCGCAGAAGGCGAGCACCGGCCCGTCCCAGGCGATGATGTCGATCTCCCCGGCCGGGCAGCGCCAGTTCCGGGCGACGGGGCGCAGGCCCGCCTCGATCAGGTGCCGGACGGCGCATCGCTCGCCGTACGCGCCGACCGCCTGGTTCCGCTTCGTCATGCCGGCACCGTGCCCCGGGTGAGCCTGGCTCCGCCGCCCCGCGTCGTCGTGCCTGTGGACGACGGCCGGACTGTGGACGAGCGGACGATCATGCCCGCGTTGTGCTATGCGGACCGGAGTGGGCTGGTCGAACTTAAGATCGTTACGGGCAAGGTGGCCGCGGCGCTGGGCCGGCTCGCGGACCTGCCCCGACCTGCCCCTGACCTGCGCCGCCATCCCCGCCCGGCGCCCCGGGCGGCCCCATCGCGCTGCCCCGGCCCGTCGGTCGGCCGGGGCGTCCGAGGGGCGAATGGCGTCCGTGGAGATCGTCGCATACGGTGCCGGACGTGGACGGACGACGGAGCTTTGCCGAGGATCAGGAGTCGGGTTGGTATCCGGCTGACCGCGACCGTGGCTACGGGGAGCGGGACTGGCGCGGTGCGGCCGACACCCGGTACCGGGACGACGACGTGACCGCCCCCGAGCAGCGCCGCGCCTCGGAGGACGACCGCTACGGCGACCCCGCCGGCACCCGGCGCGGCGAGTCCGGGCGCTTCGGCGCGACGCCGGAGCCCGACTCCGGGCGCTTCGGCGCGCTCGACGCCGACCGCGGCCGCTTCGGCGGCCCGGAGGACTCCGGCCGGTTCGCGGTGGCGGAGCCGGATTCGGGTCGGTTCGCGGTCACCGAGCCGGACTCCGGCCGGTTCGCGGTGGCGGAGCCGGATTCTGGTCGGTTCGCGGTCACCGAGCCGGACTCCGGTCGCTTCGCCGCGGTGGAGCCGGCGTCCGGGCGGTTCGGCGGCGGGGAGAGCGACTCCGGGCGGTTCGGCGCGGTGCCGCCGCTCGGGGACGACCGGTCGGAGAACGAGGGATACCGGGCAAGCCGCCTGCGACGCCCGGATGCGGACCCGGAGGCCTCGGGCGAGCTGCCCGCCGACCGGCCGGGGCGGCGCGCGGCGCGGGAGGCGAGGGAGTCCCGGGAAGCGGTCTCGACGTCGGCCGCCGACGCGCTGGTCGGGGCGGGCCCCGTCGAGCCGACCCGCCCGGCGCCGCTCGCCGGCTACCCGATCGTCGAACCCCAGCGGGCCGTCGAGGCCGCGAAGCCGCTGGAGATGCCGGTCGTCGAGCCGCGACGTGCGGCCGAGGCGCCGAACCCGCTGGAGATGCCGACCGGGCCGATGCCGCCGATCGCGCCTCGCGGCGACCTCCCGCCGGGGGAGGCGCCGGCCTTCCCGCCGGTGGTGGCTCCGCTGCCGGGCCCACCGGCGGGCGACGGGGTCTACCGGACGCGCCGGCCGGCGCTGGCCGTGCTGCTCGCCGCGCTGGTCGTGGTGTTCGAGATCCCCGCGCTGCGGGTGCTGCTCAGCGGCGTGACCGGCGACCCGCTGTCGGCCGCCAACGTCGTGGTGGGCACCTTCCTGGTCTGCGGGCTGCCGATCTTCGCCGTCGGCCTCTACGGGCTGCGCACCGGCGGGTTGTCGCTGACGGACGGGAGCCGGGGCTGGCTGCGCCCGCCGACGGCCTACCTGACCGTGGGCCTGGTGCTCTTCCTCGCCGCCGCCCTCGCCGTCGGCTGACGGCCCCCAGCCGACGGCGGCCGGTTGGCGGCCGGCACGCTGCGGGGTCCGGCACACAGGTCCGCGCGCGCTGCGGGGTCCGGCACACAGGTATGCGCGCGTTGCGGGGTCCGGCACACAGGTACGCGCGCGTTGCGGGGTCCGCCACACCGGTCCGCGCGCTGGGCCCGAGTGCGCCGCGAGGTCCGACGGACGGGGTCCGCGTGCTGCGGGGTCCGGGCGCACGGGTTCGCGCCCGCCGTGGCTCCGGCGGACGGGCCCGCGGCACGTCGCCGGGTCCGGCGGCGCACGGGCTCGCCGGGTGCCGGAAATGGGCGTTCCGACCCCTTCCCGCCACCCGAGGCGTCGGCGGTGGGAAGGGGGCGTACACTGGTCGACTGGCGACCGCATCGTGCGGTCGACCTCGCGCGCCCTCTCCACGAGTCGTCGTGGGGCGACGGCCTCCCTGGTCCCGATCATGATCGGGCCCGCCATGGCCGGCGACCGGGCGCCAGGACGCCCGGCCGCCGGCCGGGCGGGACAACCAGGGACCGCAAGGAGTAACCCACCATGGCCGTCGTGACCATGCGTCAGCTGCTGGAGAGCGGTGTCCACTTCGGGCACCAGACCCGGCGCTGGAACCCGAAGATGAAGCGTTTCATCTTCACCGAGCGCAACGGTATCTACATCATCGACCTGCGCCAGACCCTCGACTACATCGAGAAGGCCTACGAGTTCGTGCGCGGGACCGTCGCCGAGGGTGGCAGCATCCTCTTCGTCGGCACCAAGAAGCAGGCTCAGGAGGCCATCGCCGAGCAGGCGACCCGGGTCGGCCAGCCGTACGTCAACCACCGCTGGCTCGGCGGCATGCTGACCAACTTCCAGACGGTGTACAAGCGGCTGCAGCGGATGAAGGAGCTGGAGGCCCTGGGTGACCTGAGCGGCACGGCCGCCGGGTACACCAAGAAGGAGACCCTGCAGCTCTCCCGCGAGAAGGTCAAGCTGACCCGCACCCTCGGTGGCCTGCGCGACATGCAGAAGCTCCCGGCCGCGATCTGGGTGGTCGACACCAAGAAGGAGCACATCGCCGTCGACGAGGCCCGCAAGCTGGGCATCCCGGTGATCGCGGTGCTCGACACCAACTGCGACCCGGACGAGGTCGACTTCCCGATCCCGGGCAACGACGACGCGATCCGTTCGGCGGAGCTGCTGACCAAGGTCGTGGCCGCCGCCGTCGCCGACGGCCTGATCGCCCGCTCCGGCCGTCGTCGGGGCACCGACGAGAAGCCCGAGCCGGGTGTGGCCTCGGACGAGCCGCTGGCCGAGTGGGAGCGCGAGCTGCTCGAGGAGCCGAAGAAGGCCGACGAGCAGGGGCAGCCGGCCGAGCAGCCGGCGACCGCCGCCGCGGAGTGACCGCGCCGCCGCTTCCCCGTCGTCCGTTTTTTCGGACGGCGGGGAGCGGCAGGTACGCCGGGCACGTCGCGCCCGGATCCGGGTAACCGGCACCAGGACCAACCCACCCGCAGTCTCAACACCGAAGAGAGAGCCATGTCCAACTTCACCGCCGCGGACGTCAAGAAGCTCCGCGACCTCACCGGCGCCGGCATGATGGACTGCAAGAAGGCGCTGACCGAGGCCGAGGGCGACTTCGACAAGGCCGTCGAGATCCTGCGCGTCAAGGGCGCCAAGGACGTCGGCAAGCGGGCCGGCCGCACGGCCGCCAACGGTCTGATCGCCCACTCGGGCCAGGCGCTGCTCGAGCTCAACTGCGAGACCGACTTCGTCGCCAAGACCGACGCCTTCATCGAGCTCGCCCAGCGGCTGGTCGAGCACGGCGAGCGCAGCGGCGTCAGCACCGCCGAGGAGCTGCTCGCCACCGAGATCGACGGCAAGACGGTCGCCGACCTGGTCCAGGAGCAGTCCGCCAAGATCGGCGAGAAGCTGGTCCTCAACCGGTTCGCCAAGCTCGACGGCACCACCGCCGTCTACCTGCACCGCAAGAGCCAGGACCTGCCCCCGGCGGTCGGCGTGCTGGTGCAGTACTCCGGCCGGACCGACGAGGCCGGCGACGCCGACGCGCGCGCCGTCGCGATGCAGATCGCCGCGATGCGGCCGAAGTACCTCACCCGTGACGAGGTGCCGGCCGACGTCGTCGAGTCCGAGCGGCGCATCGCCGAGCAGACCGCCCGCGAGGAGAACAAGCCCGAGGCGGCGCTGCCGAAGATCGTCGAGGGCCGGGTGAACGCCTTCTTCAAGGACTACGTCCTCATCGAGCAGGCGTCGGTCGCCGACAACAAGAAGACGGTGAAGCAGCTGCTGGCCGAGGCCGGCATCGAGGTCACCCGCTTCGTGCGGTTCGAGGTCGGCCAGGCCTGAGCCGCCCCGGGGCGCGTTGGGCGCCCGCGGGCAGGGAACGTCGACGAGGAGGCCGCCGGTGTACGTGACAGGCACCGCGGCCTCCTTGTCACATAGGGTCGGCTACGGCAGTTTCGCGGTACGCGGCGTACGGGACGTGCGCATGGGGAAGGGCGGGGCGGATGACGCAGGTTGTGAGTGACCGGAGTCTGGCGGCGGACGATCCGACGGCGCCGCCCCCCGGCCGGGCCCGACGGGTGGTGCTGAAGCTCTCCGGCGAGGTGTTCGGCGGGGGCGCCATCGGCGTCGACCCCGACGTCGTGCAGGCCATCGCCCGGCAGATCGCGACCGTGGTGCGCCGCGGGGTGCAGGTCTCGGTGGTGGTCGGCGGCGGCAACTTCTTCCGGGGCGCCGAGCTGCAGAAGCGCGGCATGGACCGGGCCCGGGCCGACTACATGGGCATGCTCGGCACCGTGATGAACTGCCTCGCGCTGCAGGACTTCCTGGAGAAGGAGGGCATCGAGACGCGCGTGCAGAGCGCGATCACGATGGCCCAGGTCGCCGAGCCCTACATCCCGCTGCGCGCGATCCGGCACCTGGAGAAGGGCCGCGTGGTGATCTTCGGCGCGGGCGCGGGCATGCCGTACTTCTCCACCGACACGGTGGCCGCCCAGCGCGCGCTGGAGATCCGCGCCGACGTGGTGCTGATGAGCAAGAACGGCGTGGACGGCGTCTACACCGCGGACCCGCGGGTCGACCCGACCGCCAGCAAGTTCGACTCGATCACCTTCTCCGAGGTGCTGCGCCGCAACCTGCGGGTCGCGGACGCCGCCGCGTTCAGCCTGTGCATGGAGAACGGCCTGCCGATGCTGGTCTTCGGCGCGCAGGGCGACGACACCATCATCCGGGCCGTGGGTGGCGACAAGATCGGCACCCTGATCACCGCCTGAGCGGTCGAACTGACCCGCCCTCAGCGGTTCCTCCGACACGACAAGCCCACGACGAGCACAGAAGGAGGCGAGGAGACCGGTGATCGACGACACCCTCCTCGAGGCCGAGGAGAAGATGGAGCGTGCCATCGAGCACGCCAAGGAGGAGTTCGGCGCGATCCGCACCGGTCGCGCCAACGCCGCCATGTTCTCCAAGATCATCATCGACTACTACGGCAGCCCCACCCCGCTGCCCCAGATGGCGTCCATCGGCGTGCCCGAGCCGCGCATGGTGATCATCAAGCCGTACGACAACTCGCAGATCAACGCCATGGAGAAGGCGATCCGCGATTCCGACCTCGGCGCGAACCCGAACAACGAGGGCAACCAGCTGCGCATTCTGCTCCCGCAGATGACCGAGGAGCGCCGCCGCGACATGATCAAGGTCGCCCGGCACAAGGGTGAGGAGGCCAAGGTCGCCATCCGCAACATCCGCCGCAAGGGCAAGGAGGAGCTCGACCGCCTCGTCAAGGACGGCGAGGTCGGCGAGGACGACGGCCGGCGCGCGGAGAAGGAGCTCGACGACCTGACCCAGCGCTACGTCGCCGCCGTCGACGAGCTGGTCAAGCACAAGGAGAACGAGCTCCTCGAGGTCTGATGCCGTACGTCGGCCGCACCGGCGACGACGACACGTGGCACCGGCGCCGCCCGCACGCGGGCGGAGGTCCGGTGCCATCGTCGTTCACGCCCGGCATCCGGCCCAGTCCTGGTGCCGTCGTCGTCCGCGCCCGGCGCCCGGCGACGCTCCGGCCCGCATGCGCGGTGGCTCCGGCTCCTCGGCGAGGCCGGGTACCCGGCGTCGCCTGTCGGCCTGCCCGGCGGGCGTGACCGGCGAGGCCGGGGGCGGGGCGTCGCCTGTCGGCCTGCCCGGCGGGCGTGACCGGCGAGGCCGGGGGCGGGGCGTCGCCTGTCGGCCTGCCCGGCGGGCGTGACCGGCGAGGCCGGGGGCGGGGCGTCGCCTGCCGGCCCGTCCGGCGGGCGTGACCGGCGAGGCCAAGGGCGGGGCGTCGCCTGTCGGCCCGCCCGGCGGGCGTGACCGGCGAGGCCAGGGGCGGGGCGTCGCCTGTCGGCCTGCCCGGCGGGCGTGACCGGCGAGGCCGGGTACGGGGCGCCGCCTGTCGGCCTGCCCCGGCGGGCGCGACCCCGGCGACCACGGTCCGACGTGGGGGAGCGGCGGGTGCAGTAGGCTCGGCACGATTCCCGGCCACCCTGCGGTGAACGGAGGGGATCGGGCCGGCCGTCTGGCGGGTCAACCGGACGGAACAGTCGCGCGGGTAGGGGAATGGTTGTGGTTGTGCGTCATGTGGTGGATCTCGTGCCGGGCCCCATCGGTGCGTGATGTCCCACCTCGACCCCTACGGCAGCGCCGAGCCCCGCGGCTGGGACCGCCCCGACGCCCCCGCCCCCGCCCCCGCCCTGCCCTGGCCCGAGCCGGAGATCGAGCCCGGCCCGTGGCACCGCCGGCCCGGCGGCGCGCCTGACGTGTACGCCGAGCCGCACACCCGCCCCCGCCCCCAGGTCGACGCCCACCCGGAGCCGACCGGGACGGACCGCGCCCCGTACGACCGCCCGGCCGGGACGAACGGCCACCACCCGGACGCCTCCGAGTATCCGACGACCCAGCTGGAACCGGTGCGGGACGTCGAGCCGGAGCCCGAGCCCGCGCGCCCCCCGGGCCGGCGGCAGCGCGGCCGACGGCGGGCCAGCGTCGACCGGCCCCCGACCCAGCAGCCCGCGCCGGGCCGGGCCGGGCGCAACCTGCCCGCCGCCGTCGCGGTCGGGGTGAGCCTCGGCGCCCTGGTCGTGGTTCCGCTCTTCTTCTTCCGGCTCGGGTTCCTGCTCGTGGTGGCCGGCGCCGTGGCCGTCGGCAGCTGGGAGATGGCCCGGGCGGTACGCCGCAGCGGCGCCCACCCGCCGCTGGTGCCGCTGATCGCCGGCGGGGTGCTCACCGTCGGGCTGGCCTGGTTCGCCGGCCCCGACGCGCTCAGCCTCGGCCTGCTGGTCACCGTGCTGGGCACGATGGTCTGGCGGCTCGGCGACGGGCCGCGCGGCTTCCAGCGCGACCTGACCGCCGCCACCCTGATCGCCGTGTACGTGCCGTTCCTCGGCGGCTTCGCCGCGCTGCTGGCTGCGGTGCCGGAGGACGGCCACCTGCGGGTGCTGGCGACGCTGGTCGCGGTGGTCCTCTCCGACACCGGCGGGTACGCCGCCGGCGTCTCCTTCGGCAAGCACCCGATGGCCCCCTCCGTGAGCCCGAAGAAGTCCTGGGAGGGCTTCGCCGGCTCGGTCACGGCCGCGGCCCTGGGCAGCGCCCTGCTGCTCTGGCTGCTCTTCGACGTGGCCCCGTGGTGGGGCGCGGTCTTCGGGCTGGCGGTCTCCGGCGCGGCCGTACTGGGCGACCTCGCCGAGTCGATGATCAAGCGGGATCTCGGCGTGAAGGACATGAGCAACCTGCTCCCGGGGCACGGCGGCCTGATGGACCGGCTCGACTCGATCCTCTTTGCGCTGCCGACCGCGTACCTGCTGCTGGCGGTCTTCGTCCCGGTGTTGGAGTGAGGCGTGAATCACCCGGCGTCGGTGGGCCCGTCCGGGCGGTGGGGGTCGATTCGGCACCTCCGGACAGGTGCGTCGGCCGTCCGGCGTGACAGACTGGACCCGCCATGACGAGCCTGCCCCTGATCCCCGCAGACCCCGACGCCCCCGGGCGACGACCCGCGATGCCTCCCCGTCACCTCGCCGACCTCGACCTCGCCGGCCGCCGTGCGCTGGTCACCGAGCTGGGGGAGCCGGCGTTCCGCGCCAAGCAGGTCTCCACCCACTACTTCGGTCGGCTGGTGCGGGATCCGGCGGAGATGACCGACCTGCCGGCCGCCACCCGGGACAGGCTCGCCGACCAGCTCCTGCCGCGGCTGCTCACCCCGGTCCGCGAGCTGGCCTGCGACGACGGCGCGACCCGCAAGGCGCTCTGGCGGCTGCACGACGGCTCGCTGGTGGAGAGCGTGCTGATGGGCTACCCGGACCGGGTCACCGTCTGCATCTCCAGCCAGGCCGGCTGCGGCATGGCCTGCCCGTTCTGCGCCACCGGCCAGGCCGGGCTGACCCGCAACCTGTCCACCGCCGAGATCGTCGACCAGGCGGTCTACCTGGCCGGCGTGGCCGCCTCCGGCGCCGTGGCGGGCTCGCCGCCGCGCCTGTCGCACGTGGTCTTCATGGGCATGGGCGAGCCGCTGGCCAACTACTCCCGGGTGATCGCCGCGATCCGCCGGCTGGTCGCCCCGGCGCCCGAGGGCCTCGGGTTGTCGCAGCGCCACATCACCGTCTCCACGGTCGGCCTGGTGCCGGCCATCCGCCGACTGGCCAGCGAAGACCTCTCGGTGACCCTTGCGTTGTCGTTGCACGCGCCCGATGATGGGCTGCGCGACGAACTGGTGCCCGTCAACCAGCGCTGGAAGGTGTCCGAGGTGCTGGACGCGGCGTGGGACTACGCGGCACGGACGGGGCGGCGCGTGTCGATCGAGTACGCGATGATCAAGGACGTGAACGACCAGCCGTGGCGAGCCGATCTGCTCGGACGGCTGCTGGCCGGGAAGCTGGCCCACGTGAACCTCATCCCGCTCAATCCGACTCCGGGCAGCCGCTGGGACGCCAGCCCGAAGCCGGTGGAGCGGGAGTTCGTCCGGCGGTTGCGCGAGGCCGGGGTGTCGACGACGGTGCGGGACACCCGGGGTCGCGAGATCGACGGAGCGTGTGGGCAGCTCGCCGCCGCCGTCGACAACAGGGACACCGATCGGACCGGGGAGACCGCGTGACCGGGCGTGGCGAACGAGACCAGGAGACATAGTGGCGAGTCAGGGTCAGCGTTTCCGGCGTAAGGCGCTCCGCCGGGGATACAAGGTCGACGAGGTCGACGCCTTCCTGGACCGGGTCGAGGCGACGCTCGACGGCCGGCCGGTGGGTGCCCCCGTCGCCTCCCAGGAGGTCCACGACGTCGTCTTCCGGGTCCGCTTCAACGGCTACGACGAGTGGCAGGTCGACCTGCACCTCGACCGGGTCGAGCGGCAGCTGGCCGAGCTGGAGGAGCGCGGTGGCGCCGGTGGTCGCGGCGGTGATCCCCGGATGGGCGACCGGCTCGGCCCGCCGGACCGGATGGGCCCGCCGGCGCGCGACGACCGCGGCATGTCTCCGGTCCCGCAGCCGATGCCGCCCCGGCCGATGCCCGCGCAGGCCGGCCCTCCGCCCGCCGACCGTTACGGCCGCTACGAGGAGCCCACCGGCGCCTTCGCCGGTGGTTACGACGGCCCCCGTGGCGGCTACGAGCCGGCGCGCGGTCCGGGCGGTCCCGGCCCGATGGGTCCGGGCGCTCCGATGGGCCACGGCGGTCCGCCGCCGCGCGGCCTGCCCGCCGGCCCCGGCGCCTACGGCGACGGCCCGGGTGGCCCTGGCGGCTACGGTGACGGTCCCGGCGATCCTCGGGGTGGCTACGGTGACGGCCCGGGTGGCCCTGGCGGCTACGGTGACGGTCCCGGCGATCCTCGGGGTGGCTACGGTGACGGCCCGGGTGGCCCCGGCGGTTACGGCGACGGGCCCGGCGGACCCGGTGGATACGGCGACCCTCGGGGCGGTTACGGCGACGGCCCCGGCGGCTACGGTGACGGTCCCGGCGATCCTCGGGGCGGTTACGGTGACGGCCCCGGTGGCTACGGCGACGAGCCGCGCTTCGACGGCTTCGAGGCTGGCCGGCGCGGCCGTGCCGACATGACGGCCGAGATCCGGATGTCCGAGCGGGAGCTGCGCGACATGCGCGGCCGGGGCCCGGCCGGTCCGCCCCCGCAGCAGGGCTTCGGCGGCCCGCCGCCGATGGCCGGCCCGCCCATGGGTGGCCCGCCGGTGGGTGGCCCGCCGGTGGGTGGCCCGCCGCTGGCCGGCCCGCCGCCCACTGCCGGCCCGCCCATGGCCGGCCCGCCCGGCAGCGACCTCTACCGCGTCGACCAGATCCGCCGCAGCTTCCAGGTGCGCCGGTTCGGCAGCGGCTACGACCCCGACCAGGTCGACCGGTTCTTCGACAGCCTCCTCGGGGGCATGCAGGGGCGCAACCCGATGCCGGTGAACCCCAAGGAACTCGACTCGCTGCGCTTCCCGCTGGTGCCCGGCGGCTACTTCGAGGCCGAGGTCGACGCCGCGCTCAAGGACGTGCAGGACATCCTGTTCGGCCGCTGACCCGCGTACGACGAGGGCCCGCTCCCCGGTCGGGGGCGGGCCCTCGCGCGTGTCACCTCCGGCGCGCGCGACGCCGGCTGGCGGGGTGCGGTCAGGACCGCAGGCCGTTGCGCCGCAGCACGGCGTCGCCGATGACGATGACCAGCAGCAGCACGGCCAGGCCGACCAGCCAGATGTCCTCGACCCTGCCCTCGTGGTTGCCGCAGAGCATCGCCAGCAGCGCCAGCGCGGAGAGCACCGCGCCGATCCGCCCGGACTTGCGGTGCCCCGGCTTGTGCTGGTCTGGCGACGTTACCGGCTCGCTTCCTGCCACTGTCGGTCCTTCCCTCGCGATCGGATCTCCGGTTAGTCTGGCACGCCCCGTGCCAGGCTCGGCGGTGGGTCCGGCCGGACGAGGCGGAACGCACGGTCCCGCGCCGACGGCTCGGCGGGGCGCCGGCACGGCGTACGTGGTGCGGGGCGCGGGTCCAAGGTCCCGACCGCGCCGGGCCGGGCGGCACTACCGGCGTCGCGGGGCGGTCGCCAGACTCCCTCCGGTAGCGTTTCGGACGTACACCTTTTGTTTGTCTTCGAGGGGGAACTGCGGTGCGAGTGACCGGTACGGGACACGCCAGCATGCGGATCGACACGGCCGCGGGCAGCATCCTGTGCGACCCGTGGGTCAACCCGGCCTATTTCGCGTCGTGGTTTCCGTTCCCGGACAATTCCCTGCTCGACTGGGAGACCCTCGGCGACGTCGACTACCTCTACGTCTCCCACCTGCACCGGGACCACTTCGACGCCGCGCACCTGAAGCGCTTCGTGTCGAAGTCCGCGACCGTGCTGCTGCCAGCGTTCCCCACCTCCGAGATGGAGGACGAGCTGCGGGAGCTGGGCTTCACCAGGTTCCTGAAGGCGCCGAACGAGCAGGTCGTCGAGCTGGACGGCGGCCTGAAGGTCATGATCCAGGCGCTGACCAGCCCGACCGACGGCCCGATCGGCGACTCCTCGCTCTGGGTGGAGTACGACGGGGTGCGGCTGCTCAACCAGAACGACGCCCGCCCCACCGACCTGAGCGTCTTCGCCGAGCTGGGCCACGTGCACGCGCACATGCTCCAGTTCTCCGGCGCGATCTGGTACCCGATGGTCTACGAGCTGCCGCAGGCGGCGAAGACGGCGTTCGGCAAGCAGAAGCGGGACCGGCAGTTCGACCGGACGTGGCGCTACATCGACGACCTGAAGGCCGACCACGTCTTCCCGATCGCCGGACCGCCGTGCTTCCTCGACGACGAGCTGTGGCAGTTCAACGACATCCACGGCGACGAGGGCAACATCTTCCCCGACCAGTCGGTCTTCCTGAGCGAGTACGCCAAGGTCGGCGGCACCAACGGCGTCGTGCTGCTGCCGGGCAGCGTCGCGGAGATCACCACCGAGAGCTGCGAGACCAGCCACCCGGTGCCGGTCGAGGAGTTCTTCGCGAACAAGGTCGCGCACCTGGAGGAGATGCGGGAGCGCAAGCGGCCGGTCATCGAGGCCGAGAAGGCGTCCTGGCGGCACCCCGAGGTCGACGTGCTCAAGGAGATGCAGCGCCGGATCGAGCCGCTGCTGGAGGAGTCGATCTACCTGGCCAAGGGGGTCGGCGGTCCGGTCCGCTTCGACCTGGTGGGCTACGACGGTGAATCGGTCGAGTCCATCGTGGTGGACTTCCCGGGCAAGCAGGTCCGGCCGTACGCCGACGAGAAGGTGCGCTACCGGTTCCGCACCGAGCGGGCGCTGATCGAGCACCTGCTGCACATCGGCGAGGTGGACTGGGTCAACTCGCTCTTCCTCTCCTGCCGCTTCTCCGCCGCCCGGATCGGTCAGTACAACGAGTTCGTCTACGCCTTCTTCAAGTGCCTTTCGCAGGAGCGGCTCCAGTACGCCGAGGGCTGGTACGACGAGCACGAGCGGACCAGCGACGCCGAGGACATCACCCTGGGCGACTGGGTGGTGCAGCGGCGCTGCCCGCACCTGAAGGCGGACCTGACCCGCTTCGGCATCGTCGACGGTGACCAGCTCACCTGTCAGCTGCACGGGTGGCGGTTCGACCTCGCGAGCGGCCGCTGCCTCACCAGCGTCGGCCACAAGATCCGCGCCCACCGCGTCGACGCCGACCCCCCCGCCCCCGCCGGCGAATCCGCCAGCTGACCCGCCCGCCCGCTCGCCCCCACCTCCGGCGATCTTGCACTTCCTGCCCCCGCAAAAGCCGCAAAGGCCGCGAACGGCGGGCCGAAAGTGCAAGATCGCGGGCGCGAGGGGGTGCGAGAGGGCGCGAGAGGGCGCGAGAGGGCGCGAGGGGGCGCGAGGGTCAGCGGGTCAGGTCGGTGAGGATGCGGCGGGCGGCGTTGTGGCCGGCGGCGCCGATGACACTGCCGGCGGGGTGGCAGCCGGCGCTGCCGGCGTAGACGCCGTCGATGCCGGTGGCGTACGGCATCCGATCGGTGAACGAGACGGTGTTGTCGACGTGGTGGATGTGCCCGCCGGTGATGCCGAAGTGCGCCTCGATGCCGGGCGGCGGCAGCGGCACGGCGTCGGCGATCAGGTCGCCGGTGCCCGGGGCGTACCGCTCGCAGATCGCGACCAGCCGCTCGACGTAGCCGGGCAGCGCCGCGTCCCACGTGGTGCCGGCCGGCTCGTAGGGGACCGACTGGACGAAGAGCGCGGAGGAGTGGTGGCCCCGACCGTCGGAGAGTGACGGGTCGACGGTGGTGTGCAGGTACCACTCGATGGTCGGCTCCTCGGGCAGCCGCCCCGCCTGGACGTCGGCCCACATGGCGCGCAGCGCCGCCATCGGCGACTCGCCGCCGCCGACCAGCGACTGCGAGCCGGGCAGCAGGTGGATGGTCGACCCGAACGGGCTCGGCGCGTCGGCCGGCAGGCAGGCGAAGCGCGGCAGCCCGGTCAGCGCCAGGTTGAGCTTGAGGGTGGTGCCGGGCCGGCGGACCGCCGCCATCCGCTCGGCCAGCGGCGCCGGGAGCGCCCCGTCGGGCAGCAGGTCCATCAGCCGGTACGGGTCGCACGCGCCGAGGACCACCCTGGCGGCCACCTCCCGCCCGTCGGCGAGGACCACGCCGCTGGCCGCGCCGCCGGCCAGGGTGATCGCGTGTACCGGCGCTCCGGTGCGGATCGTCGCGCCGGCCGACCGCGCCGCCTCGGCGAAGGTGCGCGCCACCGTGCCCATCCCGCCCTCGGCGATCATCCACGTGCCGTCGGAGCCGGGGAGGCGGCACATGTTGTGCACGAGGAAGTTGTGGCCGGTGCCCGGGTCGTCGGGCCCGGCGTTGAGCCCGGACAGGCCGTCGGTGACCGCGTACATGCTGACCAGCAGCTCGGAGCGGAAGTCGAAGCGGGCCAGGTGGTCGGCGACCGAGCCGCGGACCAGGTCGACGAGCACCTGCCGCAGTGCCGGCCGGACGTACCGCTCGGCGGTCTCCTCGACCGGCAGCGGCTCGGCCAGCCAGGCCGGCGCGAGGTCGGCGCGCAGCGCGGCCAGCTCGGCCTGGAGGGCGTCGTCGGCGGCCACGTCGGCGGGAGAGAAGAACTTCGCGAGCTGCGCCCGGGTGGCCGCCGTGTCGCTGCCGAAGAGCAGGTACGGCGAGCCCTCGGGGCCGGGCGTGGGCAGGAAGTAGTGCGGGTCGCGGCGCAGCACCGGGATGCGCACGTCGAGCGTGGCGAGCAGCTCCGGCGGCATCAGCCCGAGCAGGTAGGAGCCGGTGGAGTGGCGGAGCCCGGGCACCTTCGGAAACGGGTTCTCGGTGCGGGTGGCCCCGCCGATCACCTCGGCGGCCTCCAGGACCAGCACGTCGAGCCCGGCGCGGGCGAGCAGGATCGCGGACACCAGGCCGTTGTGCCCGGACCCGACGATCACCACGTCGGCCCGGGTCGGCAGCTCGTCGCTCATGCCGGGGGAGCCTAGTGCCCGTCGACGCCGTCGGTCAGCCCTTCGCGGCAGGCCGGGCGGACGCCGCGCCAGGCCGCCCCGCCGACCCCGTCGGTCAGCCCTCGCGACAGGCGGCTCTGCCGCCGGCGGTCAGCTGGGCGCTGCGCCGGTTCGCCGTCCTGGCCGGGCGGGCGCCCCGCCGGGTCGCTCGCCGCGCAGGGCGGCGGCGAACGTCGCCAGCTCCAGCTCGAACAGCGGCTCGGCCTCGGTGACGGCCCAGGCGAGCTGGCCGAAGACCTCCATGGCGACCAGCCCGTAGAGCCGGGTCCAGCCGGAGAGGAAGGCGTACGCGACCTCGATGGGCACGTCGCCGTGGCTCAGCCGCAGCGGTTCCAGGCGTCCGCCCAGGCGCTCCCGGAGCAGCTCGGCGGGCGGGGTGGGGAAGGGGGACCGGTGCCAGAGGTCGATGATCGGCTGCACGAAGACCGCCCCGAAGCGGGCGCCGGGGTGCTCGGGGTCGGCGCAGTCGTCGACGAAGGCGTCCAGCCCCGGAACCCGGGCGCCGAAGATCAGCCCGAACTCGGCGGGGTGGGTCACCGACCAGGCGCGGAACGCCCGGCTCATGGCCAGCAGCCGGTCGACCGGCTCCGCTCCGGCGTCGTCCCGGGCCGACTCCAGCCGCGCCCGCAGCTCGTCGTAGAGGTCGCCGGCGAGGGCCGCGACCAGCGCTTCCAGGCTCGGGAAGTAGCGGTAGATGGCGGGTGCCGTCATGCCCATGTCCCGGGCGATGGCCCGCAGCGAGATCGCCTCGATGCCGCCGGTCACCAGAAGCCGTCGTGCCCCGTCCTTGATCTCGGTGACGGTCGCCGAGCGCAGGCGTTCGCGCCGGGACGGTGCGGTCATGTGGCCAACCCCCTTGACCAACGCAAACGCCGTTGTAATAGTTAACGGCGTTCACTCGAATGAGCGATGGTTACAGCTTAGCCGTCGGCGGAGGGGGAGGCGAATGTTCGCCTGGTGGGGACAAGCGTTGGTGCGGCTGCGCTGGGCGGTGCTGGCCGCCGCCCTGGTGGTGGTCGCCGTCGGCTCGACCTGGGGGGCCGGGGTCTTCGGGCAGCTGACCGGGGGCGGCTACGACGACCCCGCGAGCGAGTCGAGCCGCGCCGCCCAGCGGATCACCGCCGAACTGGGGCCGCAGGGCGCCGACCTGATCGTGCTCTGGAGCAGCGACGGGGCCACCGTCGAGCAGCCGGCCTTCCGCGACCCGGTCACGGCCACCGTGACCGGGCTGCGCGCCCGCCCCGAGGTCACCAGCGTCACCACCTGGTACGACACGCGGGCGCCCGCGCTGCTGTCCACCGACCGCCGGGCCACGTACGCGCTGGTCCAGCTCCGGGCCGCCGACGAGGACGGCAGGACCGCCGCGTACGACGACCTGCGGCCGGCCCTCGCCACGCCCGGCCTGCGGACCGAGGTGGGCGGCACGGTGGCGTTCCTGCACGAGGCGAACCGGCAGACCACCGAGGACATCACCCGGGCGGAGATCCTCTCCATGCCGGTGCTGCTGGTGCTGCTCGTGCTGATCTTCGGCGGGCTGGTGGCCGCGTCCACCCCGCTGCTGATCGGCGGGCTGGCCATCCTCGGCGCGTTCGTCGCCGTCCGGCTGGTCAACATGGTCACCGACGTGTCGATCTTCGCCATCAACGTCATCACCCTGATCGGCCTGGGCATGGCGGTCGACTACGCCCTCTTCGTGGTCAGCCGGTTCCGCGAGGAGTTGGCCGCCGGGCACGACACGCCGGCCGCCATCCGCCGCACCATGGCCACGGCGGGGCGGACGGTGCTGGTCTCCGGGCTCACCATCGCGCTCGCCATGGCCAGCCTGCTCATCTTCCCGCAGGCGTTCCTGCGGTCGATGGGGCTCGGCGGGATGGCCGCCGTCCTGGTCGCCATGCTGGCGACGCTGACTGTGCTGCCGGCCCTGCTGGCGGTGCTCGGCCACCGGATCAACGCGCTGCGCGTACCGCTGCCGGGGCGGCGTGCGGCGCGGGGCGGGCGGCCGGCGGCGGGGGAGACGGGCGGCGCCTGGGCCCGGATCGCGCGCAGCGTGATGCGCCGTCCGGTGCGCTACCTGGTCGGGGTGACCCTGCTGCTCCTGCTGCTCGCCGCGCCGTTCCTGCGGATCACCTTCGGCGGCTTCGACGAGCGGGTGCTGCCCGGGGACGCCGCGCCCCGGGTCGTCTCCGAGCGGATCGCCGCGGAGTTCCCCGGCGGCACGGTCGCGCCGATCGACGTGCTGGTGTCCGGGGCGTCCCCGGAGCAGGTACGGCCGTTCGCCGACCGGGTGGCCGCCGTGCCCGGCGTGACCGGCGTGACGGTGGCGGCCAGTCGGGGGACGTCGACGCTGCTGACGGTGACCTACCCGGGCGAGCCGACCGGCGACGTGGCGCAGGACGTGGTCGGGGCGCTGCGCGACCTGCCCGCGCCGGGCGGCGCGGAGGTGCTCGTCGGGGGCCGTCCCGGCGCCGACCGGGACCTGCTGGACAGCCTCGGCGACCGCCTGCCCTGGATGGCCCTGCTGATGGCCGCCGCGACCCTGGTGCTGCTCTTCCTCGCCTTCGGCTCGGTGGTGCTGCCGGTCAAGGCGGTGCTGATGAACCTGGTGTCGATCGGCGCCTCGTTCGGCGTGGTGGTCTGGATCTTCCAGGACGGGCACCTCGCCGACCTGCTCGGCTTCACCCCGACCGGGTTCATCGAACCCAGCAACCCGATCCTCATGCTCGCCGTGCTCTTCGGGCTGGCGACCGACTACGAGGTGTTCCTGCTCTCCCGGGTGCGCGAGGAGTGGGACCGGACGGGGGACAACACCGCCTCGGTGGCTGCGGGGCTCCAGCACACCGGTCGGATCATCACCGCCGCCGCGCTGCTGCTGATCGTCGTGGTGGCCGGCTTCGCCACGGGCGGGATGGCGTACATCAAGCTCATCGGCATCGGGATGATCGTGGCGATCGTGGTCGACGCCACGCTGGTGCGGGCGCTGCTGGTGCCGGCCACCATGCGGCTGCTGGGCCGGTGGAACTGGTGGGCCCCGGGCCCGCTCGGCCGGTTCTACCGCCGGTACGGCATCCGGGAGGGCGCCGAGCCCGAGCCGGCCGGGCGTCACCCCACGTCCATCGGATAGGGGCTTCCGTGGGTGCCCCGTCGGCCCTACCGCCGACGGGGCTCCCGCGACCGGGCGCGGGCCGTGCGCCAGCGGGAGAGGGCGAGGGTGGCGGAGTAGCCGGCGAGCACGATCACGTGGAACACGTAGAGCCAGAGCAGGACCGCCACGCCCGCGCCGATCTCGTCGAAGCCGCCGAACGGCACGCCCAGGTCGATCGGGAGCGAGGCGAACAGCACGAAGCCGTGCAGGAAGCCGGAGAGGTTCGCCGCCGTGAACGACCCGACGCCCAGCGCGGAGAGCCAGTCCGGCGACGCCGGGCCGACCACGCGGAACACCCACAGCAGCACCGGGGTGAGCACCAGCCAGACCGCCAGGAACGACAGCACCACGCCCAGCGCGCCGCTCCACCCGCCCTGCCGCACCAGCCCCGTCGTCGTGGGCAGCGCGAGCAGGACCGACAGCAGCAGGGCCGGGGCCGGGGCGAGCAGCGGGAGCAGCAGCAGGCGGCCCCGCCACCCCACCAGCGACTCGTCTCGGCGCGGGGCCGCCACGGAGACGAAGGCCCGACGAAGCCCCTCGCCGTAGAGCGACGCCGGCAGCAGCGACGCCAACGCCAGCACCGGCGTCAACCCCACCCCGGCCTCGACCAGCGCGGCCACCGCGTGCGGCGCGCCGATCTCGTCCGGCAGCGTCCGCACGGCGTACGACGTGAGCCGGCGGACCCGGTCGGCCCCCGCCAGCAGTGAGGTCAGCCAGATGGCCAGCAGGGCCACCGGCACCACGGCGATCGCCCCGTAGAAGGTGATGGCGGCGGCGTGCAGCGACAGGTCCCGGCCGCGCAGCGGACGGAACGCCGCATTGGTGATCTGCTTCGTCCGCTGCCATCCGCCGCCCATCGCGGCTCCATTCCCCGTACCGCCCCGCGTCACGCACCGCATCGCCGACCGAGACCGGTTCGACGCCCGACCCGCCCGGGAATCCGCCGCGCCCGTACGCCGGGAGCCGCCGGACGGGTCGCGTCCGGCGGCTCCGACGTGCGCGTGCGGCGGTGGTCAGCCCAGCGGCGCGGTCTCGCCGCCGCGGAGGGTGGCGTAGTAGCAGCCAGTGGTGGGCAGGCTCGTCGCCGCCGGCGGGGTCACCCCGTCGTAGAGCGCCAGCAGGAAGTTCTGCGGGCAGCGCCGGGTGCTGCCGGTGCGGATGCCGAAGTGCAGGTGCGGCCCGGTGGAGTTGCCGGTGTTGCCGGTGAGGCCGAGCTGCTGCCCGGGCGCCACGGACGCGCCGTTCGCGACCGACCACGCCGAGAAGTGGCAGTAGGTGTAGACGGCCCCGTCGGTGCCGGTGAGGTTGACGCCCTGGCCGCAGGAGCTGTCGTTGATGATCGTCACGGTGCCGGCCCGCACGGCGTACGCCCTGGTGCCGGTGCCGACCGGGAGGTCGATGGCGGGATAGTCGTGGTGCGGGTCGTCGTACTCGCTGCGCGGCAGCGCGCTCTGGGGCAGCGGCAGGGCGAAGCCGGGGTTGCCGGCGGTGGTGGAGGTGATCCGGACGGCGTCCGCGACGACGTAGCCCGCGGCGGTGGTCCAGCGGCTGACCCCGACGACGGGGCGGTCGCCGGCCGCCAGCGTGAAGGTGCCGAGGGCGACCCAGCGGCCGCCGTTGGCGCGCTGGTCCACGACCACCGTCTGGTTGCCGGCGGCGGTCGCCACGATGAACGGGGTGGCGCTGTTGTATCCGGCGTCCGCCGGGTACCACACCTCGACCAGGTGCGCGCCGGTGGCCGCGACCGACGCGCTGAACCAGGCGGCGTCGCTGCCCCCGGTGTAGGGCGTGGCGAAGCGGTAGTCGGCGCCGTACCTCTGGCCGGCCCAGGACGACGTGCCCCAGTTGGCGCTGGCGGCGAAGCGGCCGGCGGTCGTGTTGTCCACGGTGGTGGTGGCCGCGGACGCGGGCCCGGCCGGGCCGAGCAGCACCATGGCCGTGGCGGTCAGCCCGGCGACCAGGGCGCGTGTGGCGGTGGCGATTGTCACGAGGTGCCTCCGAGATCGAGGGGGACGGCAGGGCGGGGTGGAGGTATTCAACCAACAAGCATCGATGATCGTAAGAGAGCTACATAGATCGACATCGGTTGGTCGAGGTTCAATAGGATCGCCGTCATGACCGTTCTCACCACGGAGCGCCTGGTGCTGCGGGAGTGGACCGCCGACCCGGCCGACCTGGCCCGGATCTTCGACATCTACTCCCGGCTCGAGGTCACCCGGTGGCTGAGCGCGCCGGGGCTGCCCCTGACCGACCCCGCACGGGCCGCCGACCGGTTGCAGATGTGGCGGGAGCGGCACGCGGGGCACGGCGGCCGGTACGGCACCTGGGCGATCGAGGTCCGCGAGACGGGCGTGGTGGCCGGCACCGTGCTGCTCAAGCCGCTGCCGGGGCGCGACGAGGGCGTGCCGACCGAGGACATCGAGGTGGGCTGGCACCTGCACCCCGACTCGTGGGGCCACGGGTACGCCACCGAGGCGGCCCGGGCCGTGGTGGCGCGGGAACTCGCCGCCGGCGCCCGGGAGGTCCACGCCGTCGTGGCGCCCGGCAACGAGGCGTCGATGGCGGTGGCCCGCCGGCTCGGCATGACCCACGTGGGCCGCCGCACCGACTGGTACGACGGCGTTTCGGTGGAGACCTTCGTGCTGACCGGCGTGCACCGGGTGTGCGATCCCGGACGGCCGGGACTGCGGCGGCTAGGCTGACCTGAGCAGAATGTCCACCGAGGGGGTGAGCCCGGCTTCCCGTTCGCCGTCGACCCGGCCGACCTTCTCGACGAGGAGGCGCCGGAGGAGGGCGCGGACGCGCCGGGGGAGCAGGCCGACGCGGAGGGCTGAGGCTCCCCGTGGGCGCCCGGCGGCGTTGGGGAAGAATGTCCGGGTGACTTCGCCCCGGGAACTCGTCCTGCTCGGCTCCACCGGTTCGATCGGGACACAGGCCATCGACATCGTGCGTCGCAACCCGGACCGGTTCCGGGTGGTCGCGCTCGGCGCCGGCGGCGGCAACGTCGAGCTGCTCGCCGCCCAGGCGCTCGAACTCGGCGTCGACGCGGTCGGGGTGGCCCGGGCCAGCGCCGCGCAGGACCTCCAGCTCGCCTTCTACGCCGAGGCGAGCCGGCGCGGCTGGGCCACCGGCGACTTCAGGCTGCCGAAGATCGTCGCGGGCCCGGACGCCATGACCGAGCTAGCGCAGTGGCCCTGCGACGTCGTGCTCAACGGCGTGGTCGGCTCGCTCGGGCTCGCGCCGACCCTGGCCGCGCTGCGCGCCGGACGTACCCTCGCGCTGGCCAACAAGGAGTCGCTCGTGGCCGGCGGCCCGCTGGTGAAGACCGCGGTGACGCGGCCGGAGCAGATCGTGCCCGTCGACTCGGAGCACTCGGCGCTGGCCCAGTGCCTGCGCGGCGGCACCCGGGGCGAGGTGCGGCGGCTGGTCGTCACCGCCAGCGGCGGCCCGTTCCGGGGCCGGCGACGCGACGAGCTGACGCGGGTCACGCCGGAGCAGGCGCTGGCGCACCCGACCTGGAACATGGGGCCGGTCGTGACGATCAACTCCGCCACGATGGTCAACAAGGCGCTGGAGGTGATCGAGGCGCACGAACTGTTCGACGTGCCGTACGCCGACATCGCCGTGATGGTGCACCCGCAGTCGGTGATCCACTCGATGGTCGAGTTCACCGACGGCTCCACGCTCGCCCAGGCCAGCCCGCCCGACATGCGGCTGCCGATCGCGCTGGGCCTCGGCTGGCCCGACCGGGTGCCGGAAGCCGCCGCCGCCGTCGACTGGACGACGGCGCACACCTGGGAGTTCGCCCCGCTGGACGACGAGGCGTTCCCGGCGGTGGCGCTGGCCAAGGCCGCCGGCGAGGCCGGGCGCTGCCGGCCGGCGATCTACAACGCGGCGAACGAGGAGTGCGTGGCCGCGTTCGTGGCCGGCCGGCTGCCCTTCCTCGGCATCGTCGACACCCTCCGGCGGGTGTTGGAGGACGCTCCCGACTTCGACGAACCAGGTACCGTCGAGGACGTGCTCGCGGCGGAGTCGTGGGCGCGCGCGCACGCGCAGGAGATCATCATCGCGGGTTCGGTGGAAGGAGCTTGATGGCGTACCTGCTCGGGGTGGTGCTCTTCGCCCTCGCGATCCTCATCTCGGTCAGCCTGCACGAGGCGGGGCACATGCTCACCGCCAAGGCGTTCGGCATGAAGGTCACCCGCTACTTCGTCGGCTTCGGTCCCACGCTCTGGTCGTTCAAGCGGGGCGAGACCGAGTACGGCGTCAAGGGCATCCCGCTCGGCGGCTTCTGCAAGATCGTCGGCATGACGCCGCAGGACGACGACGTCGACCCGGCCGACGAGCCGCGCGCGATGTGGCGCTACCCGGTGTGGAAGCGGACGATCGTGATGTCCGCCGGCTCGATCACCCACTTCGCGCTCGCCCTGGTCACCCTCTGGGTGATCGCGGTCACCGCCGGCCTGCCCAACCCGGACTTCCCCAGCACCGAGGCCGAGATCCGCAAGGAGCCGGCGGTCATCCAGCTGTCGAAGTGCGTGGTCCCGGAGAACACCCTCCGCGAGTGCACCACCGCCGACCCGGCCAGCCCCGCCGCGCAGGCGCAGCTGCGCGACGGCGACCGGATCACCGCGATCAACGGCGCGCCGATCGCGGACTACGGCCAGTTGCTCACCACCCTGCGCGGCCTCAAGCCGGGCGACACGGCGCAGATCGCGTACGTGCGCGACGGCCAGCCGGGCTCGACCAGCGCGGTGCTCGCGCAGACCCAGCGCCCGCCGCTGGACGACCCGAAGGGCCAGGTCGGCGCGGTCGCCGCGCTCGGTGTCGGGCTCGTCCCCAGCACCCCGACCCGGGTGACGTACGGGCCGGTCGGCGCGTTCGGCGCGACCGCCGACTTCACCGGCGAGATGGCGGTCAACACCTTCGAGGCGATGAAGCGCATCCCGCAGAAGGTCCCGGCCCTGTGGACGGCGATCACCGGCGGCGAGCGGGACATGGACACCCCGATCAGCGTGGTCGGCGCGAGCCGGCTCGGCGGCGAGGCGGTGGAGAACAACGCGTGGCTGCTGTTCTTCATGCTCTTCGTCTCGCTGAACTTCTTCATCGGCGTGTTCAACCTGCTGCCGCTGCTGCCGCTGGACGGCGGCCACATCGCCATCGCCTGGTTCGAGCGGGCCCGCTCCTGGCTCTACGCCCGGATCGGCCGGGCCGACCCCGGCCGCGTCGACTACCTGAAGCTCATGCCCTTCACGTACGCGATGATCCTGATCGGCGGCGCGTTCACGCTGCTGACCATCACCGCGGACGTCGTCAACCCGATCACGCTCTTCTCAAGGTGAGTGCCTGAAGTGACCGCTGTCAGTCTCGGTATCCCCGCCGTGCCGCCCCCGCCGCTAGCCCCGCGTCGGGCCAGCCGCCAGATCATGGTCGGTCCGGTGCCGGTCGGCGGCGGCGCGCCGGTGTCCGTGCAGTCGATGACCACCACCCTCACGGCCGACGTCAACGCCACCCTCCAGCAGATCGCCGAGCTGACCGCGTCCGGCTGCCAGATCGTCCGCGTCGCGGTGCCGAGCCAGGACGACGTCGAGGCGCTGCCGGCGATCGCCAGGAAGTCGCAGATCCCGGTCATCGCCGACATCCACTTCCAGCCCAAGTACGTCTTCGCCGCGATCGACGCCGGCTGCGCGGCGGTCCGGGTCAACCCGGGCAACATCCGCCAGTTCGACGACAAGGTCAAGGAGATCGCCAAGGCGGCCGGCGACGCGGGCGTGCCGATCCGGATCGGCGTGAACGCCGGCTCGCTGGACAAGCGGCTGCTCGCCAAGTACGGCAAGGCCACCGCCGAGGCGCTGGTCGAGTCGGCGCTGTGGGAGTGCTCGCTGTTCGAGGAGCACGGCTTCCGCGACATCAAGATCTCGGTCAAGCACAACGACCCGGTGGTGATGATCCGGGCCTACCGCCAGCTCGCCGAGAAGTGCGACTACCCGCTGCACCTGGGCGTCACCGAGGCCGGCCCGGCCTTCCAGGGCACCATCAAGTCGGCGGTCGCCTTCGGCGCGCTGCTGGCCGAGGGGATCGGCGACACCATCCGGGTCTCGCTCTCGGCCCCGCCGGTGGAGGAGATCAAGGTCGGCGCCGCGATCCTGGAGTCGCTCGGGCTGCGCGAGCGCGGCCTGGAGATCGTCTCCTGCCCGTCCTGCGGGCGGGCGCAGGTCGACGTCTACAAGCTCGCCGAGGAGGTCACCGCCGGCCTGGAGGGGCTGCCGGTGCCGCTGCGGGTCGCCGTGATGGGCTGCGTCGTCAACGGTCCGGGCGAGGCCCGCGAGGCCGACCTGGGCGTGGCCTCCGGCAACGGCAAGGGCCAGATCTTCGTCAAGGGCAAGGTCGTCAAGACCGTGCCGGAGGCGCAGATCGTGGAGACGCTCATCGAGGAGGCGCTGCGCATCGCCGACGAGATGGGCGCCGAGCTGCCCGAGGAGCTGCGCGGCCTGCTCCCGGGGGCGACCGTCACCGTGCACTGAAGCGTCCGTCCCGCCGGCAGGCGGGTGTGGGGCCACCGAAGGGGTGGCCGCTCCGTCGGGAGCGGCCACCCCTTCGCCGTACGCGGGGCCGGATGGCGGGAAGGCAGATGCAAACCGTACGTACGTCTTGTTAAGGTCCCCGGGTGCGACTCCTTCCTGAACCGGGCCCGGCCCGGATCCTCACCCTCGGCACCCTCGTCCGCACCGTCGGGCGCGGCCTGTGGCTGGTGGCCAGCGCGCTCTTCCTCACCCGCTCGGCCGGCCTGAGCGCCACCGAGGTCGGGCTCGGGCTGACCGTCTCGGCCCTGGTCGGCCTGCTGGCCAGCGCCCCCGCCGGCTACCTGGCCGACCGGCTGGGCCCCCGGGCCACCCAGGTCGTCGCGCTGGTCGTCGGCGGCGTGCTGACCACCGCGCTGCTGGCCGTCGGATCGCTTCCCGCGTTCCTCGCCGTCGGCGCGGCCACCGCCGTCGCCGACGCCGCCGACCGGGGCGCCAAGGGAGCGCTCATCGCCGGCTCCGTCCCGGCCGACCAGCGCGTCCGCACCCGCGCCTACCTGCGGGCCACCACCAACGTCGGGATCTCGGTGGGCGCCGTGCTCGCCGGCTTCGCGCTGGCCGCCGACACCCGGGCGGCGTACGCGGCGCTGATCCTCACCGCCGCGGTAACCTACCTGCTCGCCGCCGCCGTCTTCACCCGGCTGCCGTACCTTGCGCCCACGCCCGCCCCCACGCACGGCCCCCGGCTGATCGCGCTGCGGGACCGGCCGTTCCTGGCGTTCACCGTGCTCGACGGGCTCATGTCGATGCACTTCGGGCTGCTCAACATCGCCCTGCCGCTCTGGATCGTCGGGCACACCCGGGCACCGGCCTGGGTGCTCTCCGGGCTGATGCTGGTCAACACGCTGGTGGTGGTGCTCTTCCAGGTCCGCGCCGCGCGCGGCACCGAGAGCCTCACCGGCGCGGCCCGGGCGGCCCGGCGCGCCGGGCTCGCCATCGCCGCGGCCTGCGTCCTCTTCGCCGCCAGCGGCGGACGCTCCACGGGCGTCGCCGTCGCGCTGCTGGTCGGCGGCGCGCTCGCGCACGTGGTCGGGGAACTGTGGCACTCCGCCGCCGGCTGGGGGATCTCCTTCGGCCTGGCGCCGGAGAACGCCCACGGGCAGTACCAGGGCGCGTACAGCATGGGCTACGAGCTGGGCAAGATGGTGGCGCCGGTGGTGGTCACCACGCTGGCCGTCGGCTGGGGCGGGCCGGGGTGGCTGGTGCTCGGCGCCCTGTTCCTGTCGCTCGGTGCCCTGGTGCCCGGAGTCGTCGGCTGGGCCGCCCGCAACCGGTCCGCGGCGCCCGATCCCGCGCCGGTCGCGGTGCCGTAGTCCCTCTCGTCACTCGCCCGGCGGGGCGGGGGGCGGATCTGGCAGGCTGGTAGCCGTGCTGACGGTGCCGGTACGGCAACTCGGAGAGTCGGAACGCCGCGCTGTCGAGCGGCTGCTCGACCTCGACCCGTTCGCGGGCGCGCAGGTCGCCGAGCGGGTCGCCGCGCGCGGCCTCGCCTGGTGGCGCGCCGAGGGGCGGGTGCTGGGCTACGGCACGCGCCGCAACCTGGAGTCCGTCTGCTGGATCGGCGGCAACCTCACCCCGGTGCTGGCCACCGAGCCGGCCGTCGCCGCGTACGCCGACCTGCTCGCCGGCGAGGAGCGGCTCTGCTCGTCCATCGTGGGCCGGGCCGACGCCGTGCTCGGCCTCTGGGACCGGCTCTGCGACGTCTGGGGGCCGGCCCGGGACGTACGCCCGAACCAGCCGTTGCTGGCCACCGACGCGCTGCCGGCGCTGCCGGCGGACCCGCAGGTGCGGCGGGTGCGCGGCAGCGAGATCGACCGGCTCTTCCCGGCGGCCGTGGCGATGTACACCGAGGAGGTGGGCGTCTCGCCGCTCGCCGACGACGGCGGCCGTGGCTACCGGCGGCGGGTCACCGACCTGGTCCGGGCCGGCCGGGCGTACGCGCGGTTCGTCGACGGCCAGGTGGTGTTCAAGGCCGAGCTGGCCGTCGTGACCCGCCGGACCGCCCAGGTGCAGGGGGTCTGGGTGGCCCCCGAGTGGCGGGGCCGGGGCATCGCGACGGCGGCGATGGCGGCCGTGGTGCGCGACGCGCTGCTGCGGGTCGCCCCGACCGTCAGCCTCTACGTCAACGACTTCAACGCCCCGGCCCGCCGGGTCTACGAGCGCTGCGGCTTCCGGCCGGTCGGCACGCTGGCCACCGTGCTCTTCTGAGCCGCCGGGCATGGCCCGGACCAGCGCTGTGGCGCTGCTCGGCATCGTCCGCCGGGTCGCCCGGACCTGACCCGTCCACCCGGTGTCGCATGCGCGACCGGCGGCGTCGCGCGGGCGGTGGGTGGGCCGTAAATGCGTTGAAAGGGACACCCCGACCGAGCAGGCTGGACGCTCCGTCGCCGTCTTCCGGAAGGACTCCTGATGCGTCTGCTCCGGGACCTGTGGGCCACCTCGCCCCGCCGCATGGCGGTCGTGACCTTCCTGATCGTGTTCGGCGCCGGCGGTCAGGCCGCCGCCGCCGCGCTGGCCGGCCCCGTCCTGGTGCACCGCGCCGGCGGGTTCTTCGCGCTGCTCGCGGCGGCGCTGGTCGCCGCCGTGCTCAGCGACCTCGTGGTCAGCCTGATGATGGCCGGGCTGACCGCCGACTGGTCCGCCGACGTGCGCCGCCGGCTGTGCCGGGTGGCGCTCGGGCAGGACCTGCCGACCCTGGAGACCACGCCGGTCGGCGAGCTGCTCGACCGCATCGACGGCGACGTCTACCAGGTCGCCGCCGCAGTGCGCAACCAGGGCGTACGGATCACGCAGGGGCTGACCGCCGGCCTGCTCTCGACGCTGGTCGCCCTCGCGGTCTGGTGGCCGGCCGGGGTCGGGATGCTGCTGCTCGCCGTGCTGCTCACGGTCGGCCTGCGCAAGCCCACCGCACGCATCGGCCCGGCCCGGATGGCGGAGGAGGAGGCGTGGTCCGACCTCGCCGCCGTCATGGAGGAGGCCGTCCACGGCCAGGACGACGTGCGCACCAGCCTGGCCCGGCCGTACGTGCTGCGCCTCTACGCCCGGCGGGCGGCCGAGGTGCTCGACCGCGGCGTGCGCGTGTGGCGGATGTCCGCCCGGGTCACCACCGTCGCCGCGGGCGCCAGCGTCGCCGCGATCGCCGCCGTGGTGCTCGGCGGAGCGTGGGCGCTGGTCGGCGGCCGGATCGACGGGGCCCGGCTCACCGCGGTCTGGCTGCTCGTGATCGGGTTCGGGATGACCGTCGAGCACGTCAGCCGGATGGTCCCCGAACTCCAGTACGCCCTCGGCGCGTGGGGCCGGGTGCAGTTGCTGGCGGGTGCCCCGCAGGAGCCCGTGGGCGGGGCCGCCCCGACCGAGGGCGACCTGCGCGTCCGCGGCCTCACCTTCCGCTACCCGAGCGGCGAGTCGGACGGCGGGCGCGGCCCCGCGCTGCGCGACGTCGACCTGACGTTCACCCGGGGCCGCTCGTACGCGCTGGTCGGCCGGACCGGCTCCGGCAAGTCCACCCTGGCCAAGGTGCTCACCCGGGCCGTCGACGTGCCACCCGGGACGGTCTTCCTGGCCGACCGCGACCTGCGGGACCTCGACGTCGAGCAGTTGCGCCGGTGGATCGCCGTGGTGCCCCAGCGCACCGAGATCCTCGCCGGCACCCTGGTCGAGAACGTCGCGTTGTTCGAGCCGGAGCTGCACGAGGCCGCCGCCCGGGCGCTGCGTGAGCTGGGCCTGGCGGGCTGGATCGCCGAGCTGCCCGACGGCCTGGAGACCCGGCTCGGCGAGGGCGGGCACGTGCTCTCGGCCGGGCAGGAGCAACTGGTCGCCTTCGCCCGGATCCTGGTGCGTGACCCGCACGTGGTGATCCTCGACGAGGCCACCGCCCGTCTCGACCCGGTCACCGAGGCGCGGGTGCAGCAGGCCACCGAGCGGCTGCTGCGCGACCGGATCGGAATCGTCATCGCGCACCGCCTCTCGTCCGTGCGCCGCTGCGACGAGGTCGTGGTGATGGCCGACGGGGCGGTGGTCGAGGCCGGCCCGCTGCGGGAGTCGGAACGCTTCGCCGAGCTGCTCGCCACCAGCCACGCCACCGCGTACGCGCACGCCGGTTCGGTGACCCGGTCCGGCGGCGTGGACCTGCTGACCGGCCCGTCCGAGCCGTGGCCGCCGGCCGGCCCCGACGCGGTCGAGCCGCCGGCGAGCCCGGACGCGGCCGGGTCGCCGGCCCTGCCGGACGCGGCCGTGCCGCCGGCGGCGGGCGACGGCGGCGGGGCGCGGGGCGGCGACGGGGCGTCGGCGGCGCACGAGGGCGAGGCGTCCGCGGCGTCGGCCCCGCCCCGCGGGCTGCGGGGTCTGCGGGAGCTGCGCGAGGTCCTGCGGCTGTGCGTCAACGACCCCCGGTACGGGCTGGCCTCGCTGTCGCTCTTCGTGCTGCTGGTGATCCTGGGGCTGGACGGCCCGGTGCTGCCCTGGCTCTGGGCCGACCTGGTCGACGGCGTCGGCGAGCCCTGGTTGCCGGCGACGGGGATCGTCGCCGCCCTGCTGGTCACCGTGCCGGTGCACTGGTTCACCGGCTACCGGTTCCCGCAGTGGTGGGTCCGGCAGATGCTGCGGATCAGCCTGCGGCTGGTGCACGGGCAGACCGGGCCGCGCCGGGTCAGCGGCCACACCCCGGCCGAGGTGGTGGCCCAGGGCGGCGACACCGAGCGGGTGGTGCAGCTCGCCGACAACGTCAGCGACCAGGGGATCTCCCTCGTGCTGCTGGCCGCGATGACGGCCGTGACCGGCAGCGTGGTGCCGGGGCTCTTCTTCGCCGGGACGATGCTGGTGTCCGGACTGGTCGCGACGCTGTTCGGGCCCCGGCTGGAACGCTCCGCGCGGGCGACCGTCGCGGCCCGGGCCGCGTTCGCCACCGCGCTGGTCTCCACGCTGTCGGCCGCCCGTACGGTGAAGCTCGCCGGTGCGACCCGCCCGGTGCTGGCCCACCTGGCCGACCTCGACGTGGTCCGCAGCGACCGGCAGCGCCGGGAGATCGCGGTGCAGGTGTGGTCGCGGTCGACGCCGTCGATGGTCAGCGGCCTGCTGCCGATCGGCGCGTGGG